>DBEWTI010000109.1:0-18973 GCA_048205975.1 Collinsella sp.
GCAGAAAAGTAGCGCGAGGACGCTGTTGGTGAAGACTGTCTTGATGCTGGCTGCGAAGGTGGCGCGGGCGGACGTGCTGGGGTTGGAGCTTTGTCCCGCACGCTCCCCTTCCTCTGCCGAATCGGCATCCGCATGCCCGGCGACATGGCTGGTCTGCGGCCTAAAGCCCCAACCGACGACGAACGCCAGCACGGTAAAGAGCATCATGAGCACAAACACCGCGCGCGACGACGCAGCCGTCGCGACAAAGCCGCCCAGTGTGGGGCCAACAATGATACTCACGTTTGAGAACATGGCGATGGCGGAGTTGATATCTTTGAGCTCGACGGGATCATCGGTGAGGTAGGCCGGATAGGATGTGGCAATGGGCTGGGCGAATCCCATCGTAAAGCCCAGAAACACCGCGCCGAGTAGGACGACGCCGGTCGCGCTACCAAAGGCGATGATTGCCGTGCCAGTTGCGAGAGCGCCGATGATGCTCAGCAAGAAATGGCGGCGCGGACCCCAGGCGTCGAGCGCCGCGCCACCCGCAAAGGATCCCAAGATCACAAATACATTCATAAACAGGACGGCCAGCGATGTCGCCACGACCGAGGCATCGTCCGCATAGGTAAGCGTTCCGATGACGCCGATAAAATAACTGGTCTGAAACCCGGTGTAGATGAGGAAGCGCATTGCCACCAGGCGTTTAGCCTGCACGGACAGCGACGAGCGGACTTTTGGGAATACAGATGTGGGCATGGGGACTCCTTATCGCATACGAATAGCGGGCAGCGGCCATTCATCCACTGTCCATTGGCTCAATCTATCCGTATGCCTGACTAGGGTCGCATCGAGCCCCTTCCGTCTTTCCGCCCAGCATGAACTACTTGGTAGATTGTAAGGCATGTCCCAACCATCTACCAAAGCAAAAACCACCACAAAGGTGCCCGGCCCCTTTGTGGTGGTTGCGACGTTTACGCTGGTTGAAACTTGGCTAGGCCAGGTCGGCACCGTTGGACTCGATGACCTTCTTGTACCAGAAGAAGCTGTCCTTGCGGCTGCGGGCGAGCGTGCCGTTGCCGTCGTTGTCCTTGTCGACGTAGATGAAGCCGTAGCGCTTCTTCATCTCGCCGGTCGAGGCGCTCACCAAATCGATGCAGCCCCACATGGTGTAGCCCATCAGGTCCACGCCGTCCTCGATGGCAATCTCCATCTGCTTGATATGCTCACGCAGGTAATCGATGCGGTAGCTGTCGTGAATCGAACCGTCCGCCTCGACCTCGTCCACCGCGCCCAGGCCGTTCTCGACGATCATCAGCGGCACCTGGTAGCGGTCGTAGACCTCCTCCAGGTAGTAGCGCAGGCCTTCGGGATCGATCGCCCAACCCCAATCGCTCTTCTTGAGGTACTCGTTGCCGGCGCCACCAAAGATGTTGCCCTGCTCCAGCAGTACCGGGTCGGCCGTGGCGGTGGCGCTCATGTAGTAGCTAAAGCTGTAGAAGTCGACCTTGCCGGCGGCCAGCGTGGCGGCGTCCTCGGGCGAGACCTCCACGTGCACGCCTTCGCGGCGCCACACGCTGGGCGCCCACGAGGGATACGCACCGCGCACCTGCACGTCGCCGCAGTAGAAGTTCATCTCGCGCTGCTGCTTTTGTGCAGCCAGAACGTCTGCCGGATTGCACGTGTGCGGGTAGCAGGCGTTGCCGGCGATCATGCAGCCGATCTTGTTTTGAGGATCGATCTGATGGCCCATGGTGACGCACTTGGCGCTCGCCAAGAACTGATGGTGCAGGGCGTCGAAGCGCGCCTGCGGATCGTCCCAATCGCAGTTGCCAAAGGCCATGGGCGTGTCAGTTGCCTCGGGCACCATGCCGCCACCCATCACGCCGCCAAAACCGCCCATGAGCAGGCAATTGATCTCGTTAAAGGTGAGCCAGTAGCGCACCAGGCCCTTGTACTCGGTCATGACGGTGCGGGCGTAATTGAGGTAGAAATCGATGAGCTTGGGGTTCTTCCAGCCGCCGTAGTTTTTGGACAGGCCATAGGGCAGCTCGTAGTGGCTGAGGGTGACCATGGGCTCGATGCCCTGTTCCTGACAGGCCTGGAACACGCTGCGGTAGAACTCGATGCCGGCCTGGTTGGGCTCGGCCTCGTCGCCGTTGGGGAAGATGCGGCTCCAGTTGATGGACATGCGGTAGCACTTAAAGCTCATCTCGCCAAAGAGCTTGATGTCGTCGAGGTAGTGATGGTACATATCCACGGCCTCGTGGCTGGGATAGTGGTACTGGGGCAGAATGCCATCGGTGATATGGCGTGGCTCGGAGACCGTGCCGCCGGTCATGATGTCGGGAACACCGAGGCCCTTGCCGTCCTCGTTGTATCCGCCTTCGCACTGATTGGCGGCAGTGGCGCCGCCCCACAGAAATCCATCGGGAAAAGCCATGTTGGCTCCTTTCGTACGTGTTGGGCGGGTTCCACGGACGCTGGGGCGGCGTCCGCGGGGTAATTTGCGCCCCGCTCGGGGTCCGAGCGAAAACCGCCGCCACAAAACCGGCCTATCTACTACGTTTTACCCCGAGCCCCCGACCATGCCGCAATTGCCAAAAATAAAACCGCAGGTAGAAGGCTTGGCGGTTTTGGGGAAACCACCGTGTGGTTGGCCCCTGCCACTTAAACGTAGTAGATAGGCCTGTTTCGTGGCGAGGCGCGCACCGAACGCCCCGCGCGAGGACCGTTCGATCAAAACTATGTCGGTTTACTACGATGGATCGATGACCCCCGAGCACACCGGAAATTGCAAAACTAAAACCGCAGGTAGATGGCTTGCCGATTTCCGAAAAATCACGGTGTGGTCGACCCCCGAAGATTCATCGTAGTAAACCGGCATGGTTTTGATTTTGGGCAGTCGCTCGGACGAGCGCATGGCATCTAGCCCCTTTGAAAAAAGCCGGCGGGGCGCTCCCCCGCCGGCTTGGTACCGAGTCTTTGTCGTTTGGGTTACTTGGCAGCCTCGGGCTTGTAGGTGACAAACTCGATCGCGAAGCCCACGGCGGCACCCACGAGCGAGGCAACGATAGCCCAGATCATATGGTTGATGCCGTTAACACCGGAGGGATCGATGAAGGACAGCCAGTTAAAGACGCCCAGACCGCCGGACATGTACACCACGGCGCCGGAGAGACCAATGATGAGGCCACCCACAGCAGAACCGATGCTGGCGTTGATGAAGGCCTTCTTATCGGGCAGGGCGACACCGTAGATAGCGGGCTCGGTGACGCCAAAGAAGAAGGCGGAGATCATGGCCGGCAGCGCGATGCCGCGGAACTTCTCGTCCTTGTTCTTGAGATACATGGCAAAGAGCACGGCGCCCAGCGAGAAGGAGTGGGCGATAACGGAGCCCAGAACGTAGTCGTAGCCCAGAGTGGACAGGTTGACCAGCGCGATGGGCACGAGGGACCAGTGGAAGCCAAAGATGACCAGGCACATCCAGAAGGCACCGGTGAGGGTGCAGCCCAAGATGGAACCGATCATGGGCAGGCCAAACAGCAGCGCGAAGAGCTCACCGAGCAGGTTGGTGATGAGCGTGGCGATGGGGCCAATGACCAGGTAGCCAAGAGTGACGGTAACGGTGACGACGATCAGCGGGGTGAAGAACATCTTCATAGAAGCGGGCATCCACTTCTTAACCCAGTGCTCGAGGGTAGAGCCGAACCAGATCATGAGCAGGATGGGGATAACGGAGCTGGTGTAACCCGAGGCAGGCATGATGAGCGGCAGGCCCAGGAACGTGGTGTACCAAGAGAAGGTGCCAGCAAAGCCGAGCTCGACGGAGCCGACAACCTCACCCGAGGTCAGGGCAACCATGGTGGGATACACCAGGGCAAAGGCGATGGCCATGCCGTTGAACTCGCTCATCTTGAACTTCTTGGCGGCGGTGTAGCCAAGCACCACGGGCAGGAAGTAGAACATGCCGTCGGCGACGGTGTAGAGCAGCGTGTAAGCACCGTCGTTGGCAAAGCTCGGGACCAGGAAGGTAGCGAGCGCCAGCAGGCCCTTCATGATACCGGCAGCGGCGAAGGTGCCGAGCATGGGGGCGAAGATGCCCGAGATGAGATCGATGATCACATCGGTAACGCCCTTGGAAGCGGCATCGTCGTCATCGGCGTCGACGGCGCCGCCGTCGCTAAAACCGCCGGCCTTGAGGACGGCGTCGTAGACGTCCTCGACGATGTTACCCACAACAACCTGGTACTGGCCGTTGGCGTGCATGACCTTGATGACGTTGGGCAGCTCGGAGATTGCCTCGTCATTGGCCTTCGACTCGTCCTTGAGCTTAAAGCGAACACGGGTAATGCAGTGTGCGACGGATTTGACGTTGGACTTGCCGCCAACCAGCTCTACGATCTGGGCAGCGAGATCGTCGTATTTACCTGCCATGATCTGTCCTCTCTTTTCCAAATTTCGACAAAAATATCCCCTACCGCGAGCCGGTACCTTGCCCGCAGTTAGAAACCAAAAAGAATTGTTGCGATTGCCGCCGGGCTGGCGGCTTTACTCATTCGGTCTGCGAAGCCGATCGCAGACGGTTGATATGCATCATCAGATACAAGAGCTCCTCGTCCGAGCAGCTCTGTTTGAACTCTTTCTCGAACACGCGGTTGATGGCGTACGCGCACTGGTAGGCCTCGGGAAAATCGCGGGCGGCCTGCATAAACAGCGAGGAGTTCTCGGTCTGTGTGCAGCTGCCCTTAACAAGGCGGCGAACCAAAAAGCGCAGGTGCGCAAGAAAGCGAATGTAGCAGTACGACGCCGTGTCGAGCGAGCAGCCGAGCTGCTTTTCCACGGAATGGGTTACCTCGTCGAGCACGCGGGTGCTCTTCATGATGAAGTCCATGTCCTTGGCGCGGCCCATGCCGTCGACCTCGGCGTTAACGATGTGGAGCGCGATGCTCGTGGCCTCGTTCTGACCCAGCTTGGCGCCGGTGTGCTTTTGCACGATGGCGAGCGCGGCCTGGCCGATCTCGAGCTCGCGCGGGTAGATGAAGGCCACCTCGTGCTCGAGCGGGTTGGGAGCGCTGAGCTGGTCGTCGTCGCGCTGAACGGCAAACTGCAGGTGATCTGCCAGGATAAAGGGTAGGCCACCGGACAGCTTGCAACCAAGCTGCTGGGATGCGAAGCAGGCAATGTCGCTTGCCGCGAGCAGCACATCGTCGGGAAGGGTGCCCACCATATCCTGCAGGCTCTCGGGAACGTTATAGAATTTGCGCTGAATGAGCGACTCATCGGCAAGCTCATAGGGCATCTCGTGAAAACCGATGCCCTTGCCAAAGACAACAACCTCTCGGCCGTCATCGCTGGCGGCAAGAGCAACGTTATTGTTGATCTTCTTTAAAATGAGCATGAAAAAACTCCTCGGACATCGGCGCTAGACGACGGGGCGACATTCCTCGTCTTCTATTATGCGCAAGTGATGCCTCCCGAGGAGTAACAAACTTGTGAGCACGTGGGCGATTGTAGGATGAAACTTGCATGCGGCGTAAGCCCCATTGGCGCGAAAGTCCGCTGAACGGTAGGAAATCGCCCGTAAACGGCAAAACCGCCACAAAGGTGCCTGGCCCCTTTGTGGCGGTTTTGGCTGATAACCCGATGTTATTCGCGCGGGGTACCGTAAGGGTTGTACAGGTCTGCGAGAGTGAATGTGCTGGTGGCGGGATTAAAGTCGAGTTCGAGCACGCAGCAGTTGCCGATGCGGTTCTTCATCTTGAGCGGCTCCACGCCCACGCCGCGCATGACCTGAGCCGCTGCGGCACCATGGCTCACGCATAACACGCTCTCATGCCCAGGGCGCTGCATGAGCTCGGTGATGGTCGCCATCATGCGTTCGCGAAACTCGTCTTCGCCCTCGCCGTCATACTGCTTGTAAAAATCGCCGTACGGCAGGCGCGGATTCAAATCCTCGCTCGCGCCCTCAAACTTGCCAAAGTTCCACTCCTTAAGGCCCTTGACGCGCTCGTAAGGCTGACCGGGAAACGCAAGCTCAAGCGTGTCGCACGCACGCTCGGACGTCGAACTGTACGCATGGTCAAACGTAAGGCCACGCCCTCTCAGGGTCGCGCCGACAGTTTTAGCCTGCTCGATTCCCAGCTCGGTGAGCGGCGAATCGCACCAACCCTGCTTGCGGCGAAGCAGGTTAAAGAGCGTTTGGCCGTGACGCATAAAGTACAGTTTTGACATGGGACCTCCGTAATCGCGATCGTTTGTCAGCGATTATTACACCTTGAGGTAGCTTTAAGTCAAAGCCTCTTTGGCCAAAACCACCACAAAGGTGCCTGGCCCCTTTGTGGTGGAAATGGCGTTTGACCAGATAAAGCCTGCCAAAATAAACCTGTCCCCTTTTGGCAGGTTTTAGACCAGATGGTCTTGGATCAGATCGCAGATGGCTCGAGCGTCGTTGATGTTGATGGCTCGGGTCGCAAAGCCGGCGTCGAAGGCCTGACGCGCCAGGGCTTCGTTGCAGGCAAGGGCCAGCGTGTGACCGTCGACCAGGTCGAGCGAGCTCTTGCCGCGAAGACGGTCGACACCGGAGCGCGCGACGACGATGTTGTCGAAGCCCTCGGTCTTGTAGCCCTCGATGATCACCACGTCGACATCGTTGTAACGCGACAGCAGCTCGCGCGCGGGCATCTCGTCCTCCTCGCGCGTGTCGGCGTACTCCGCCCAGCGCGTGGCGCAGATAAGGCCCACGTGCTTGGATCCGGCTTGGTGATGGCGCCACGTATCCTTAGCGGGTACATCGATATCAAAGCCGTGATGCCCATGATGCTTGAGCGAACCCACGCGCAGGCCGCGGCGGGTGAGCTCGGCGATAACCTTCTCGACGAGCGTGGTCTTGCCCGAGTTTTGGTAGCCGATAAACGCGATCGCGGGGACGGCCGGTGTCGGAGCTGCGGGTGCGACAGCGGCAGGTGCGCTCGCGGGCGCGGCACCGTCAGCGGCCACGGCCTCAACAGCAGCGGCCTGACGCTCTGCGCGATCCCACACGCCCGAGCGGCCGCCCTCCTTGTGCAGCAGGCGCACGTCGACGATCTCCATGCCGCGATCGACGGCCTTGCACATGTCATAGATCGTAAGGCACGCGGCACTCGCGCCGGTCAACGCCTCCATCTCGATACCCGTCTTGCCCGTTACGCCGGCCGTAACCAGCACGTGAAAGCCAACCTGTCCGTCTGCGCGCGCCGGCGCCCAGCCCTCGGGCACGTCCTCGGCCGGCGTCCCCGCCGGAGCGATGGGCGCAATGTCGCACTTGCTCTTGGTAATGAGCAACGGATGGCACATGGGGATGATGTCGCTCGTGCGTTTGATGGCCATGATGCCCGCCACGCGCGCGCAGGCAAGCACGTCGCCCTTTTTGGCGCGGTCCTGCAGCACCATAGCCTGCGTCTCGGGGTGCATGAGGATGGTGCCCTCGGCGATGGCAATGCGATGGGTCTCGGCCTTGTCGGACACGTCGACCATGCGTACCTCGCCCTTGGCGTCCACGTGCGTCAGCTCGTCGCGACGGGCGTCACGGGCGGGCTCGGCGACAGCGCTGGCAGACGGCTGCGCGGACGCGTCAGCGTTGCCAGCATTCGCCGCAACCGTGGCTTTGTGGGCAGACATCGCGGCCCTGCGAGCGGCCTTGGTGGCATCGGCGTACCTGCTCTTGGCCATATGATCATCCTCCGATTTGGGACATAAATCGTTGCGTGCCCTCAATTATCGCGTGTTCCTGCGGTTTGTGGGCCACGGCATCGCGCCAAATCGAAAGCACCTGCATATCATCACCACGGCGCAGCGCCTCACGCACCGAATACTCGGCATCGCTGAACAGGCACGGACGCACGTTGCCATCGGCCGTCAGGCGCAGACGGTTGCAATTCGCGCAAAAATGGTTGGACATGGCGCTGATGAAGCCGACCGTACCCGCCGCGCCCGGAAAGTGCCAGTAGCGCGCAGGGCCCGCGCCGGCAGGAGCGTCGTTGATGTCGAGCGGCTCGAGCTCGCCCAGTCCCGCCGCGGTGGCCCCGGCATTGATGCGTGCCCGCAACTCGTCGCTCGGCACGGTATCGCTCGCGTCCCACAACTCGGGATTGAGCGCAGGCGCATGCGGGTCCACGGCGCAATGCGAGCTCGTGTGTTCGTCGCCGATGGGCATGTATTCGATAAAGCGCAGGTGGATGGGGCGGTCAACGGTTAGGCGTGCGAGGGCCGCCACATCTTGGTTGAGTCGGCGCACTACAACGCAGTTGACCTTAACGGGCTCAAAGCCCCAAGCCAGCGCCGCGTCGATGCCGGCCATGGTCTGCTCGAGTCGACCTAGACGCGTGATCTTTCCAAACAGCGTAGGGTCGAGCGTGTCGAGCGAAATGTTGACGCGGTTAAGCCCCGCGTCCTTGAGCTGCGGTGCCAGCTTGGGCAGCAGAGCGCCATTGGTGGTGAGCGAGATGTCCTCGATCTGCGGAATCGCGCGGATGTCGCGAATGAGCGGAATGATACGGCGGCTGACCAGCGGCTCGCCACCCGTCAGGCGTACGCGGCGAATGCCCTCACCCGCTACCAGACGCACAAAGCGGGCGATTTCCTCGGCGCTGAGCAGCTCGTCGTGCGCGCGGGGCGCCACGCCATCGGCCGGCATGCAGTAAATGCAGCGGAAATTGCACTTGTCGGTAACGGCAATGCGCAGGTAGTTGATATCGCGGCCAAAGCCGTCATGTTGCACGTGCCCGTCCACGCAGCCCTCCCCTCACGCGGCGTTTTATTCTTCGGAAAACATAATACCCCACGGGAGAATCATGCCGACACCCGTACGACAGGACAGGTCGCTTCGAGCAAAACGGACTTTCCAAGCCCATCCTCAACACACAAACCATCACAACATTCGATGCTTTTCCCGATTTTGGCAAAAAACGTCGAATGTTGTGATGGTTTGCCTGCCCACGGCACCCCGTAGAAGGGCCAGAACGCCCCTAAAGGCCGCCGTCCCAGTGACGAATCACGAATTCTCGCAGGTCATTCTGACGCTTTTGGAACGCTTCGCTTCGGTCGCACTTGAGGCCCATAGCGAGCGCGATGGCGTTCATCGCCCGGTGCAATTGCAGCTGGTGGGCAAACTGAGTCCCGGTGAGGACGATCACCCTAAAGCCCAGCGCGCTCAGCACGGTCATACGCTCCGCATCCGACGCGCTGCGCTGTTTATCAAGATGGTCCGAGCCGTTGTATTCAATCCCCGTACCGCTCGCAGGCGCATATACGTCGATCTCGAAATACCCGGCCTTTGCGAGATACTTGAACTCGTTGGGAACATCGACCCGATGGTTGAGCTCGATCTTGGCGTATCCCAGCCCTCCCTGGGAACGTTTTGCTACGACCATGATTGCGGTGGCCGTCTCCATGGGCGACCGCGCGCCATCGTGCACGCGTTTGAGCACGGCAGCCGCACGTGTAGCCCCCTGACGAGATCGGTTCTCATCGCAATAAGCGATCAAGTCGGCAACGGTATACCTCTGCCCCATCTCGATATAACCGCCTGACGACAAATGATTCAAATGGTATCGGGCGCAGATTTCATACCCATACTCCAGCTGCTCGGGCTCACTCATCCACGAGCCCGCCTGGACAAAGCACATGACCTCATCAACCACCAAGAGACCCTCTGCCACCTCGATAAGATGATCCGAAGGTATGGGCGCCCCAAACACGTGGCGTCGGAGACCCGCCGGCCGAGAGCGTTCAAAATCGAAGCTGACCAGCGTATCGATACGATCGAGCTCCTCATGCGGGATGCCAAGTGAGGCCAGATAGTCGGCAACAATCTCGACCGCCGTAGATATTCTCAGCCCCTTGGCATCTAACCCCAGTTTGGGCAGGTCCGCGGTCGACTCCGCCTCGTCGGCAATCGAGTCCTCATCGTATAGACTGCTTGCTCGCGAAAGCGGCTCAGATGGGCGCGCCACGTTGTGGTACAGCCAGGCAGTCTTATGGGACAGGACGATCGGCAGGTCCATGAGCCCTCCAATGGGTCGGATAACCAACCTTATTCCCCTGCCCACGGGTCCGCACACCTTCGTGCGCAAGAAAGCGATTCCGCCCGATCGAGTGGCAGAAAAACCATCACAACATTCGATGCTTTTCCCGATTTTGGCAAAAAACATCGAATGTTGTGATGGTTTGAAGCGGGGTGAAGGGGCGCGGAGAGCCAAAGCACCGTGCTCAAACGGGTTAATCCAACTCTTTCAAGCCATGCGCCAACTGCCAGTACTCGCCGTGCAGCGCAAGCAACTCCTCGTGGGTGCCGCGTTCGATGATGCGGCCGTGTTCGAGGACCATGATCGCGTCGGCGTCGCGGACGGTGGACAGGCGGTGCGCGATCATAAACGTAGTGCGCCCGCGCATGATGCGGTCCATGCCGCGCTCGATGAGCTTTTCGGTGCGTGTGTCGATGGAGCTTGTTGCCTCGTCCAGGATGAGCACCGGCGGATCGGCCACGGCCACGCGCGCGATGGCGAGCAGCTGGCGCTGACCCTGTGACAGGTTGGCACCGTCGGCCGTGACCGGCGTGTCGTAGCCTTGCGGCAGGCGGCGGATAAACGAGTCGGCGCAGGCGGCCTCGGCGGCGGCGCGCACCTCCTCGTCAGTCGCGTCGAGCTTGCCAAAACGAATGTTCTGCGCAATGGTGCCGCTAAACAGGTGCGTATCCTGCAGCACAATGCCGAGCGACCCGCGCAGACTGGCCTTGGCAATGTGCTTGACGTCGATGCCATCGTACGTGATCTCACCGTCATCGACCTCGTAGAAGCGGTTGATGAGGTTTGTGATGGTCGTCTTTCCGGCGCCCGTCGAGCCCACAAACGCAATCTTTTGCCCCGGCTTGGCAAACAGGTTGAGGTCCGTGAGCACGCGGGTGCCCGGCACGTAGGAAAAGTCCACGGCATGGAAGCGCACGTCACCGGCAAGCGGGACCAAGCCGCACGTGAGCTCGGTACCGTCGGCAGCCACCGCACGGCCCGACTCATCAACGGCAGCCACATCATGCAGGTGCCCGTACGCGCCCACGCCCTGGCCCTCGGGAATCTTCCATGCCCACGCGGCGTCGCCCGTCTGCACCAGCTCCACGCAGCCCTCGTCCACCTCGGGCTCAAGATCCATGGCGGCAAACAGGCGCTCAGCGCCGGCCAACGCGTTGAGCAAGAAGTTGCCCAGCTGCGTAAACTGGTTGATGGGCATGGCCGCCTGGCGCACAAAGACCAGATAGCTCGCGAGCGCACCTACGTCGGCGAGTCCCTTGATGCAGAGCATGCCGCCCGCCACGGCGACAATCGCATAATTGACGTAACCAATCACGACGGTCATGGGCACCATGGAGTTGGCATAGCTCACGGCGGCGGTGCCGGTGCGGCGAAGCTCGTCGTTGCGGCAGGTGAAGCCGGCGACATTCGCTGCCTCGCGGTTAAAAACCTTGATGACCTTTTGGCCCGAGACCATCTCTTCGATATATCCGTCCAAGTCGCCAAGCGATGCCTGCTGGGCGGCAAAGAAGCGCTTAGAGCGCGCGCCCGAGTAGCGCGCATACAGCACAATGGCCGCATCGCACACGAGTGTGATAATCGTGAGCTGCCAGTTAAGGATGATGAGCATGGCCGTGGTGCCCACAACCTGAATGGCGGCTTGAATCACGTTGGCAAAGCTGTTGTTGAGCGCCTCGGAGACGGTGTCGACGTCGTTGGTGAAAAAGCTCATGATGTCACCCGAGCGCGTGCTGTCAAAATAACTGAGCGGCAGCGTCTGGATGTGCGCGAACAGGTCGCGGCGAATATCGGACACCACGCGTTGGGCCGCGCGCACCATAATCTGCGAGTAGCCCAGAGCCGAGAGCACGCCCGCGGCGTAGATGGCAGCGGTAAAGATAACCTGCCTAGCGAGCAGTTCCTCGCCGCCCGTTGCCAAACCGTTGACGATGGGGCGCACCATGTAGGTACCGGCAAGGCTTGCGATGGCCGCAACAGAGGCAAGCACACCCACTGCGAGCAGCGAGAACTTGGCGTGACCCATGTAGGAGAGCAGGCGGCGCACAGTGCGCTTGAGGTCGGCCGGGCGTGCTTGGGCTGCGGTCTTAGGCATGGCGCTCACCCCCTTCCAAGGTCGATCCGCTGGGGACGGAGGAAAACGGATCATTCGCGCAGCCATCGTCGCTGCCGCCGGCGGCGTCCGCGTTCCCCGCAAACTCCATCTGCGAGGCATAAATCTCCTGGTATATGTTGTCGCCCGCCAGCAGTTCCTCGTGCGTGCCCACGCCGTGGACACGACCGTCGTCCAACACCACAATGCGGTCGGCATCCATGACGCTCGCGATGCGCTGGGCGATGATGAGCACGGTCGTATCGGGGATCTGAGCGATGTGCTCGCGAATCTTAGCGTCGGTCGCCATATCGACCGCGCTGGTCGAATCGTCAAAGATGAGCACGCGCGGATGCTTGAGCAGCGTGCGCGCGATGCACAGGCGTTGCTTCTGGCCACCCGAAACACCGGCGCCGCCTTGGCCCAACTCGCCGTCCAGCCCGCCGATGCGATCGAGGAACTCGTCCACGCACGCCGCGCGGCAAGCCGCGAGGAGCTCATCGTCCGACGCCTGCGGATCGCCCCACTGCAGGTTCTCGCGCACGGTGCCCGTGAACAGCACATTCTTCTGCAGCACAATGCCCACCGCGTCGCGCAAGGTAGCCAGGTCGTAGTCGCGCACGTCGTGTCCGCCCACAAGCACGGCGCCCTCGGTGGCGTCGTACAGGCGCGCAATCAGCTGCACAAGCGAGCTCTTGCCCGAACCCGTGCCGCCGAGCACGCCCACCGTGGAGCCCGCCTCAATGCAAAGGTCGATATGCTCGAGCACGTCCTCGGCTGCATCCGCGCGGTATTTAAAGGAAACGTCGCGAAACTCGATACTGCCGTCCGCTGGCGCCGCAATCGCGAGGTCTCCCGCAGGGTTGGCGATAAAGGGCTCCTCATCGAGCACCTCTGCGATACGGCCCACACTCGTGAGCGCGCGCGTGAGCAGCAGAAACACGTTGGAGATCATCATGAGCGAGTTCATGATCAGCAGCACGTAGCTCATAAAGCCCGTGAGCGAGCCCACGCCCAGCTCGCCGGCGATAATCATGCGCCCGCCGATCCACAGGATGGAGATGGCGGCTACGTACATCGACAGCTGAAACACCGGCAGGTTGAGCACGGCATTGCCGAAAGTCTTCGTCGCCGTGTGCGCGAGCTCGGTATTGACGGTATCGAACTTGGCTTCCTCGTGCTCGGCGCGCACATACGCCTTAACAGCGCGCACGGCGGTGAGGTCCTCCTGCACCACGCCGTTGAGGTGGTCCATCGAGGTCTGCAGCTGGCGGTAGAGCGGACTCACACGGTAGGTGATAACGCCCAGCACAATCGCCAGTACAGGCAGGATAATCGCGAAGACCGTGGCGAGCGGGCGCGACAGTACCAGGGCATAGACCAGGCCGACGATGAGCGTCACCGGTCCACGCACCATGGGGCGGAAGCCATTGCCGATAGCGTTCTGAATAACAGTAATGTCGGTGGTCATGCGCGTAACAAGCGAGCTGGCGTCATAGTTGTCCAGGTTGCCAAAGGCGAGCGTCTGGATCTTGCGATACTCGGCCTCTCGCAAGTTAGCGCCCAGGCCCGATGCGACACGGGCGGACGTGCGCGCGTAGCCCAAGCCCAGTACCAGCGAAAACGCGGCACACACCAGCATGCATGCGCCTTGTAGCAGCATGTAGTTGACGTCGCCCGTGGGCACGCCCACGTCGATGATGTTGGCCATGATGACTGGGATAAACAGCTCGAGCGCGGTCTCGACCGAGACGAACATCACGCCGAGAATGGCATCGCGGCGGTATGCCCCCAAGTAGGAAAACAGTATTTTGAGATTGCGCACGCAGGTTCATCCCCCATCAAACGTTGTTCGCAAACGCACGTATTATTGCGCGCCGAGCGATGGTGTCAAGTGTTCCGAAATCGGTTTCTGCAAGGTTAGCGCAGGCACTAAACCCGCGCGGCGCACGACCGTATTCAAATGGAAATGATTGAAGGCGCGAATTTTTAGCCCCACCGCCAACATATACCTTGACTCTATAATCGTTGTAGGGTTTTCACTACACTGGTACGTAAACGAACCAAGCCAGAAAGTCCCGCCCATGGAACACGACCTCACACGCGGTAATGTCCTCAAGACCATCGCGGTCTTCGCCCTGCCCTATATGCTCTCTTATTTTTTGCAGATGCTCTACGGCATGGCCGACCTGTACTTTATCGGGCAGTTTAGCGGCGCCGCCGGCATCACCGCTGTGGGCAACGGCGCGCAGACGCTCTATATCATTACCGTGACGCTCGTGGGCCTGGCCATGGGAACGACCGTCATCGTCGGCCACGCCGTGGGCTCGCGCCGCTTTGACCGCGCCGAGGCCGCCATCGGTAACACCATCACGCTCTTTATTGGCGTCTCGGTGGTACTGGCCGCGCTCCTGCTCGCGCTGTGCCCGCAGATCGTGGCACTCATCGGCACACCGGCCGAAGCCGTCGAGGGCACTGCCGCCTACCTGCGCATCTGCTTTATCGGCATTCCGTGCATCGCCGCGTACAACATCCTTTCGGCCATCTTTCGCGGCCTGGGCGATTCGCGCTCGCCCATGTACGTGATCGGCGTGGCGTGCGTCATCAACATCGCGCTCGATTTTCTGTTTATTGGCCACATGGGACTCGGCCCCGTGGGTGCGGCACTCGGCACGGTGATCGCGCAGACGGCAAGCGTGGCGCTTGCGCTCATGTGGCTCAAGAGCCGCCGCACAAACATCCACGTCAAACGCAGCGATCTGCGCCCCCAGCCCGAGGTGCTCGGCAGCATCCTCAAGATTGGCGTTCCCGTAGCCGTGCAGGACGGCTGCATCCAGGTGGCGTTTATGTTCATCACCGTCATCGCCAACCATCGCGGCCTGGTCGATGCCGCTGCCGTAGGCCTGGTCGAGAAGATGATCAGCTTTTTGTTCATTGTGCCGAGTTCCATGGGTGCCACCGTCAGCGCGCTCACGGCGCAAAACGCCGGCGCGGGCAAGGGCGATCGTGCACGTCAGGTGCTCAAAGATGCCATGACAATCTCGGTAGTGTATGGCTGCCTGATCACGGCGCTGATGTGGCTGGTGGCGCCGGCGTTTATCGGCTTTTTTGCCAAGGACGCCGCGGTGGTCGCAGCCGGCACCGGCTATATGCGCAGTTACATTTTCGACGCGATTTTTGCCGGTATTCACATTTGCTTTAGCGGCTTTTTCGCCGCGTACGGCAAGAGCTACATCGGCTTTGCGCATAACGTGCTGGCCGTGGCGCTCATTCGCGTGCCGGGCGCATGGCTGTTGTCGAACGCCTATTCCGACACGCTGTTTCCCATGGGCATCGCCTCGCCGTGCGGATCGATTCTTTCGGCAGCCATTTGCGTGGTGGCGTTTACGGCGCTCAACCGCCGCGGCACTTTTGACAAGCTGGTAGCGTAGCGGGACAACGCAAACCTAGCGACCCCGTCCTGCTTTCTGCCGAAAGGAGCAATCCCGTGACTGACACGTCCAATGAACATACCGACGGCCTGCTCCGCATTGGCGAGGTGGCGCGCCTGTTTAACCTGAGCGTTGGCACACTGCGTCATTACGAGCAGATGGGCTTGCTGGACCCGGCGCGCATCGATCCGGTGAGTGGGTACCGCTACTACGGATCACGGCAACTCTCCACCCTCAACACCATCAGTCACCTGCGTGTTCTCGACTTGCCGTTGGCACAAATCCGTGAGTTTGTGACCACACGTGATGTGGACCTCATGCAGCGGCAACTGGCCCAGCAGCAGGAGCTCATCGAGCGCAAGCGCCGCGAGCTCGAACGCGTGTCGCGCAAGATCGATAACCGACTTGCCCTGCTGCACGATGCGTTGAACACCGAGCTCGATGCTATTTGCGCAATCGATGCGCCCGAGCTTCGCTGCGCCGTATTGCGCGAACGCGTCAACCCTACCGACGCCTATGCGCTGGAGTGGCAGATTCGTCAGCTGCAGAAAGGCCAGCACGAGACGTTTGTTTTTCTGGGCAACTTGGGCGTCGGGATCGCGCCCGAACGCCTTGCCGCCGGCGACTTTGATGGCTACGACGAGGTCTTTCTGCTGCTGGATGACACGGATGACTACCTAGGGGATGTCGAGGTTCGGCCCGCCGCACGGTGTCTGACCATTAGTTTCCGCGGCACGCACGGGCAAGCAGCCCCGCGCTACGAGCAACTGCTGAGCTACATGCATGAACACAACCTGACGCCCGCCGGTCCGTCGCGCGAGATTGCCCTCATCGACGACATCATCAGCGACGATCCGGCAACCTACGTAACGCAGATCACGGTGCCCGTTTCCCCAGCAAAGTAAGAACCGCCCGGAAGGCATCGTGCTTCCGGGCGGTTCTTCAATTTGACTATTGATGCCTTAAGCCTGGGGCACCTGACCAGTAGCCAAGATCTGCTCGAGTGCATCCTCATCCAGCACGGGCACGCCCAGCTGCTCGGCCTTGGCGAGCTTGGAGCCCGCTTTGGGACCGGCGACCAGATAGCTCGTCTTCTTTGACACACTGCCCGAAACCTTGGCGCCAAGCACCTTGAGCGCCGCGCCCGCCTCGTCGCGCGTGCGGTTGACGAGCGTGCCCGTGAGCACAAAGGTCAGACCCGCGAGCGGTTGTGCATCGGCGAGCTCGCCCGCCACGCCCGCGTCGGCTGCGGCTTGTGCATGCGCGGCGCCCAAGTCGACCTCGAGCGACAGGCCCGCCTGGCGCAGACGCTCCAGCACGGCAAGGTTTTCGGGCACGGCCAGGAACTGCTTGACGCTCGCCGCAATCTTGGGACCGATGCCCTCGCACTCGGCGATATCCTCTTCGCTCGCCAAGATGAGCTTGTCAATCGACAGGAATCGCTCGGCAATAACCTCGCCCACACTCTTGCCCACGTGGCGGATGCCCAGGGCAAACAGCACGCGACCGAGCGGCTGGCTCTTGGACTTGTTGAGCTCGGCGATGATTTTCTCGGCCGTCTTGAGGCCTACCGGAATGGGGTCGCCCTTCTTGACGCCCTTTTTGCTGTTGGAGCTGGCATAGGTGCGTCCCGTGTCCAGGCCGGCGATGTCGTCGACTGTGAGCTGGTAGAAGTCCGCGACATCGTGGATCAGGCCGGCGGCGATCATCTTGTCGACGATCTCATCGCCCAGGCCGTCCACGTCCATGCAGCCACGGCTCACCCAGTGGAGTAGGCGCTCTTTGAGCTGTGCGGGGCAGTCGATGGACACGCAGCGGTAGGCCACCTCACCGTCCTCATGGACCACGGGGCTGCCGCACACGGGGCAAACCTCGGGCATGTGCCAGTCGACCGAATCGGCCGGGCGCTTATCGAGCACCGGACCCACGACCTCGGGGATTACATCGCCTGCCTTGTGCACGATAATGGTGTCGCCCTCGCGCACGTTTTTGCGACGGATCTCGTCGATGTTGTGCAGCGTGGCGCGCGCGATGGTGGAGCCGGCAACCGTCACCGGATCGAACTCGGCGACCGGCGTGAGCACACCGGTGCGGCCCACCTGGATGCGAATTTCGCGCAGGACGGTCTGCTTTTCCTCGGGCGGGAACTTAAAGGCAATGGCCCAGCGCGGTGCGCGGGCGGTAAAGCCCAGGTCGAGCTGCTGCTGGAAGCTGTCGACCTTTACGACCACGCCGTCGATGTCGTAATCCAGGTCACCGCGGTGCTCGAGCGCCTGGGCACAGAACTCGTGGACCTCGGCGGGTGTGGCGCAGCGTGCCACGTTGGGGTTGACGCTAAAGCCGGCGCTACGCAGCCAGTCCAGAAACTCGCGCTGGCTGTGAACGTGCAGCGGATCGGTATCGGCGATGGCGTAAATAAAGGTGGCCAGATCGCGGCGCGCCGTGACCTTGGGGTCCTTTTGGCGCAGGGATCCCGCAGCGGCGTTGCGTGGGTTGGCGAAGGGATCGCGACCCTCGGCATCGGCCTCGTCGTTTAGGCGCACAAAGCTGCCCTTGGGCATATAGACCTCGCCGCGCACCTCGATGGTACGCTCGCGGTCGGCGCCCATGTGGGCGAGCGCTGCCTCGGACAGGTGCATGGGCACATCCTTGATGGTACGGACGTTGAGCGACACGTCCTCGCCCGTGGTGCCATCGCCACGTGTGGCCGCGCGCACGAAGGTTCCGTTTTGGTAGGTAAGCGCCACGCCCAAACCGTCGATCTTAAGCTCGCAGGTATAGGTGACGCTGCCGGCACCGAGCGCATCCTCGGCGCGCTGAAGCCACGCGTCAAGCTCGTCCAGATCCATGGCATCATCCATGGAATACATGCGCGCCATATGCGTGACCGGCGTAAACTGCTCGCTCACGTATCCGCCCACACGCTGGGTATAGCTGTCGGGCGTTACCAGATCGGGGTAGGTCGCCTCAATTTCCTGCAGCTCAACGAGCATTTTGTCAAAGGCGGCGTCCGTGATCTCGGGCGCGTCGAGCATGTAGTAGCGATAGGCGTGGTAATCGAGCTCGTGGCGCAGCATGGCCGCACGCGCTGCCGCCTGGGCACGGGCATCGGCCGGTGCAGCGGTATCCGCGCTCGCGGGCGTTTCGGTATCGATGTCCACACCGTCACCAAACAGGCTCGATTGCTCCATAGCGGCACTCCTTCGCTCGATTTCAAACGGATACAAGAGTACCACCGGTCACCATGGCGCCGAATAACCCTTTCGAACCGCACCGAATCGGCAGCCGCCAGACTGGGGTGGATCGCGCGATCAAACCATGCCCTTGCCAGTTCTACATGATCCGTTTTCCTCCGTCCCCAACGGATCAATAAGAAAAGAGGGGCTGTCCCGCGGTGGCGGGTCCGC
>DBEWTI010000041.1:0-8910 GCA_048205975.1 Collinsella sp.
AGCTTTGAAATAGGCATCAAAGTCATCATTAATGAACGCATCCCAGTCAATGAGATTCGATTCGATGACGGAGTTCACAGTGTTCGATGTCAGCTTTCTTAACGAATTTCGCTGAGTAGACGCTGGGGGCCGCGCCTCCAATTTCTGTGCCCGAATAGGAGTACGAGCACGTCGGTCAAGATGCATTCGGTGGTCAACATGGCGGGATCTATCTGCGAGCGGAAAACAAGCGGCGCTGCTAATGGTAGCGCCGCTCGCATCATCAAAGAAGAATCGTTATCGATTGTCTCTGGGACTTTTCGTTCAAAACCAGAGCATGTCGACTACTGCTTATCGAAGTACATCCACCCTACAGGCTGCATTAGATCGTAATAATCGACGGGCGTTTTGAAGCGAATCCTGCCCAAATAACCACGCTTTTCAGCAACCAACTGCATCTGTCTGCGTCACGGCAAACTCTTTGAATTGGCGTTGCGGCAAGTTTGTCTTAAGAAAATAAGGCTGTTAAGACAAACCCATTTTGACGTTTACGTAACGTCGACCATCGATCAAGCCGTATTATTCGGAGTTAGAATTATCGCCCCACGACGCTGAGCCGGTGACCATCCAATGATTTTTGGCATTGATATAGACATCGCCAATCTGATTGTCCAAGCATTCATCGGACTCGTTACCTTGGTGGCCTTGATTGTCGCATTCTGGCAAGGCAGCCAGAGCAAAAGGAACAGGGAGGACGACATCAAGCGGTATCAGCCATCCCGCATATCGGCATGGTACGAAGGGGGTCGAAACCGTACCGGTCAGCCCGAGGACAATCGATTCGTCTGGCAGTTCGTCGTGCTTCGAAACGAAAGCGAGTCCCCCGTCTACGACGCAATCGTCACCTGCGTCGGGATTAGCGGAGCCGGCCCCTCTTTCAAAGGAGAGGACAACCGCCCCGTTTTTCCCAACCGCGTCTGCGTCGGCACGCTTCCTCCTGGAGCATGGTACATATGGCTCCCGACGGAAGGGCACGGAATGGGAGTACGCACGGCGCCCGAAACGGCTTTCACCGACGCAAACGGAACATCGTGGGTTCGGCGAGGCAACGGAAGGCTCGAGGAGATTCCTATGGAGCCGGCCTCGTTCTACAGGCTGTCCCTCCCCTTGCCCTGGCGCGGATGCGAAAAGCTGACCGAGTAGCCCCTTGGCATCGTCGCTTCAAGCATTGGGTTTTCCGAACTGAGACGCGACCTTCTCCAGCCGTTCCGGATAACGGGAAAGTCAGAAACACTCGGGTCTACGGGGCGGGATCGCGAGGGCGACTCCGCCCTATTTTTCCGATGCACCCATGAATTGATGCGAGATCGGCATCGTTTCCTCGAAGCGCTTACTTACAGATCTATGTTGGACCATTTGCATGACTCCAAGTAGATATTAAAAACCCGTTGCCGGAACAAGCCGGTAACAGGCTCACTTTGCTACAACGCTATAAAGAGTGCCAATATCGAAAGTCAATTTATAATCCTACAGCGATGTGAATTCACGATCGGACCTCGCATCGATGCACCGGGGCCGCTGTTCGTGACCAAGCCCGACCATGACGGCGAGGCGGTCGACGAGTTCAACGAACCGCGTTCGGGCATAAAGTTCAATTTGGTAATCGGTGAGATCCTGGCATAGGAGGCATGGATGGAAGTGAGGTCGATGTTGAGCGAAGACGGCCGAATCATCAGGGTGGACAACCCGTGGTGGTCGTTTTACATCGATACCAAGCTGGCCCCGGAGCTTGATAAGCACAGGTGCGGGAAATGGATGTTCTTCTTCAATGATATTGAGTTCGTAGAGGAGGTCTGCCGTGAAGCGGCTCTCGGTAAGGTGGTTGCTGAATGCAAGCACAGCTCCTGCGAGACCCTCGCGAAGGGCAGGTGCGGTGTCGCGTGCTTCTATTTGAATATGGACGACGACGAAGCGCATCGCCGCGTGATCGCATTCATGTTGGAACAAGACCTGATTCGGAGAACGAAGTCGGGAAAGCTGTTCAACATCGGCTTCAAGCTTGATGATCAGACGCGAGCGAGAGAATATGAGGCCGCTTTCAAGGCGCAGATCAGACTTGGCGACTTTATCGACCTTGAGTCTGGCGAGTTTCTTTAGCAATCCCGCTGTGATGCTACGTTAATTTACTGGTTATGATTCACAACTATCGGACGTTAAATTTCTGGTTGGGGCCGGTGGTCAAATCGATCCCAACCAATGGTTTTACAAACGATAAAGAGCGGTCTCCAGCTACTTATTTACCATTCTCGACAAGATAATCGAAGTCAATAAGTTGAAGTTGCTCTACGAACTTCTCCAAATACGAGACGACTTCCTCGTCGTTCACGAATAGCGGCCTGTCCTGCGTCAGTCCGCCTGATTTGTCCTGCGGATAGCGGAGACTGATGCCGTTGTCATCGATGTCGGCAATGGCATTTACAAAAGCACCCATGTTCTTGATGGTTCTATTGTCTTCACGGCACTTTTGCTTCGGAAACCTCGAGAGCAAGGAATTCCACAGGTTTCTAAGGCTGTGGTCTTTCTTAGGCTTAGCCCCACATTTTTTTATCGCCCTCTTGATTGAAAGCTCAATACAGTGCCTTGTGAGGAACATCACCGGAATCGCGTAGGAATGCTCCAGGAACACATACATGCCCGGCCTGTCGGTCGCTCTCCTCCCGGCGGCCGCAAGCTCCTTGGCGGCATTGAGGAAGGATTTAATGAATTCATCGTCGAACCTGTCGGCTTTAAGTTCGTCTTTCACTAGGGCAGACGAGTCCAACAGCGTGAAATACCTTAAAGTGGGGTCATCAAGGCCATCCATCTGAGGCTTCATGACCTGTTGATCCTTGTATTTAGGGAAAACATGGTCATTGAACATGCTATCCATCAGAGAATCTCTCCTGTCTTCGCGTCCATCCTCGCCCCCGACCTCGGGTTGGTGAAATCGTATACGGCCTCGCTATCATGGTCGGGCTCGATCACGAACAGCGGCCCGACACGAGCACGTCGGCCAAGATGCGTTCGGTGGTCAACATGACGGGGCCTATCTGCGTACGGAACATAAAAGAAGCGGCGCTGCTAATGGTAGCGCCGCCTGCATCATCAAAGAAGAATCGTTATCGATCGCCTCGGGGACTCTTCGTTCAAAACCAGAGTGTGTCGATTACCATTCATCGAAGTCCATCCACTCCACAGGCAGCATCAGACCGTAATAATCGACGGGCGTTTTGAATCGAATCCTGCCCAAATGACCGTCGCTCTTCCGCACCCAACTGCGTCCGTAGCGATCGGTGAAAGCCACCTCGCAGCCGAGGGCCTTATGCATCGAGCAATCGAGATGCCCGATACACCTCACGGTTTTGCCCGGAGCAACGGACGAGAGTAGAACTCTGCAGCCACACCCCTCGACGTCCCTCCCGTCTTGAGGCCCGGCACCTTGGACGAGCGCGGCAGTGAGGATAACTTGGTAAACGACGTCGTTGCTATTGTTCATCACTTCTAGTCCGAACTGCGGCCCGAAATCAACCCTGCACCTGCCAACCGTGGCCGTCTCCCCCTCGGGCATCCTGACCACACGGGCACAGATGGCCGACGCCTGGCTCCGCGCGGCTGCCCGGCGGCCCCGTACCAGCGAGACAATCCACTGGAGGAGTGTGAGCGCCAAAGATAGGAAAGCAACAACCGTGCCGAAATCGATTTGACCATTGAAGCTAATTATAATGCCATCCGGGTTCATTTGGTTAACCCATCCGCCAGTGCCGCCGCCTCAAGGAGAGGCTTCAAGTCGTCGGGCTCCACTTGGCGAACGGCTCGCTTCTCCCGTCGCACATCCCGCATTCTGGCCGCAGGCCTCTCGTGAATCCATGGGTAAAAGAGCACGCGGTAGCGCTCGTAAAACCCTTCTCCAGGCATATCATCATCGGAGCGCACGATATCACAGTCTCCTTCCTCTACAGATTCCGCCTTATGGAGACCCTACACCAACAATCGCGACACTACCTTCGCCATCGGCTCGTCGGCGTCCAAGCGCCACATCCAATCAATCTCGCCCCGCCGCGAAAAGCAGGAAGCCGACCCGAAGGACGGCTCCCCAGTGTCCCGTGCGGCGGAGGATGACCGCACGGCTATGTTCCTAGACGTGTCGCCATGCCGAGGGCCGCCCCGGAGGACGGCCCTCGGCATGGCGTTCGGGCTACAGCCCGATGAGCCCCCTGAGTCCAGGGTGGGAGAGCGCCATCATCGCAGCCATGATGGCCACGAGGACGACGTCTGCGGCGATCAGACAGTTCCTCGGCCATTTTCCCAGCTCGACATTCCGATGGTTGAAGGACATCTTCCAGATGAAGACCAGCAGGATGCAGACCGTGTTGATGAGCACGAAGCCCACGAGCGCGGCGAGGAGCACGATGGCGCGTATGCCGCCGTCGATGCCGAGCGCGCCCATCGCGGAGGTCGAGAACCCGACGCCGCCGTTGAAGGCGAGCACGACCGCCGCGAACACGCCGAGGATCGCGATGTACTCCATCCTCGTCTTGTCGAGGCGCTCGTCGAACTCCCTTTCCAGCTCTGCGCGTTTCTGGTCCGCCTCGTCCCTTTCCGCTTTCACTTCGGCGATTGCCGCTTTGAATGTGCGCATGGCCTGCTGCTGTTCGATGTCGTGGCTCAGCCTCGTCTTTTCCAGGTCGATGTGGTCGGCGAGTTTGAGGACACTTTTCGCCTGGTCACAAAATCCATGTTTCGTCAGGTTGTCATGGATGATGCGAATGTTCTCGGCGAGGCAGTTGACCGAATAGGGGACCCCTTCGTCCAAGTCCCCAGGGGACTGCCCGAGTGCATTGAATACCAGGTCGCAGATGTCGGCATATCTATGGCGATAGGGCTCGCTCCCCCCATATAGCTTTACGAAGAAGTTCGAGGCTCGGCGGATGTCATCCTGGGAGAGCACCGCAGCATCATCCGTGCTGGCGAGGGATTCGAGCATGTCGCGGAGAGCCTTGCGTTTCTCTGCGTCGTCGCTGCCTGCGTTTATTGGGGGAACTTTCAGGGGTGGCTTCGAAAGAGTCCCAATCTTGCTGGTGAGCAGAGAGAGGGCCCTTTCGAAGTTTTCGGCCGCCTTTGCGTAGTCTTGCTCGGTCACTCAGAGACCTCGCTAGCGCACTGCATGATCAATTCATTTGGGATGATTCCCTTGTGTAGGCGCTTCTGGTTGTAGATGACGTCCCACGGAGACCCCTCGGCGTGTGAGATCCTGACGAGCTCCCATGGGGATTTCTCGGCGAGCATGTCCACCCCCGCATCCAGAAACGGGCGGATGGAATCATTTATCTCGGTGTCGAACTCGCGTTTTATCGGGAAGCCGCCGCAGTCAGAGAACTTAACGTAGACATCTCTGATGACCGGGCCGTAGGGCCATGCCTCAAACTGGTCGGCGAATAGCAGCTCGCCGGTCTCGCTCGCGTGTATGACTTGCAGGAAGTAAAGAATCTTCTGGAGCTGAAGATTGCTGATTGGCGTGTCGTGGCGATATCGCCTGCTGACGGCGTACTCGGCGATTTCCATCGCACAGTACTCTGTCCCGATTTGGACTTTCATCTGTTTCCTCCTTTCCCAAATCATAACAGTGATGTGCTTCCCATCTGCGCTTATCGTGATAAAAGCATCTCAGCTCGCCCGGACAAAAAACGGACGGTCCCTCCAGCGGGGGTTCCGGTCTCGGACGCGCCCCCTAGTCCTCCACGGCCCCAGCACCAGGGCGAACGGCACGTGCAGCAGGAACGCCATGAGCACGAGCGCCGTGACCGCAATGCCCAACGCACATTTCACGTCTTCGCCAATCACTTCATCTCCTTCCGCTCGAACCTGCAGAAGCGCGCACATGCGCCCAAGGTCGCTACCGTGTATCTCGCGATCACCACATCCCTCGCTAATGGCGCGCGTGGCCCTGCGGTCGGCGAGCCCGGACTCGAGCACCCAGCTGACCACCGAGCAGATCGAGGGGTTCTGCCCCAAGGCGTCCGAGGCGCTCGAAGAGGCCGAGGCCGACGCGCTGGCCTACCTCGACTTCCCCTACGAGCACCACGTGAGACTTCGCACCAACAACGTGCAGTAGCGCGCCAACCGCGAGCCCAAGCGCCGCGGCTGCGTGGTGCAGGTCTTCCCCAGCAGGAAGTCGCTCATCAGGATGATGGGAGCGGTGTTCTCAGAGATGGACGAGGGCTGGGCCGGACGCCGCCAGTTCAACGAAGACCCCATCGGCAGGGCCGTCGAGGGCGCCAAGGTGAACGCGCCTGCCTACGAGGGCCCTGCCGCCGAGCACGCGGCCGGGATCATCGCACTCGTCGCGGCTGGTAACCCCGTTGTCGGCAGGAAGGCGGCGTGACATAGGCTAGAATGACGGCATTCTAGATGATTCTCGGTTCCTCGGGCAGCCTGTGGCCACCCTCGAGAACCGAGCCCTACATCATGATTCGCGACACTACCATACTGTTGATAAGCGAAAGGGGCTTGCGATGCGTAAGTCAGCAAGATGCTTGGGGCGGGATGTTGGGCTTAACGCAGAGGAGGTGAATGTCTGGCTGAAGGAAGAAGGCTACCTCGAAGGCGAACCTGGAGATTATAGGGTCACCGAGAAGGGGCGTCCTTATGCCACGCAGAGGCACTGGGAAACCGGAAGCCCTAATCATGCTGGCTATGTTTCCACGTCATGGAAAGAGGAAATCCTCAATGAAATTGGCCCGCTTTCCCCGGAACGCAGACGTGAGCTTTCCGATTCGGTTGCAGCCAATCGCGCCGAAAAGAAAAGGCAGAGAGAAGAGTGGGAGGCATCGCTTGCGGCAAATGGCGATGACAGTCTTGATGACGGCCAGCGCGATGGCAATGATGCCTCCGATTCGAACGGTGGCAAGGTGGCGGCTGCTGCGATTACCGTAATTGCCGTTAGCTTTCTGGCGGTGAAAGGTGCTCAGGCGGCAAAGCCTCATGTCGAAAAATGGTGGCGTGAGACCGCGCGTCCAAAGATTGTCAAGACAAAGAAAAACGTTATGGCGAAGTTCAAGGGAGTATCTGACGAGCAGGGCGAGGAGGCTGATCCTAAGACAACGGAGAAGACAGCAGATTAACCTTTAGCGCCTTTCAGTGGCGAGGAGAAGCAGCACGCTGCGCCCTCACCCACGCAAGATGTCGTCCATAATTGCGAACCTCACTGCTTCGATCGAGTGGTCGTTGCCGTCGGGGATGCCCTCAAGCCACGTCCCGTCGCAGTCGTGGTCGTGGTCGTACTTCTTGAGCCTGGACTTCTCATGCGCCAGCGGGCAGCGCACCGGGTCGATGCAGATTTTGCGCACCCTGCCAGCACTCGTAGGAGAGCCGCCTCGTGTTGCTCTTGGGCACGAGCCTCACCTGCAGCCCCACCTTGCGCGGCACATGGCCATCGACTGCTTGCATTCGGGCGTTTCGCCGCACCAGATCAGATCGCCGTGCAGGTATACGTCCCCGCCGGGCTCGTCCGCGTAGGCGTACAACTGGGTGAATAGCATCACCACAGTATTTATGGCGAGGAAGGCCACAAGCAAAGGCGCAAGAAATACAATACACGACGCACGACGCTCCACCAACCAACCGCCATTCAGGGACACATTCGGCCAACTGCGCACTAAACAAAGCGGGGTCCGGAGCGCTAGTCCGGGACCCCGCTTTGTTTCGCAAGGGCTGTTACCTCTACTGCCCCTGCGCGCGGTAGCGGGCCTCGGTGGCCTCCTTGGCAGGGCGCCACCAGGGCTCGTTGGCCACGTACCAGTCGATGGTGGCCTTGAGGCCCTCGGCGAAGTCGGTGTGGGCCGGCCTCCAGCCCAGCTCGCGCTGCAGCTTCGTCGAGTCGATGGCGTAGCGTCGGTCGTGGCCGGGGCGGTCTGCGACCCAGTCGAAGTCCTCGGGGTCGCGCCCCATGGCCTCCAGGATCATGCGCAGGACCGTGATGTTGTTCCTCTCGCCGTTCGCGCCGATGAGGTAGGTCTCCCCCATGCGGCCCTTCGTTAGGATGTCCCACACCGCGGAGCTGTGGTCCTCGGTGTGGATCCAGTCGCGCACGTTCTCGCCCTTCCCGTAGAGCTTGGGGCGCACGCCGTCGACGATGTTGGTGATCTGCCTGGGGATGAACTTCTCCACGTGCTGGTAGGGGCCGTAGTTGTTGGAGCAGTTGGAGATCGTGGTGCGAAGCCCGTAGGTGCGGGTCCAGGCGCGGACCAGCATATCCGAGCTCGCCTTGGTGCTCGAGTACGGGGAGCTCGGCTTATAGGGCGTCTCCTCGGTGAACTTCGCGGGGTCGTCGAGCGCCAGGTCGCCGTAGACCTCGTCGGTGGAGACGTGGTGGTAGCGGATGCCGTATTTCCTCACGGCCTCCAGCAGGCGGAAGGTGCCCTCGACGTTGGTGCGCAGGAACGGCTCCGGGTCGGCGATGGAGTTGTCGTTGTGGCTCTCGGCGGCGTAGTGCACGATGGCGTCGTGGCCCGGGACGATCCTGTCCAGCAGCTCGGCGTCGCAGATGTCGCCCACGACGAGCTCCACGCGGTCGGCGGGCAGCCCGGCGATGTTCTCGGGGTTGCCGGCGTAGGTCAGCTTGTCCAGGACGGTGACGTGGACGTCCGGGTGGTTGTTCACGACGTAGTGCACGAAGTTGCTGCCGATGAAGCCGCAGCCGCCCGTGACGATGACGTTCTTGGGTTCGAAAATCTCAGGCATGAGGGGTTTCTCCTAGTACTCGCGCGGGCTGTTGACGATCTCGCCGGCGGCGACCTTCTTCAGGTGCTGGCCGTAGACCGACTTGCCGTAGGCCTTGGCGGCCTCCTCCAGCTCGGCGGTCGTGATCCAGCCGTTCTCCCAGGCGATCTCCTC
>DBEWTI010000043.1:0-4884 GCA_048205975.1 Collinsella sp.
CCTTTTCTGTTGGCATTCGGGGACACTCCTTGCGGATTTGCGAGCAGTTTGCTCGTTTGTCGACGTACGGGTGTTCATTTGTCGACTTCTTGGGCTGTGGTCACCTGTTGTTTATGTGGCGGCTGCGGGCATCTGGCTCAAAAGGGCGGCTTGGCCGTCGATGTTTACCTGCGGTTTTGTTGCGGCGCGCATTTTCGGTCAAGCTTTTCGTCAAGTGTTTGGTCAGCATCTGGTTTGCAGCCGGAGGCCTATTTTGCCCGCGCTGGTCGTGGCTGCCCACCCTCCTCGTAAGCTCAAATTGAGGTCCATCAGTTTGAGGAGGATGCCATGACTGACCACGCTTTTGACCGAGCAGAGCTGGCTGAAGCCGTCGGCAACGATATTGCCGACATGGCTCACTTTTGGATGCTGCGGAAGTTTCAATTCCTGGAGCCGGCGCGCGAACAGTTCGAGATCATCGTCGACCCGTGGCTCAGCTATTGCACTGAGCCTTCGCAAAACGAAATCATGGCCTACAACATGGCGTTTACCGATTGGCTGCTGTTTGAGCGCCCCTATCGCCATGGCAAAACGCTGCTCGAGCTATATGTTGACGAGCCGCCGACATCGCTTTCGCCTGCCTCGCTCAAGCGGCTCGAGCAGGTACGCGACACGCAGTATTTCTCGCGCTTTGGCATTTTGGACAAGAATCCTGCGTCCGGCATGGTCGTGCTGAAGGACACGCGCACCGATCATCGCTTTGATGTCTACGATCCGCATATCGTGCAGAAGGAGCACTGGAGTGACGGCGCGATTGCGGTGCGCCTCGCCTGCGTCGACGATGTCTGGCTTACGGCGGGACAGCTCTACCTGTATGACATCGCGCACCTGAACGACACGGCGGTCGACGGGCCGGGTGCGGTGCATCCCGAGGACCTGCAGGACGGCTTTGACACCTCGTGTATCAGCTTCTTCTTGCGGCTGGTCCGCGACATCATGGGCGCCCAGGGGCGGTACGTAAAGTCGCTCAATATCTACGAGCAGGAGTGGGAGTAGGGGATGGACGGTTGTCGCCTGCCTTGCCTTTTGCCTTTTTGTCTCGATCTGTAACGTTTGGGGGCAAAAAACCAGTCTACCTGTTACAGAACGAGACGAATGCTTGGGCGCCGCTGGTTTGTCTAAATCTGTAACGTTTAGGGGCCTGGAGAACGTCTAACTGTTACAGATCGAGACGTTTGGCACCTGGTTGGGGGAATGTCTCAATCTGTAACATCTACAGTCCAAAAATCGGTCTTCCTGTTACAGATCAAGACATTTATCAGCGGAGGCAACGGTGACGATGGTCCATTTGTCCGATGTGGTGGTGATGGAAGTGTCTAATACCGTTTTCAAACACAAGCATGCAACACGTAACACCTTGGCGCGGAATAGGATGCTTGCCAGGCTCACGGAGGCGACCGAGCAAGGTGCGCTGCTCGCAACGCATGACAATGCCGAGCTCATGTGGCTGCGGCGTCATGTTGGAACCGACGATATCGCGGAACCCGAGCCGTATTTGTTCTGCTTTCAACATGATTGGGGTGTACTGACGCCGGCGGAGCGAACGCTGCGTACCATCAAAGGGCTTGCAGAGTTTCATCCCGATTGGGCGTTTTGGGGTTATGACGCGGCGCTTTTGTGGGGTCTGGAGGTGCCGAATGATCTGCTGGGGTCGCGTTTTCTTGTTAAGACGGGTTGTTCGGTGACGTTGAGCGGCGGGTGCAGGTTGTTGCGTCCGCAGATGGCGGGCGCACTCGAGCATGTTGATGGCGTGCGGGTGACGTCGTTTTGGCGCACGGTGGAGGATTGCCTACTGCGCGCGCCGTTCTCCTACGGGTTGGCGATTGCCGATTCTGCACTGCGGGCAAAAAGCGTATCACGTGGGGATTTGTGCGAGCGCCTCCGCGCCGATTGCGAGGGCAGGCGAGGGTATCGCAGGGCACAGGTGATTGCGTCGTATGCGGACGGGCTGTCTGAAAACGGCGGCGAGTCTCGGTTCCGAGCATTCTTTATTGCGTACGGCTTTCCGGTTCCGGAGCTGCAGGTGGAGTTTCGCGACCCGCTCGATCCGAGCCAGGTGTTTCGCGTCGACTATTTTTGGCGGCTCGAGGACGGGACGTGTGTCATCGGCGAGCTCGACGGAAAGGGGAAGTACACCTTGCAGAGCGGCGAGGGTCGGGAGTCGGTTGACCCATTCGTGGCAGAGCGTCAGCGGGAATCTCATCTGACAATGCTCGGGCATAAGGTGCTTCGGTTTACGTTTAACGAACTCAAAGTCCCGGGGAAGCTAGTCGAGAAAATGAGGCTGGCGGGTATTCCTCGGCAGGTTGAATTGGCTGAGGAGTGGAGATGCCAGTGGTGTGGGCGCTGAGAGGTTTTGTCTCGATCTGTAACGTTTAGAGGCTGTTTGAGTTCGTAATTGTTACAGATCGAAACAAGCCGGTGAAACGTCGACCGAATGTCTCGATCTGTAACATCAAGGGGCCTAATAACCCTGTACCTGTTACAGATCGAGACATTTCCCTGGTGTCGCTGGGGTGGGACTGCAACGTGTTCCGTCTCCCCACATCCCCTCTTCCTTCCGTTAACCGATGCGTCTGCAGCAATCCAGCGGGACTAGGTGATAATGGACAAATGTTCAAGTTAATCGTGAGGGAGGAGCTCGATATGGCGTCTGCCGATCGTTCCACGTTGTTTATCAATGCGACCATTCTGGATGGTTCGGAGCATATGGAGCCGCAACCCGATATGGCCGTGACTGTTGAGCGCGGTGTCATCACCTGGATGGGGCCGAGTGCTGTGGCGCAGGCGCCTGCAGGTGCCGAGGTTATCGACCTGGGTGGTGCGTATCTCATGCCCGGTCTCATCAATATGCACGTGCACCTGTGCGGCTCGGGCAAGCCTGTCTCGGCCGGCGATGCGGGAGCGCTGATGAAGAAACTCGATAATCCCGTGGGCCGTGCCATCGTCCGCCGCATCCTCAAGGGCAGTGCCCAGCAGCAGCTGGCAAGCGGCGTGACCACGGTGCGCGGCGCGGGCGACCCGTTGTTTGCCGACATTGCCGTGCGCGACGCTATCGACGCCGGCAGGTATCAGGGTCCGCGCCTGGTAGCGCCGGGAACGGGCGTCACGGTGCCGGGCGGCCATGGCGCGGGCTTGTTCGCCCAGGTGGCCAACAGCCCCGTCGAGGCAGCCGAGCAGGTGAGAGACCTGTATGCGCGCGGCGCCGACGTCATTAAACTGTTCGTAACGGGCGGTGTGTTCGATGCGACCGAGGTGGGCGAGCCGGGCGTGCTGCGTATGCCGGTGGAGGTTGCCGCGGCGGCGTGCAAGGCGGCGCACGAGGTGGGCCTGCCGGTTATGGCTCATGTCGAGAGCATCGAGGGCGTGAAGGCCGCGCTTGAGGCCGGGGTCGACACGATCGAGCACGGTGCCCCGATGACGCCCGAGATCCTGGAGCTGTACCGTGGCGCCGCGGGCACGCAGCTCGAGGGACGCGCGCCGAGCGTGACCTGCACGATCAGCCCGGCGCTGCCGTTTGTATTGCTCGACCCGGAAAAGACCCATTCGACCGATACACAAAAGAAGAACGGCGACATCGTGTGCTCGGGCATCATCGAGAGCGCCCGTGCCGCACTGGAAGCTGGCATTAAGGTGGGCCTGGGCACGGACTCAAGCTGCCCGTTCGTGACGCAGTACGACATGTGGCGTGAGGTTGCCTTTTTTGCCAAGTATGTCGGTGTGAGCAACGCCTTCGCGCTGCATACGGCTACGCAAGTCAACGCCGAGCTGCTGGGGCTGGGCGGCGAGACCGGTACGATCGAGTGCGGCAAGGCCGCCGATATCCTGGTGACGCGCAAGAATCCGCTCGATGACCTGTGCACTCTGCGTGAGCCGACGCATGTGATGTGTCGCGGTGATCTGGTACGCAAGCTCAAGGTGAAGCGTATTCCCGAGGTGGACGCCGAGCTCGACGCAATTATGGCCATGCCTGCCGAAGCGCTGGCTGAGGAGCTGGCCCGCGACGGTGTGGCGTAGATGTGACAAAGGTGCAGCTCCGTTGCCGCATACAAAAAGCCGAGGTCTCAACACGAGGCCTCGGCTTTTTTATCGAACAAATACTTAAGATTTGGGACAAACAAACCTGATTAATTTGTCCCGCGTGCGGGTGCTAGGAGCGGGTTTCCATCTTGGCGTGGCACTTGGGGCAGGTGACGCGGATCTTGCCCTTGCCCTTGGGGACGGAGAGCATCTGACCGCAGTTAGGGCACTTGAGGTATGCCGTAGTCTTGCGACCCTTCCACATCTTCTTGGCCGTACGCTTGGCGCGCTCAAAGTCTTCCTTGCTCGTTCCGGCAGCGCGTGAGGTGCTGGCCGCTGCGGCCCCGCCGCCCAAGCTGGCGACGAACTTGCCCAAGCCGGGGACCTTAGCCGAGCCGGCGACAAAGGCGTCGTTCTCCTTGCGACGTGCATCGATATTTTTGGACAGGCCGCGCAGCACGCCAATCACGATGACGGCGATGGCGATCCAGCTGAGCCACTGGATGCGGGCCATCGATCCGATCATCGCGATGACGATGCCGGCAAAACCCATCACGATGGTGAGCTCGTCAGCACCATTGCGACCCTTCATAAAGTCATTCATGCAAATTGCCTTTCGTTCGATATGCTGCACGCCTTTATACCCGATTTAGAGCAAGGGGGACAGGTCAATCTGCACCAATGTGGTGCAAATGAACTGCATCCCATTTCTTGGACTTTGAAATTAAGGTTCGAGAAAAGGGAGGCATCGGAAATGCCCCGCAGGAAGAAGGCAAGATACGGTCGCGAGATGAGGGCACGCGCCGCCGACCTGTTCGAGGCCGG
>DBEWTI010000146.1:0-7796 GCA_048205975.1 Collinsella sp.
GGCTTGCCGGCGTTGTAGAGGTCGACTATCTGCCTCTTGAACTCGTCGGTGAAATGCCTCGGGTGCCTGGGGTCCCTCATATACGGCCCTCCCGTCTCCTGCGCCCCTCCCGGAACTGTCCACATCAGTGTAGCCAATCCACCCTCGGCCACGGCGCCCACTACGCCCCTCCGAGCGAGTCGAGCAGCTCGAGGTTGGCGCGGGCCGCCTCGGCGATGTCGGCGTCGGCCAGCGCCCGCTTCCCCTCGAGGGCCTGCTCGTAGTGGGCGGGGTCGTAGTTGATCGGCCTCGCCGGCCCGGAGGCGTCGTCGTGGACGGCGACCTCCTCGCCGGCCATCCTCACCAGGACCTGCCCGCCGGGCATCGCGACGACGCTCACGCGCCGGCCGATGCAGCGCCTGGGCACGGACCACTCCCTGCCGGCGGCCCTGACGAGCATCGTCGGCGGGACGGTCTGGACGCTCACGTCGCCCACCATCGACTCGAGGAGCCGGAGGTTGCCGATGGGCCGCAGGCTCTCCTTCTCCCGCATGAACAGGACGTCGGGCGGCAGGCCGGTGGTGCGGTTCGGCTCCGAGTTGGCCTGGGCCTCGACCCGGGCCACCGCCTCGGCGAGGCCGCTCCACCCGGTGAACTCGCCGCCGTAGGCGAGCAGGCGGTTCAGGAAGCGGTTGGCCGACTCGTCCTTGCCCTTGGTCTGCGGCGAGCGCGGCGCGCAGAGCCTGAGCTCGAAGCCGGCCTCCCGCGCGAACCTCCAGGCCCTCTCCTGCCTGGTCCTCTTCCGGCCCGAGGCGGTCACCAGGCACGACATGTTGTCCGTGATGCACTCCTCCGGGACGCCGCCGAGGCGGGTGAAGGTGGCGAGCAGGCAGGACAGCAGGTCGTCGAGCATGCGGCTCCTGACCGGGATGAACCGGTGCTTCCTGGAGTAGCCGAGCGTCGCGGTGAACACGCTGAACTCGAAGAGCTCGCCCTCCGAGTCGACGAGCCTCATGCCCTCCTTCCAGTCGAACTGCAGCTGCCTGCCCGGGGGCGTCTCGAACCGCGGGTGCGGCTCGCGGCCGCCCACGCCCCCGAAGGGCACGTCGCGCGCCCGGCACCACGCGGTGAAGGCGCCGTACCCGGGCAGCCCCTCCCCGCGGCCCTCGCGCAGGAACGCGTAGACGGCCATCTTGGTCATCCCGGGCAGCTGGGCCTTCGCGCGTATCTCCTCCTCGAGCGGGTCGAAGGCGCTGCCCCTCGCGGACCTCCCGTCGGCGGCGGACTCGCCCTCCCGCCAGTACTTGGCGACCGTGTGCCGGTCCATGCCGTGCCTCCTCGCGATCTCGCTGAAGTTCGGCTTCGCGCCGGACCCCCTGTAGACGTTCAGCTCTCCCATTACGTTTCGCTCCAGATCCCGCTCCTCCCGGGTCGGATTCCCGATCGGAGCATAGTTCCGTTAGCGCAGTTGGTGAAAGTACGTTAGCGGGGTCGGCGAAAGCGCGTTAGCGCATTCGGCGAGATGCGTTTGCGAAAGTGGTTAATTTTAGATTAGCGCTAACAGCACGGTCGCGGGCACGCCCAGCGCCGAGAACGCGTGCAGCATCCCGATGAGGAGGTTCTCCTGGCGCGCGTTCGGGAAGAACTCGACGTGGGCGCTCCCGCAATGGTGGCAGACCATGGCGAAGCAGGCGATCCGCGCCCGCTCGCCGCCGGGGCGCTCGACCGCGACGAAGCCCCAGTCCATCTGGTAGGCCTCTCCGGGCGCCGTCCTGAAGCGCTGGCCGCGGCAGCCCTGCGGGGCCGCCTGCCGCCTCTTCGCGGGCACGAGGTCCCGGTGCGCGGCGATGTAGGTCTTCACCGTGGTGAGGCCGCCGGCGTAGCCCTGGCCGAGCAGCCGCTCGAATATCACCTGCGAGTTGGTGACGCCCTTCCGCAGGAGGTCGTCCACCAGTCCGGTGTGGCCGGCGAGCACGCCCGGCGCGGCCCTCCTCCCGCTGTTCCCGTGGGGCAGGGCCCTGAACCCGTGCGCCCTGACCGTCCTCGCGCGGGAGCGGGTGAGCCCCGTCCTCCTGCAGAACTCCGCGAGGTTGCATGCCTGCGGGTCGAACCCGTCGCCCTCCTCCGCGGCCATCTCCCGGAGCGCCGCGTCTATAATCTCCTGTAGGTCATCGTGTCTCTCGTTCACCTCAATGGTCCTCCTAACGCCGGCGTGTTGGCACCACCAGCGTAGTGGCGGCGGGGAGGCACGGTGGCCATTATTCGGCGACCGGGATTGGTCAAAATCGTTTGACTATTAGCGGCTAAAATCGCCCGGCGCTAACAGCATGACAACCCCCAATAATCAGTCGACCAAATTCAATGGTCGACAAGTGGATGTTAACGTCATGCACCAGGCAGTGAACGCCTGAAACAATATTACTCCCCGACACTTTAGAAGAGCGCATCAGTCTATTATTTTCCGCCAAACGGTAGCCCGATGATCGAACTGTTTGGAACACGGCAGTTCTATTTAACAGCTCATTTGAAAAGTCAGTTCCAAGAACTCAGCAAAAACCGCAATGCCGACCTCTTTCTCTCGCATGCACGCGAGGACAAGGTCGGCATTGTCTTTACTATTTATGTTCCAAAAGAGCAGCTTCATAAAACAGCTCAGAGAAAACTACCGCGCAAGCACGTCCGCGATGCGTTCGCTCGCATGTCCGTCACCGTAGGGATTCGACGCACGGCTCATAGCCTCGTACTCAGACTCGTCGGAGAGCAGGCGGCTGAACTCGCGGTAGATGACGTCCTCCTCGGTGCCGACGAGCTTCAGCGTGCCGGCGGCGACGCCCTCGGGGCGCTCGGTGGTGTCGCGCATGACGAGCACCGGCTTGCCAAGGCTCGGGGCCTCCTCCTGGATGCCGCCGGAATCCGTGAGGATGAGGTGGCTAGCGGCCATGAAGTTGTGGAAGTCGAGCACCTCGAGCGGGTCGATGATATGCAGGCGGTCGAAGCCATCGAGCTCCTCGTGCGCCGCCTTGCGGACGAGCGGGTTCATATGGATGGGGTAGATTGCCTTGGTGTCGGGGTGCTCCTCCATCACGCGGCGGATGGCGCGGAACATGCGGTGCATGGGCTCTCCCAAGTTCTCGCGGCGATGCGCCGTGATGAGGATGAGACGGGAGCCCTCCGCCCACTCGAGCTCGGAATGGGAGTACCCCTCGCGCACGGTGGTGCGAAGGGCGTCGATGCCAGTGTTGCCGGTGACCCAGATCTTCGACTCCGGCTTGCCCTCGTCCAGAAGGTTCTTCTTGCTGGCCTCAGTGGGGGCGAAGTAGTACTCGCTCACGATGTCGACAGCCTGGCGGTTGAACTCCTCGGGCCAGGGGCTGTAGATGTCGTGCGTGCGCAGGCCGGCCTCGACGTGCCCCACAGGGATCTGCAGGTAGAAGCACGCGAGTGCGGCGGCGAAGCTGGTCGTGGTGTCGCCGTGGACCAGGACGACGTCGGGCCTCTCGTCCTCGAGGACAGCCCTGAGCTTGAGCAGCACGTCGCACGTAACGTCGAACAGCGTCTGGCCCGGCTTCATGATCGCAAGGTCGTGGTCGGGCGTCACGCCGAAGACGCGCAGCACCTGGTCGAGCATCTCTCGATGCTGGCCGGTCACGGTCACGACGGTCTCGAACTCCTCCTTGCGCGCCTTCAGCTCGTTGACGAGCGGGCACATCTTGATTGCCTCCGGGCGCGTGCCGAAGACGAGCATGATTTTTTTCATTATCGGTCCTTTCTCATGTGCTGAGCCTTATGGGCATGAGAGCTATAAGAAACAGCGGACGATTGCCTCACTACAGAAAGAAGAGCTAAAAACAAAGCTATCGTTAGGACGGCCTCGGATATCGCAATCGCCGACGCCACACCCATGGCACCCCAAGCATGACCAAGCCAAACGTTGAGCACCAAGGAAAGGATGGAATCGACTATCATGAGCAGGCTATAAAGAGATTGATATCCAAAAGGAATGAGAAGCTGAACACCGAGATAATTGTTTACGATGCCCAGCAACACCCAAATAGCAAGCGGAATGAGTGTATCGGCGCAAACTAGATACTCTTTGCCATAGAGAATCTCGACTACCGGATTGCGAAGGATCGCCATGCCAAATAAACCAGCCGCAAACAATACGACCACGGGAATACCAAACTTAGCAACAAGCCGCGCCGCAGAGCGCCGAGATTTCATTCGTTCTTCGTTTACACGCGGATACAGCGCTTGGCCAACAGGAGTAAACATCAGGCTCGCCATTTGCGGCACCTTCAAAATGGCAGCGTACGAGCCAACGACCGCACTTGGCTGGCAACCGCCGAGCACCGTAACGCCAACATTTCCAATGATCTTGCCGGCGGCAGATGAAAGAAAAATCGGCATTCCGTCTCGCATCTCACCGAGTATCTGCTTTATAGATGCAAAACCCATTTTGATCCCATAGCGCTTCCAAGCAAATACATGAGTAATAACACCCGAAGCAAGGAAAGTAATTGAATACAGGAACGAGTAAAGCATCAATTGACCGGGGTTATTTATAAGGAGGAAAATCAGAATGACAGAAAGCCCTCGCGCAGCCGCCGTGGCTATAGTGATGACCTTCATGTCCTGCAAACCCTGAAAAAGCCAGTTAAGCTGTAAAGCAATGCCAACAAGCATAGAAAACAACGCAAGCATACAGGATAGCTGGTCCCCGGTTGCTGCCGACGTAATACCGAGAATTATTACTACGACAAAGCAGGCGGCAACAAGTCCCAGTCGAGCAATAACGACAGCGGACACGAGGTCGTTAAGCTCTTCCCCATCTTTAACCTCAACGACCTTTTTCGTTGCGCTCAGGTTGAAACCAAACTCGATAACAAGCTGAAAATAAGTTATCCAATTAAGAGCAATAGAGAATACTCCATACCGCTCAGCACCAAACACACGGGTAACGTAAGGCACCGTGACAAAAGGCAACACAATGTTAATTGCCTGTAACGCAAGCAGCCAGCCAGTATTCTGAAGAAGCTTTTTCTCTTTAAAAGCCAAACTAATTCTCCTTCGTCATCTTCTCGAGGAACAGCAGTTGTGCCTCGCGAACACGCCCGATTCCTTCCTGAGCAGCGGGAGCAGAACGCCCACATAGCTCACTGACAAGGGCGCTCGCAGAAGTAGAATCGACCGCAACGCTTCTCCAAGGTTCTCCAACCTTGCTTAAAAGATCCCTCTTGCGGAAGTCACTAGAATTTGATTTGGGTTCAAAAGACACAAAACGCTTTCCGAATAGCAGTGAAAACGCCGTTCCATGGAAAGAGTCCGTACAGACAAAAGAAGCGCCCGCGAATAGCTTAAGGAAATCCTCAGGGCCAGCATCAGTAATCATCTCGGGCTTAAATGAGTCACGCCCAAAACGCACATTTATAACCTTCAAGGGCAATCCAAGCTCAGATGCAGCCTGCTCAGTAAGCTCCAAATATCGCGCAGAAGCCTCTTTATTAATGTAGTAACCCAAAACATATCCACGGTCTTCAACCGAAGTATCGACAGCTTGCGCCCAACGCTTTGAATCCAAAAGGAAAACAGGGTCGTCAACCACCTCGGGAGACCGCCCGCATAAGCTATTAACCACGGGTGCATCAGTATTCTCTCTTACACAGAGGACATCGAAGGAAGCTAGGTCATCTGAAAAAGGAACTAATTCAGTTTCAGTAGCGCTGCCGAGACTTGCCGCAAAACTGCCCTTACGAGCCGACGTTTCAAAGGGAAAAAGGAAAGCTTCATCGAAATCGGCAATATTAGGATTGAAAACCTGGTCGCTACCAGAGATAAGGAGATCGAAACTTTCTTCATTAACAAAATCGCGCATCTCGTCAATTGAATAAAACCGAGGCGTCAGATGAAGGTAGCGCGACTCATATTCAGCAAATTTGCGCTCCTTAGAACGCCTTTTGCCTTCAAAAGGAAGCAACGCGACATTAACCGCTAAATTAGATAGAAAACCATCCCTTTTGTGATGAAGGGAGTTATTGCGCTCCTGACGATCATTTTGGAAGTTAAGCACCCAAACATCATGACCCATAGAGCGAAGCTGCTCTTGCAGTGCGTAGCACTGCAAGATCGCACCGTAGTTCCGGGCAAAATGGTAAGTAATGATTCCAATTTTCATTTGTTAATTTCCAATCAAATAATGCTCCAGCGAGCATTCCAACGTTAATCAGCCCAACTCGCGACTTCGGAAACAGGCATTCTCCGAGCAACAGGTCTCGCGAACGTTTCTTTTGGATAGCCAAATCCGACGACCGCAATGATCACTTCATTTGCTGAAATGCCTAAGGACGAACGCATTTCTTTTCCAAAGTCGCCGACAACCCACTGGAAAATACATGAACCAATCCCATAGGCCTTTAAGGCCAAAACAAAGGACTGGAGATAGATACCGCCGTTGATAAACCATTGGCCATATTCGGCGCAGGAAAACAGAGAAGTGTCGACAGTAATAACGGCCCATTGGAAAATTGATTGCTCAAACCCTTTATTGCCACGCACGGCGGCAGAAACAACCTGAGCAGATTTTGGACCGGAAAAATACACGCGGCTTGGTTGGCGGTTGCACGCCGAAGGCGCACTCTGCGCAAGCTCAACAACTTGCGTCAGCGTTTCCTGAGTAACAGGGGTTGAATCAAATGACCGAACACTATGTCTCCCGTTAATAAAATTGATCGCATTCTTATCGCAATCAGAGACAGAAGCAAAAGAATCAGAAACAATTCCAGACCTATCACTCAAGTCAATTCGGCCAACTTCATATGAAGTCTGCTCAGCTAGCGATTCAAAACCATGCTGCCATTTAGAGCAATCAAGTCCAAGTCGGGCTCTACGAGAAAGCCAATTCTCAAGTGCCGCCATAGATTCAACAAAAGCATACGAATGATTATCAAAAGAAGGATCTTTTGCTGCAAGTGTTAAATAATCAAGAAGACGGTCGGCCTTTTGTGTTCCGAAATCATCGCGGCAGCCTTCAATACAAAGAGCCTTCTCGAAAGAATGAGCAATAAGAAGAGAGTCTCTGCACAAGGTGTCCAAAGACCTAAAGTCTTCGCAAGCAAGCAAGCGATTCGATTTAACAGCAAACGACAATCTTCGAATTTTATTGTATGCAGGCAGTACTGCAGTCTTTATGTCCATACCCACTCCTAAGACGCGTGTTGTTTGTCGGCATAACGAAACTAATTACTTTTTGGAGGACAATGAGGAAAACAAAAACGAGATATACATCAATGCTCTGCGTGAGCAAGGCAAGAATGACAACGAATAGCATCGCTTCTGTCGAAGCGCTTTTAACACAGTCCGTAAGATGGCAAAGAGCAACAATCAGCACGCAGCTCAAGAGAAGACCAAAATATGAGAAGTTAATGATGCACATCTCGAACCAGCATGGCGTTGTTCCAGCCGGAAGCTCGGATATTGGCAATCCTAGAATAGAAGACGTTAAGTATTGGTAATCCTGATATGGTTTGCTAGGCCAAATTGATCTAGGGACCCAAATAAATAGTGTCGAGAGAAACGACTGACCGTAATAATCGAGTAGATGATCACCTAAAAAGAACTCATGATAGATTACATATTTTGTAACATCATCTCTGCCAAAATCAACACGGAGCATCTCATAGACGCTATTGAAACCCGTATCCCGCAACGGTCGAACAACAATTAGATAAAAAGATGAGAAGAAAAGGAGCGCGCAAAGCACGAGCGGAAAGAAGACCCGCAACTTTTTTCTCTGTTCAAGAGCAGGATTTCTTCTTAGATAG
>DBEWTI010000013.1:0-3499 GCA_048205975.1 Collinsella sp.
TGCTGCGCACGGTTCAGGCACGCGGCAGCACGCGGAAGCGTCAGCACCACCATCTGGGCCATCATCACAAAGAACAGGATCAGAATTGCATACTCCAGCACCGCCGAGATACTCGCAATCTGCATGGCGTGGGCGCCTACGCGGTTGCCGCCCACCCACAGCACCGCCACCTCGGCGATGTTCATCAAAAAGAAGCTTGAGCTGTCGAGGCCCACAAACAGGTGGTTGACTTTGATGGCGTTGGCGGCGTATTCGCTAAACACCTCGTCCAGACGCCGTTCCTCGTGGCGCTCCTTGTTAAACGCACGGATGACGCGCACGCCCACAATATTCTCGCGCAGCACCACGTTCATGCGGTCGATAAAGCCCTGTAGGCGCATAAAAATCGGCGCCGCGTTGGCAACCGTAAAGACCGCCGCCACCAGCACAATCGCAACGACTACGCCCAGAAGCGTGCCCATGGCGGGATCGATAAACCAGGCGAATATGATGCCCGCCACAGCCAAAAACGGCACGGGCAGCACCAGCTGAATCGTCTGCAGAATCGCCTGCTGAATCACGTTGATGTCGTTGAGCGAGCGCGTGATCATCGATCCGGTGCCAAAGCGCTCAAAATCGCTGGCCGCGAGCTCGAGCGATTTGTCGTACACGGCATTGCGGATATCGCAAGCCACGTTGGCGGCCAGGCGCGCCGAAAGATAGCAGCCCAGCACCGTGCCGCCGCTAGCCATGCTGGTCGCGATAAACATGTATAGGCCGTTGCGTAAAATGTAGTCGACATCGCCCGTGGTAATACCGGTGTTGACCATGTTCGCCAGCATCGTGGGAACCAACAGCGTACCGACGTTATCCACCAGCAGCACCAGCAGCGTCACTGCGACAAGCCCTCGATATGGCTTTAGAAACCTCATTAACAGTCGCACGACTCCCCCTCACCTTGATTCTCGGCTTGGCTCTCGGCAGCGATATGCTGCTTAAAGGCATCGCACTCATCGCCGAGCACCTGAGAGAATTTGCCGATCAAGCGCATAATCTCGCGCTGCTCACATGGCTCAAGCGCGCCAAAGGCTCGCTGCTCGGCCTTGAGTGCCGGCAGCGCATAACGCTCGGCAAATCGCCTGCCCTCCTCGGTCAGGCTCACAACCTTGTTCTTACGACTGCCTTCGGCAAACTCCAACGTTGCGAAGCCCCGCGCCGTCAAGGTTTTAATTGCCGAGTTGATGGTCTGCTTGCTGTAGAACCATTCGCTTGTCAGACGGCTTACGGCAATACTGCCGCCCGCCGTGCTGGTGTCGACGAGCATCCAATAGGCGCAGTCCGAAAGGCCACAGGCGCGCGAGAACTCCGAATAGATATGGTCGAGTCCATTGAGCAACCGATCGAAGTCGACCAGCGTAACCGCACTATTCATCTATCCCACCATTCAATTGTCCGATTTTTGACCAATTTTGTGTCTCTAGATTAGTCCGAGTTTTGACTATCGTCAACAGGCTCTCCGCAAATGCGTGAACTTTTATGGCCTATCGGCAGAAAAAGACCGCCGGCGCGGGGGCGGCGCCAGCGGTCACGTGAAAATCGAGTTTTATTGCCTGTTAAGCGGCGACGGCCTCATAGACCGTAGCGCCCGAGAAGCTGTCATGCAGGCTCTTGCCGGCAATCCACGGCAGCTCGACGACCTCGCAGACCGTGTTGACCAGCTCGGAGCAGTCAGTAAAGTGGCCCTTGTCGTTGAGGGCCTCGCAATCCTGAACACGCCAATAGCCATCGGTGTGCGTGATGTAGTACTCGTGATCGTTGATCGACACGAAAGCGCGCGTCTTGGAACGCAGCAGCTTCAGAAATCCTTCGAAATCGGTCTCGACGACATCTCCAGCCTGGAACATGATGTTACCTCCTGGCCCGGCGCCACCACGGCGCATTGATAAACGTTGGTACTCCTTTAGTAAAACCTTTATCAGAGGTTATGCGTTCGTCATTTAGGCAAGTGGTAAAAAACCGCAGGGTAGACGGGATAAAACGTTTAACCATCCCATTTGTTAGTCACATTCTGAAGGTACTTTTATGCAAACCCACTTTCCCAATTGGAATCCATCCTTTTGGCCGGGCAATTGACCGTCTATCGTTTGAGCCCGACGGGTATGAACGTGGCATCTGCAACGCCACCGCAAGGAGACACCATGGAGACCATCGAAGCGCTCATTCACCGCCGCAGCTGCCGCAACTACAGCGATCGTCCCGTCGAGGCCGAAAAGCTTGCGCGTATTATCGAAGCCGGCCAATATGCACCGAGCGGCATGGGCCGCCAACCGGTGACGTTTGTCGCCGTCACCGACCCCGCGACCGTCGAGCGTCTCTCACAGCTCAACGCCCAGGTCATGGGCAGCAACAGCGACCCCTTCTATGGCGCCAAGACCGTTGTGGTGGTGCTGGTTGACCGCAGCGTGCCCACACATCTGGAAGACGGCTCGCTCGCCATGGGCAACCTGCTCAACGCCGCCTATGCACTGGGTGTCGATTCGTGCTGGATTCACCGCGCGCATGAGGTCTTTGACTCGCCCGAGGGCCTGGAGCTGCTGGCCAGCTGGGGCCTGCCCGCCGACGGCAGCCTGCGCGGTGTCGGTAACTGCATTCTTGGCTACGCCGAGGACACGCTACCCGAGCCCAAACCCCGCCGCAACAACGTGGTGTACGTCAAGTAGCGCAGGAGTGTCCCAAACTGCCGGCAGAAAAGGAACGTCCCCTTCTGCCGGCAAGCTATGTTGATATTTGAGTTGTCGTCGCTTCGCTTGTCTGGGTCGTTTCGGCGTCGTCGCCTTGCTTGTCTTCGTCCTTTTGAGCATCGGCGATGGTGGTGGCCGCCGCGACGATGCCGCGCTGGGGCGCGACGCCTGTCTGGGTCTGAGCGCCCTCGATAACTTCTGTGCCTGCATGCGCGAGCTCGGGCGATTTAAACACTGCGTCCAAGTTGGCGCCACCGCCGGCGTAGCCAAGCGCGCCGAGTGCGATGACGATCACTACAACGATGACCGCGATCGGAACATAACGATGCCAACCAGCCGGGTTGAGCCCGCTGCGGCGAGCCGCCCCGCGGCTGATGTAACCGAGCGTGCCGTCGTGCTTGAGCTTTGAGCCCACCACGCGCTTGCGGCCCCACAGCGACGACTCGGCCTGCATGGCCAAGCGAGCGCTTGCCGATGGATAGCCATATTTAGTGCGCTTGAACGAGCCATCAAACCCCGAGGCGTGTTTGCCCCACGTCACCGATGTCGTGCGTCGGTTGACCGGCGCGGCGCTCCGCCTTCTGCGGCTCGGTTTTGAAGTCTCAGCCATATGCCCTCGCACGCCGTAACCAAATCGAAACAATAACGCTTTGGACTGTAGCACACGCGTCGCGCGCGGTCACGGGCGCCTCGCTCAACGGTCATCGTCCTTCAGCAAGCGCCACAGCGTTGTACGGCTTATGCCCAGCACCTCCGCCGCACGGGTTCGGTTGCCGTGG
>DBEWTI010000015.1:0-34106 GCA_048205975.1 Collinsella sp.
TCCATTCCGAAGGCGGTAGAATATCTAGGCACGGGAGCCTCCCAACCTCGTTGCGGCGCGGCTGCGCCTCTGGCACTTCAACAACATTGTCGCAGCCCCGACCCGCGGTCACGAGCGGGGGCTCCTGTCGTTTCCGTGCCCTCGGATTGGGTCATAGTGTCTGTCGGTTCCAAGACATCGGCATCGCTCTAGCTCTCAAGGGCTTGGTGCAAAGTAATCCGTCCCCTTTGCACCAATCTGTTGATTGAACGTCGCTGTGTGTTCGCGCTATCATGCATGGTTAAAATTGGTTAGCCATGGCAAACGGTTAGCCATGGTGAACATAAATACAACGCCCTGTGGGCGCCGGGGGAGGAACGCGGACGTGAAGCTCGATACACTCGAGATCGGAAAGGACGCCGTTGTCGCATCGGTGACATCGGACGATCAGGCACTCCGACAGCATATTTTGGACATGGGCCTAACGCCGGGCACCGAAGTCACCATGATGAAGTACGCCCCTATGGGCGACCCGCTCGAGATTCGCCTGCGTGGCTACGAGTTGACGCTGCGCAAGGACGATGCCGCTCGCATCGAGCTCGTGGATGTGCACGACACCGATGCCGGCCCGCGCGTTAACGCCGCAATCGGTACGACGGAGCACCCGGCACTCGGCGAGGGGACGTATTCGCCCCGCGCGGCAAAGACGGCCGTGCCCGAGGGCGCACCGCTGCATTTTGCCCTCGCCGGCAACCAAAACTGCGGCAAGACCACGCTATTCAACCAGCTGACGGGCTCCAACCAGCATGTCGGTAACTTTCCCGGCGTGACGGTCGACCGCAAAGATGGCACCATCCGCAACTACCCCGAGGCGAACGTTACCGACTTGCCCGGTATTTATTCGCTGTCGCCGTACACGGGCGAAGAGGTCGTGAGCCGTCAGTTCATCCTCGACGAGCGCCCGGACGCCATCATCGACATCATTGACGCCACCAACATCGAGCGCAACCTGTACCTGACGCTGCAGCTCATGGAGCTCGACCGCCCCATGGTCATCGCGCTCAACATGATGGACGAGGTGACCGCCAATGGCGGCGCCGTAGACGTCAACCTGCTCGAGAGCCTGCTGGGCGTGCCTGTTGTTCCCATTAGCGCTGCCCGCAACGAGGGTATTGGCGAGTTGGTGGATCATGCCTTGCACGTGGCGCGGTTCCGCGAGCGCCCCGGTCGCCTGGACTTCTGCGCGCCCGATGGCCCAGACGGCGGCGCGCTGCATCGCTGCATTCACGGCATCGCCAACCTTATCGAGGACCATGCCGCGACGGCGCATATCCCGGTGCGTTTTGCGGCGACCAAGCTGGTTGAGGGCGACGAGCTGGTGACCGAGGCGCTTCATCTGGACCGTAACGAACTTGACGCCATCGAGCACATCATTACCCAGATGGAGGGTGAGGCCGGTACCGACCGTCTATCTGCACTGGCTGACATGCGCTTCGGCTTTATCGGCGATGTGTGTGGGCGCTGCGTCGTCAAGCCGCACGAGAGCCGCGAGCACGTGCGTTCCGTCAAGATCGACCGCATCCTGACGGGTCGCTACACGGCCATTCCGGCGTTCCTGGTGATCATGGGTCTCGTCTTTTGGCTGACGTTTGGCGTGATCGGCGCGGCGTTGCAGGGACTTATGGAGGACGGCATCGCTGCCATCATCGCCTCGGCCGATGCGGGCCTCAAGGCGTTCGGCACCAACGACGTGGTGCGCTCGCTGGCTGTCGACGGCGTGCTTACGGGCGTGGGCAGCGTGCTGACCTTCCTGCCGATTATCGTCGTGCTCTTTTTGTTCCTCTCCATTCTGGAAGACTCCGGCTACATGGCGCGCGTGGCCTTTGTCATGGATAAAGTGCTGCGTCGCTTTGGCCTGTCGGGCCGCAGCTTCGTGCCTATGCTCGTCGGTTTTGGCTGCACCGTGCCGGCTATCATGTCGACCCGTACGCTCCCATCCGAGCACGACCGCAAGATGACGGTCATGCTCACGCCGTTCATGAGCTGTTCGGCCAAGTTGCCGGTCTACGGTCTGCTGTGCGGGGCGTTTTTCCCGCAGGCGACGGTCCCCGCCATGGTCTCGCTCTATCTGATTGGCATTGCGGTCGGTTGCATCGCGGCTTTGGTGCTCAATCGCACGGCATTTAAGGGTGACCCGGTGCCGTTTATCATGGAGCTTCCCAATTACCGCCTGCCGAGCGTCAAGACGACGGTGATGCTGGCATGGGATAAGGCCAAGGACTTTATTACCAAGGCCTTTACCATTATCTTTGCCGCTACCGTGGTCATCTGGTTCCTCCAGACGTTCGATATCCGCTTTAATGTGGTCGCCGATCAGTCGCAGAGTCTGCTTGCCGGTCTGGGTAGCATCATCGCTCCGCTGCTGGCGCCGCTCGGCTTTGGCGACTGGCGTGCGTCGACGGCGCTCGTCACCGGACTTATTGCCAAAGAGAGTGTCATCTCGACCCTCACCGTGCTTTTGGGTGCAACGTCACCCGCGGCACTGTCGACCATGTTTTCGCCGTTCACCGCCTATGTGTTCCTGGTCTTTACGCTGCTGTACCCGCCCTGCGTGGCTGCCATCGGTGCCGTTAAGAGCGAGCTAGGCGCGCGCTATGCCGTTGCCGTGTTCGCGTTTCAGGTGACAGTCGCCTGGATTGTCGCGTTTGTCGTGCATTCGGCTGGTATATTGCTGGGGCTGGCTTAGTTATTTATTGACGGCGCAACCTCTATGTACCGAATTGTTTTCGGCCCCGCATCTGTTGCTGACGGATGCGGGGCCGTTGCTATATAATCGCCTCCGCTCAAAATGATTGGAGACGTTATATATGAGTCAGGCAAGGCAAGACGGTATCGCGCTCAAGCAGTGGCTCCCGCTTATCGGGCTCGCCTGTTGCGCGTTCGTGTTCAACACATCGGAGTTTATGCCCATCGGCCTTCTGACTGATATTGCCGCGTCGTTCTCGCTCACCGAGGCCCAGGCAGGCATCATGATTTCGGTCTACGCCTGGGGCGTCATGCTGCTGTCACTGCCGCTTATGGTGTTTGCCTCGCGTTTTGAATTCAAGCGGATGCTGCTCGGCGTGCTCGCCGTGTTCTCCTTGGGCCAGTTCCTGTCCGCTGTGGCACCGACATATCCCATCCTGGTCTGTGCGCGCCTGGTGGTCGCCTGCGCGCATGCCGTGTTCTGGTCAGTCGCCTCGATTATGGCCTCGCGCCTGGTCGACACCCGTCACGGGGCGCTCGCCATCAGCATGATCGCCACGGGCTCGTCCATCGCACAGATCTTTGGCCTGCCGATCGGCCGCGCCATCGGCCTGGCCGTGGGCTGGCGCATGACGTTTGCCGTGGTCGGGGCTTTTTCTGCCGTCGCGGTGGTGTACCAGGCCGCCGTGTTCCCGGCCATGCCGGCGGGCGAGCGCTTTACCGTCAAACAGCTGCCCGAGCTGCTCAAGAACCCGTTCCTGATCGCGCTCTACGCGGTCACGGTTTTTATGGCGACCGGCTACTACGCGGGTTACAGCTATATCGAGCCGTTCCTGGCACAGGTCGCGCACGTCGACGCAAGCGCTATTACCATGACGTTGACGGCGTTTGGCTGTTCCGGCCTGGTGGGCAGCTGGCTGTTTGGTCGCCTGTTCGACGGGCACCGGTTCCCGTTTCTCGCGATCACGCTTTCCGGCGTGCCGGTGGCTCTGCTGCTCATGGGTCCGGCCGCATCGTCGCTCGCGGCGGTGCTTGCCGTCTGCGCGCTATGGGGCTGCTGCTCCACGGCCTTTAACGTGGCGTTTCAGGCCGAGCTCATCAAGTACACGCCGGCGGATTCGTCGGCCGTCGCCATGTCGATCTTCTCGGGCCTGTTCAATCTGGGTATCGGCACGGGCACCGCAATCGGTGGCGCCGTGGTTTCGGGTCCCGGTATCGCTTGGATTGGCTTCGTGGGCGGGGCGATTACCGTCGTGGGCGTCATCCTCGCCATCACGGTGCTATTTCCGGCCATACGCCGCGCAAAGCTCGTCGCCTAATCACGTCCCCTCATCAGTTGCGGTGAAATACGGACTGCTGGGCCCAATAAACCCGGCAAACAGTCCGTATTTCACCGCAACTTAGAAAGGGGCTGGGGTAGCTAAAAGAGCCCCGTCCCAAATTAGCTACCCTGCTGGGCATACAATGGATGTCGTTGTGTTGAGCTTACCGGGAGGTTGCTATGTGGGCATACGAGACGACGTTCTATCAAATCTATCCGCTGGGCTTTTGCGGAGCTCCGCGCGAAAACGCCGCACCCGTTGCCGAGGATGAGCTCGCCCAGGCTGCCAACGCTGCGCCCAACCCCGATGCGCCCATCATGAAGATCGCCCAATGGGCCGACTACCTGCAAAAACTCGGTATTGGCGCTGTGCTGATCAACCCGCCGCTCGAGTCTGATAGCCACGGCTACGACACGCGCAGCCTGCGCCATATCGACCGTCGCTTGGGTGGGGATGCCGACTTTGCCGCCGTGTGCGAGACACTGCATGCCCACGGCATCCGCGTGGTGCTCGACGCCGTCTTCAACCACGTCGGTCGCGGCTTTTGGGCCTTCCGCGATGTGCAGGAGCGTAAGTGGGACTCGCCGTACAAGGACTGGTTCCACATTAGCTTTGACGGCGACTCCTGCTATGGCGACGGCTTTTGGTACGAGGGCTGGGAAGGCCATTTTGAGCTCGTGAAGCTCAACCTGCAAAACCCCGCCGTGGTCGATTACCTGCTCGAGTCCGTGCGCCGCTGGGCCGAGGTCTTTGGCGTCGACGGCCTGCGCTTGGACGTCGCCTATATGCTCGATCGCGATTTTATGCGCCGCCTGCATACTTTTACCCGTGAGCTCAAGCCCGACTTTGTGCTGATTGGTGAGACGCTCCACGGCGACTACAACCAGATCGTCAACGACGAGATGCTTGACTCCTGCACCAACTACGAGTGCTACAAGGGCCTGTACTCCAGCTTTAACTCGGTCAACATGTTCGAGATTGCCCACTCGCTGCATCGCCAGTTTGGCGGTGACCCGTGGTGCATTTATCGCGGCAAGCATTTGCTGTCGTTTGTCGACAACCACGACGTGCCGCGCCTGGCGAGCATCCTGGCGGACAAGTCCTGCCTGCGCCCCGCCTACGGCATGCTCTTTGGCATGCCGGGCATTCCGTGTGTCTACTATGGCAGCGAGTGGGGGATTGCTGGCGAAAAGGGCGGCCCCGATGGCGATTGGGCGTTGCGCCCTGCGCTCGATGAGCCTGCGCCCAACGAGCTGACGGCATTCATCACGCAGCTCGTGCACCTTCGCTCGGCCGACGACGCGGCGGCACGCGCTCTCAACTACGGCGCGTACCGCAACGTGGTGATTCAAAACAAGCAGCTGCTGTTCGAGCGCGCCTGCGGCGACGCAACGGTACTCGTGGCGGTGAATGCCGTGGACGAGACCTATACCTTTGGAGCCGGCGAGCTCAACGGCTCCTTTGCCGACCTACTTGCCGACGGTGCGCCCACAGTCGAGCTAACGGGTGCCCTTGAGCTTGCACCCTACGAGGTGCGCTATCTGTTGAGAGCCTAGCCCATGCCTGTGTCTGACGAGGGCTATCAACATATTGAGCATGGGTTTGAGCCTGTGTTCGACCAGCACTCGCGCGTTTTGGTACTCGGATCGTTTCCCTCGGTGCTTTCGCGCGCCAATGCCTTTTATTACGGCAACCCTCAGAATCGCTTTTGGCGTGTGATGGCCGCGTGCCTCGGTGTGTCCGTGCCGCCCAACGAGGGCAATCTTTTGGCGCGCGGCGAGCTCGCGACGCTCGACGCCTCGGTTGCTGCCAAGCGGGCTATGCTGCTCAACGGCGGTGTGGCCCTGTGGGACGTGATCGAGAGCTGTGACATCAAGGGCTCGAGTGACGCTAGCATCAAAAACGTTGTGCCGGCACATATTGAACGCATTGTGGATGCCACGCCGATCGAGATCGTTGTTTGCAACGGCGGCACGGCCGGACGGCTCTACAAACGCTATCTACAAGAGCGGACGGGGCTACCCGCCATCGTGCTGCCGTCGACGAGTCCTGCCAACGCGGCGTGGCGTTTGGAGCGGCTTGTCGAGCGTTGGAGTGAAGCCGTTGACTGGGCAGCTCATTAATTTAGATTATTGATTGAGTGCGGGCGCCGAGGTGGTTCAGAACGCCTCGCCAGATCGGCACGGGCACGGCTGGCTCGGCGCAAGCCATGCCGTCGGCGTCGACGTCCTCGGCATTACCACCACCAAGTCGCTGCGCATGCTCAACCGAACAGCCCATACGAACGGCGCCTACGAGCTTGTCCATCGCTTCCGAAAACGGTCGCCGCAAGAGTCCCATGCGCGGTGAGTGACGAAGCACCGCGGAACCGCTGCCGGTACAGACGACAACGCCGCCGCACCATGACAGCTCATGAAGTTCGCATGCCGCTCGCAGACGCACGACGAGCCCGTGTGCTCGCTCGAGGCCGCCGACGTCGGCCTGGACAACAACATAGACACGCGTCCCTGCGCCGCCAAAGCGGTCGAGCACCTGCTCAATGGGCGCCATCGCTTCATCATTGGGTGCATCTTCAACGGCGAACACAATGCCATCGGCGGTACCGGCAACGCTGCCGGCATCATCCGCCTCCAAGTCGACTGGATGGGGGAGTGCGGTGCCGGAAATCTGTGCATAGGCGGCGATGGCATCCTGCAGGTCCCAGAGCAAAAACTCAAGATCGGCGCTCTTGGGAATACTGATATACGCAATGGTTTGCAGCGTTTTTGGTACATCGCCGCGTGCGGTTGTCTCCATGCCGCCTCCTTTCCGGTTGGTTTCCGTTTAGGTTACACCGTCCGGCGGCGCCCCGCCGCGCTATCCTAGTGCAACCCTTACGAAAGGAACGTCATGCGTCTGCCCATGAACACCTCGCTTGCCACGCTTAAGCCCTCCGGTATCCGCCGGATCAACGCGCTCGCCGCCCAGCATCCGGGGTGCATCGCGCTCGCGCTCGGCGAGCCCGATTTTCCCACGCCCGATGTGATTAGCGCCGAGGTGACCGCCGCACTGGACCGCGGTGACACGCACTATCCGCCCAACAACGGTCGTCCCGCCCTGCGTGATGCACTGTCCAAATATATGGATGACGCGGGTCTGGCGTTTTCCGCCGATGAGGTCATCCTGACCGACGGTGCGACCGAGGCACTGTCGGCAACATTCATGGCTTTGCTCAACCCCGGCGACGAGGTCATTATTCCCACGCCTGCCTTTGGCCTGTACGAGAGCATCGTCGTGGCCAACCACGCTAAGGCGGTCTTTTTGGATACGGAGCCCGCGCGATTCCAGATCGATGAGGAAGCGCTTCGTGCCTGCGTGACACCGGCGACCAAGGCCATCGTCATCTGCACGCCCAACAATCCTACAGGCTGCATCCTGAACACGGCGTCGCTCGACGTCGTGGCGCGCGTGGCGGAGCAGGCGGGCATCTACGTGGTCTGCGACGACGTATACAACCGCCTGGTTTATGTGGATGGCTACGAGCGTTTCGCCCAGCGTCACCCGGAGCTGCGTGAGCAGACGGTAGTCATCGAGAGCTTCTCCAAGCCATGGGCCATGACCGGCTGGCGTTTGGGCTGGCTCGCAGCAGCAGCCCCCGTCATCGCCGAGATCGCCAAGGCTCACCAATACCTAGTATCGAGCGCCGTCTCCTTCGAGATGGACGCCGCAGCCCGAGCCCTCACCGTCGACCCCACCCCCATGCTCAAAGTCTACCGAGCTCGCTGCGAACGCGTGCTCTCAGCCTTAAACGCCATGGGCCTCGACGTAGTAGAACCCGCAGGAGCCTTCTACACTTTCCCGAGCATCAAAAAGTTCGGTCTAACCAGCGAAGACTTCTGCAACAAAGCCATCAAAGAAGCAGGCGTAGCCCTAGTCCCGAGCGACTGTTTCGGCACCGAAGGCCACATCCGCCTCAGCTATTGCGTTTCCGACCAAGATCTGGACGAAGGCCTCCGCCGCCTGTCCACCTTCGTTTCAACGTTGTAGTCACTGGGAACCCAACCCATCAGCCCACCGACTTAAGGGCTATGCGTGGGACGCGTCGCTCAACGGACACGAGGATTCGCAACAAAGTTACCGCAGCTCCGGTCCGAGGGGCCGGGTTGAGATTTTCGTAGATTCCGCACGAGCCGAAGAGCACTTAATGTGCTCTTCGTGCGAGCCAGGACTTGACCGAGCGAAAACCTTGCGCCTGGCCTTTGGCGGCGCGGCCGGATGGTGGAATTGTGTGCAGCCCGGTTTTCCGTTGACCGACGCCGGGGTCCCCGCCATAATACTTTCGGTTCACGCACGAATCCGCTGCCAGAGACAGCCGGCGCAAACGGGTCTTACCCGCGAGCTTAATGGGATATCCCGCCAGCCGAGGTGGTCGAGTAGATATGTCTTCTCGCCCCCGTCGCTCATGCAGCGCGGGGGCTTTCTTTTTGGACATGCCCCCGTCACGTCCTTGTGGCGGACCGTGCCCGGAAAGAATTCGAGGAGGTGTAATTCATGCCCCAGCAGTACAAAATCGACAAGGTTGCAGAGATCGAGTCCCGTATCGCCGAGAACGCCGGTCTGTTCGTCGTCAACTACAACGGTCTGACGGTTAAGCAGGCTCAGGAGCTGCGTCATCAGCTTCGCGAGTGCGGCGCCGAGATGAAGGTCTACAAGAACAACCTGGTCAAGATCGCTCTCAAGAACCAGGAGCAGCCCGAGATCGACGAGATCCTCGCCGGCCCCGTCGCTTATGTGTTCTACGAGACCGAGCCGGTCGAGGCCGCTAAGGCCCTTAAGGACTTCTCCGCTAAGTCTAAGGGCGTCCTTGAGATCAAGGGCGGTATCTCCGACGGCAAGGCCGTTTCCGCTGATGACGTTAAGGCTATCGCCGAGCTGCCCACCAAGGATCAGCTTCTCGGCCAGATCGCCGGTCTCATCTCCGGTTTCGCTCGCGACATCGCTGTCTGCGTCAACGGCGTTTCCTCTGGTCTCGCTCGTTCGATCCAGCAGGTCTCCGAGCAGAAGGCAGCCTAGTTGCTGTTTTCACCCGCGGCGGCAACGCCGCACCCCTGGCGCATTCGTGCCGTGTTTTAACTGATCTCCGTGCATCCGCACGGAAACCGAAAGGACTTAGAAATGGCTAAGCTTACCACCGATGAGATCATCGATGCTCTTAAGGAAATGACCCTTCTCGAGGCTTCCGAGCTCGTTAAGGCTATCGAGGACACCTTCGGCGTTTCCGCCGCTGCTCCTGCCGCTGTTGTCGCCGCTCCCGCTGCTGGCGCTGCTGAGGCCGAGGAGAAGACCGAGTTTGACGTCGTGCTCGAGGGCTTCGGCGACAACAAGATCCAGGTCATCAAGGCCGTCCGTGAGCTCACCAACCTTGGCCTGAAGGAGGCCAAGGAGGTCGTCGAGGGCGCTCCCAAGGCTGTTCTCGAGGGTGCCAAGAAGGAGGACGCCGAGGCTGCCAAGGAGAAGCTCGAGGCTGCTGGCGCTGCTGTCACCCTCAAGTAATCAGGCTTTCTCGCCAGATTTCTTTGCAGACGGGGTTCGCATTGCGAGCCCCGTCTTTTTTGTTTTTCGGTTCCTCGACGTCGGTTGCTCAAACTGCCATGTTCTGTGATTTGCGTCGCATCGGGTGCCCTGCCGTTGGGCAATAAAATTGCACCATTCGAGCAATAATTTGCGTTGACCTGCTGAAGAATTGTCTCTGCCTTGTAGCGACATATAGTTCCAGCGGTAAGATGCTTGGGTATCGCAATTTGGTCTGCGGCTGTGCGCCGCACGCACGGGGCGCTTTTGCGCCTGCGAAAGGATCTTTGAATAACATGAAGGCAATCATCCCCGCCGCCGGTCTTGGCACGCGTTTTCTGCCTGGCACCAAGTGCACGCCCAAAGAGATGCTGCCGGTGCTCGACAAGCCGGTCATCCAGTATGTCGTCGAGGAGGCACTCGACCCCGAGGAGGTCGACGACGCCATCATCGTTACCTCGCCCGGCAAGCCCGAGCTGCTGAACTACTTCCAGCCCGACCGTTCGCTCGAGAACCTGCTGCGCGAGCGCGGCAAGAACGCCTATGCCGATGCCGTCGCCCACGCTGGCGGTATGCCGGTCGACTTCCGTTATCAGTACGAGCCCAAGGGCCTCGGCCATGCTATTCGCTCTGCTGCCGACGCCGTGGCAGGGGAGAACTTCCTGGTTCTTCTGGGCGACTACGTTGTACCTAACCGCGACATCTGCGACAAGATGCTCGCCGTTTCCAAGGAGCACGGTGGTGCTTCGGTTATCGCTGTCGCTGCTTGCTCGCCCGAGGAAGTCAGCCGCTACGGCGTTATCGCCGGTGAGCGCGTCGGTTCGCTCGAGGGTGCCGAGGACGTTGCCGATGCAGAGCCGGGCGCTGTCTGGCGTATCGGCGGTCTGGTCGAGAAGCCCGCTCCCGAGGCTGCTCCGTCCAACCTGTACATCGTAGGTCGCTACCTGCTGAGCCCGCTGGTCATGGACTTGCTGGCAGATCAGCAGGCCGGCAAGGGCGGCGAGATCCAGCTCACCGACGCCATGGCCCGTTCGCTCGACCGCGAAGCCATGTACGCCGTCGTCATCGACCCGCTGTCGGGCTACGACACCGGCACTCCCTCTGGCTGGATGGCCACCAACGCCCTCATGGCTGCAAGCGACCCCCGCTTTGCCGATGCCTTCTGGGACGCCATCGACGAGCGCGGCGGCTTGATGCGCAAGTAAGCCTTCGGTCATCGACATTTACGGGCGTGGACCTCGGTTCGCGCCCGTTTTTTATAAGAGCTGCGATTGCTGGCTCTCTGTTCACAGAAAATATATGAACAGATGTTCGATACACATACATTTACCTGCGTGTTTTCTGTCGAAAAACTTTGCTACTCCAAAAACTCAATCGCGTCAAGGCTTTTCTTGCCCAACGGTCGGTACCTGATAAACTATTAGGTTGCGATAACTGGCGAAGCTATGCCTCGCCAACCCACCGAGCATTTCCGTGAAGGAGGAAAAACCTGGTGACCTACGCATACACTGCCACTGAGCGCAAGCGCGTCAGCTTCGGGAAAATCCCGGAGGCCATGGAGCTCCCCAACCTTATCTCTGTTCAAAGGGAATCCTTTGAGCGTTTTAAGGACGAGGGCCTTCGTGAGGCGTTCAAGGAATCCAGCCCCATCCAGAGCCAGAACCATGTTCTCGAGGTTACCTTCGGCGAGCATCAGTTCGGCGACCCCGCGCACACCGTCGAGGAGTGCCGCGAGAAGGACATGACCTATCAGGCCCCGCTTCTGACCGACGTCCGTCTCACCAACAAGGAGACCGGCGAGATCAAGGAGCAGCTCGTCTTCATGGGCGACTTCCCCATGATGACCGATCAGGGCACCTTCATCATCAACGGTACCGAGCGTATCGTCGTCTCTCAGCTCGTCCGCTCTCCGGGCGTGTACTACAGCTCCGAGATGGATTCGGGCAAGCAGATCTACAAGGCCCAGATCATCCCGTCCCGCGGTGCCTGGCTTGAGTTTGAGGTCGACAAGCGCGACCAGCTCATGGTCTCCATCGACCGTAAGCGCAAGCAGAGCGCCACGATGTTCCTGCGCGCCCTTGGCATCGCCGTCACCAACGACGACATCATCGAGCTGCTTGGCAACTCCGATGTGATCAAGCGTACCCTGGAGCGCGACACCGCCCTTACTCGCGAGGACGCCCTCATCGAGATCTACCGTCGTCTGCGCCCGGGCGAGCCTCCCACCGTGGACGCTTCCCGCAGCCTGCTCGAGGGTCTGCTCTTTAACCCGCAGCGCTACGACCTGGCCCGCGTCGGTCGTTACAAGGTCAACAAGAAGCTCAACCTCACCACCGAGGAAGAGGTCACGGTGCTCACCGACGAGGATATCGTCGCGACGCTGCGCTACCTCCTGTCCCTCGCTGCCGGCGAGCAGGGCTTCAAGGTCGACGACATCGACCACTTTGGCAACCGCCGCATCCGTACCGTCGGCGAGCTCGTCGCCAACCAGTTCCGTATCGGTATGAGCCGTATGGAGCGCGTCGTCCGTGAGCGCATGAGCTCCCAGGACATCGACGAGATCACCCCGCAGTCGCTCATCAACATCCGCCCGATCGTGGCCTCCATCAAGGAGTTCTTCGGTTCCTCGCAGCTCTCGCAGTTCATGGACCAGGCGAACCCCCTGACCGGTCTGACCCATAAGCGCCGTCTGTCCGCACTCGGCCCTGGTGGTCTTGCCGGCCACAAGTCCGGCTCCAGCCGCCGCACCAACGTGCCGACGGCCGTCCGCGACGTTCACAATTCGCACTACAGCCGCATGTGCCCGATCGAGACCCCCGAAGGCCCCAACATCGGCCTGATCGGCTCGCTCGCCCTCTACGCCCGCGTCAACGAGTATGGCTTCATCGAGGCCCCGTTCCGTCGTGTCGAGAACGGCATTGCCACCGATCAGATCGACTGGATGACCGCTGACGAGGAAGAGAAGCACGTCATCGCGCCGGCCAACACGCCGCTCGATCCCAAGACCAACGAGTTCATCACGACCGATGCCGAGGGCAAGCTTGTCCGTCCGCACACCGTGATCGCCCGTACCCGCGACTTCGACGGCTCCTTCGGCGCTCCCGCCGACGTGCCCGTCGAGGACGTCGACTACATGGACGTCTCGCCGCGCCAGATGCTCTCCGTCGCAGCCACGCTGATTCCGTTCCTTGAGCACGACGACGCCAAGCGTACGCTGATGGGTGCTAACATGCAGCGTCAGGCCGTGCCGCTGGTTCACCCCGCCGCTCCCTATGTCGGTACCGGCATGGAGCGTCGCGCCGCTCTGGACTCCGGCGAGGTCACCTTGGCCAAGAACGCCGGCGAGGTCATCTTTGCCGACGCCGCCAAGATTATCGTCAAGCATGCCGGCGGCATGGACGAGTATCACCTGGCCAAGTACCAGCGCTCCAACCAGTCCACCTGCATCAACCACCGTCCGCTCGTGCGCGTCGGTGACACCGTTGAGCAGGGCGAGCCTCTGGCCGACGGTCCTTCGACCGATCATGGCGAGCTCGCACTGGGTCAGAACCTCACCGTGGCCTACATGCCGTGGGAAGGCTTTAACTACGAGGACGGTATCGTCGTGTCCGAGCGCCTGGTGGCCGAGGACCTGCTGACGACCATCAACATCACCCGTCACGAGATCGACGCCCGCGACACCAAGCTCGGCCCCGAGGAGATCACCCGCGAGATCCCGAACCTCTCCGAGGACATGCTTGCCAACCTCGACGAGGACGGCATCATCCGCATCGGCGCCGAGGTCGGCCCTGGCGACATCCTGGTCGGTAAGGTCACGCCTAAGGGCGAGAGCGCTCTGACCGCCGAGGAGCGCCTGCTGCGCGCCATCTTCGGTGCCAAGGCCCACGATGTCCGCGACACCTCCCTTAAGATGCCTCACGGCGCTTACGGCCGCGTTATCGACGTCGTCCGCTTTAGCCGCGAGAACGGCGACGACCTGGCCCCCGGCGTCAACGAGCAGGTGCGCGTCTACGTCGCCCAGCGTCGTAAGATCCAGCAGGGCGATAAGATCGCCGGCCGCCACGGCAACAAGGGTGTTATCTGTAACGTTCTGCCGGTCGAGGACATGCCCTACATGGCTGACGGTACCCCGATCGACGTTATCCTCAACCCGCTGGGCGTTCCTTCGCGTATGAACGTCGGCCAGCTGCTCGAGTGCCACCTTGGCTGGGCTGCTGCCTGCGGTTGGGATACCGAGCAGGCCGACTCCGACAAGTACGTCCCCGGTCCGTTCTTCACCGCCACGCCCGTCTTCGACGGCGCCAAGGAGGACGAGATCGCCGAGGTCATTCGTCGTGCCAACAAGAACATGCTCAACAAGGCCACCGCTGCCTTTGGCGATCACATGCGCCCCGAGTTCGTCACCCAGCTTGACGAGCGCGGCAAGACCCGTCTGTTCGACGGCCGTACCGGCGAGGAGTTCCGCGAGCCCATTACCGTGGGTACGTCCTACATCCTCAAGCTCGGCCACATGGTCGACGACAAGATCCACGCCCGTTCGACTGGCCCTTACAGCCTGGTTACCCAGCAGCCTCTGGGCGGCAAGGCCCAGTTCGGCGGCCAGCGCTTCGGCGAGATGGAAGTTTGGGCACTGTACGCTTACGGTGCTTCCAACGTCCTGCAGGAGATCCTGACCGTCAAGTCCGACGATACCGTGGGCCGCGTCAAGACCTACGAGTCCATCGTCAAGGGCGAGAACGTTCCTGTCCCGGGTATCCCCGAGTCCTTCAAGGTTCTCGTCAAGGAGATCCGCTCCCTCGCACTGGACATCGAGCCCATGCACGATGCCGACGAGGACGCCTCCGCACCTGTGACCGCCGAAGAGACCTCTGCTCTCGACGACCTGGCTGCGCTCGCCGGCGTTGACACCGACGTTGAGGCCGAGGATGCCGAGACCGCCGAGGCACCCGAGGCTGTCGCCGCCACGACCACTGATAAGGAGTAGTTGACTGTGGCAGATTTCGAAGCTACTGATTTTGACTCGGTAAAGATCTCCCTTGCCTCCGCCGACCAGATCCGTTCCTGGTCGCACGGTGAGGTCAAGAAGCCGGAGACCATCAATTACCGTACCCTCAAGCCCGAGAAGGACGGCCTGTTCTGCGAGAAGATCTTCGGTCCCGCCAAGGACTGGGAGTGCTCCTGCGGCAAGTACAAGGGCATCCGCTTTAAGGGCATCGTCTGCGAGCGCTGCGGCGTCGAGGTCACCTCGGCCAAGGTGCGTCGCGACCGCATGGGCCACATCGAGCTCGCCGCTCCCGTGTCCCACATCTGGTACTTCAAGAGCCCCACGAGCTTCCCGATGAGCCGTATGCTCGACATCAAGTCCAAGGACCTCGAGAAGGTTCTGTACTTCGCCAGCTACATCATCACCGAGGTTGACTACGAGGCTCGCGAGGCCGACGCTGACGACCTGCGCGAGGAGCTCGCCGCCGATCTGGAAGAGATCGATGCCGAGTGCGCCCGCCAGATCGAGTCCCTCAAGGAGCAGGGCGACCCCGAGAACTTTGACGAGTTCTCCGACGAGGAGCCGCTGACCCCCGAGGAGATCGCCTCTGGCATCGTCGACATCGAGGAAGAGTGCAAGGACGAGAAGCAGCTCCGCACGGACGCCTTCAACGCCTTCATGAAGCTCACCGAGCGCGACCTCATCTCCGATGAGCCGCTGTTCCGCGAGATGACCCGCTACTACTCCATGTACTTCAAGGGTGGCATGGGTGCCGAGGCCGTCCGCGACCTGCTCGCTGCCATCGACCTTCCTTCCGAGGCCGAGAAGCTCAAGGCCATCATCGCCGACGAGGACTCCCAGAAGCAGAAGCGTGAGAAGGCCGTCAAGCGCCTCGAGGTCGTTGACGCCTTCCTGAAGGGTGGCAACAGCCCCGCGAACATGATCCTGGACGTCATCCCGGTCATTCCGCCCGATCTGCGCCCGATGGTCCAGCTCGACGGCGGCCGCTTCGCCGCGTCCGACCTCAACGACCTGTACCGTCGCGTGATCAACCGTAACAACCGACTCAAGCGCCTGCTCGACCTGGACGCTCCTGCGATCATCGTGAACAACGAGAAGCGCATGCTCCAGGAGTCCGTGGACGCCCTGTTCGACAACGGCCGTCGTGGTCGCCCGGTCTCTGGCCGTGGCGGTCGCCCGCTCAAGTCGCTCGCCGAGGCCCTCAAGGGCAAGCAGGGTCGTTTCCGTCAGAACCTGCTGGGTAAGCGTGTCGACTACTCCGGCCGTTCGGTTATCGTTACCGACCCCAAGCTGCTGCTGCACCAGTGCGGTCTGCCCAAGACCATGGCGCTGGAGCTCTTCAAGCCCTTCGTCATGAAGCGCCTGGTCGAGCTTGGCAAGGTCGAGAACATCAAGGGCGCCAAGCGCGCTATCGACCGTGGTGCCACCTTTGTGTGGGACATCCTCGAAGAGGTCATCGACGGCCGCGTCGTGCTGCTCAACCGTGCACCGACCCTGCACCGTCTGTCCATCCAGGCCTTTGAGCCGGTGCTGGTCGAGGGTAAGGCTATCCACCTGCACCCGCTGGTCTGCTCGCCCTTCAACGCCGACTTCGACGGCGACCAGATGTCTGTCCACGTGCCGCTGTCCAGCCAGGCTCAGGCCGAGGCTCGCGTGCTCATGCTCTCTGCGAACAACCTGCGCTCGCCGGCATCCGGCAAGCCGGTCAACATCCCCTCGCAGGACATGATCATCGGTGTGTACTACCTGACCCAGGTCCGCGATGGTCTGCCGGGCGAGAACCACGTGTTCGCCAGCTTCGACGACGCGCTGCACGCCTATGACTGCCGCTCCGAGGTCGACATGCAGGCCAAGATTCAGGTCCGCGTGTCCGCTGCCGACGCCAATGTCATCAACGAGGACGGCACCCGTATCTTCCGCGTCAAGAACGGCAAGAACGAGTTTGTCGACTACGACGTCACCGGCAACAAGACCGCGCGCTTCGAGACCTCCATCGGCCGCATCATCTTCAACCGCCAGTGCCTGCCCGAAGACTATGAGTTCATGAACTACAAGATGGTCAAGGGCGATGTGGCCAAGCTGGTTGCCGACTGCTGCGATCGTTACCCCGAGGCCAAGGTCGGCCCGATCCTCGACGCCATCAAGTACTCCGGCTTCCACTACGCTACCCGCGCCGGCCTCACCATCTCGGTGTGGGACGCTCTCATCCCTGCTGAGAAGCAGGAGCTGCTGGACCGCGCCCAGGCCAACGTCGACCAGATCAACGAGTACTTCGAGGAGGGCTTCATCAACGAGACGGAGCGCCACATCGAAGTCGTTAACGAGTGGACTGCTTGTACCGACAAGGTCGCAGCGCTCATGCTCGACTTGTTCGACGAGGAGAACCCGCTCTACATGATGGCCGACTCCGGCGCCCGTGGTTCTAAGACCCAGCTGCGTCAGCTCGGCGGCATGCGTGGCCTGATGGCGGACATGTCCGGCGAGACGATCGACCTTCCCATTAAGGCGAACTTCCGCGAGGGCCTGCTGCCGCTCGAGTACTTCATTTCGACCTACGGCGCCCGTAAGGGCCTGGTCGATACCGCATCCCACACCTCGGACTCTGGTTACCTGACCCGTCGTCTGGTCGACGTGGCCCAGGACGTCATCGTCCGCGAGGAGGACTGCGGTACGCACGAGGGCGTCACCTACAACCTCGTCATCCCCGGCACCACCGACCTCAACACCGACCTCGTCGGCCGTTGCTTCATTGAGGACGTCGTGGCTCCCGATGGCACCGTGCTCTTTGAGCAGGACGGCTACATCGAGAAGGTCGCCGACATCCAGAAGATGGTCGATGCGGGCCTCAAGAAGGTCAAGCTTCGCGCACTGCTCACCTGCCGCTCCAAGTACGGCGTGTGCCAGAAGTGCTACGGCTGGGATCTTTCCACCCGTCGTCCGGTCGCCATCGGTACTGCCGTCGGCATTATTGCCGCCCAGTCCATCGGCGAGCCCGGTACGCAGCTTACGATGCGTACCATTCACTCCGGCGGCGTCGCTGGCGTCGACGATATTACGCAGGGTCTGCCTACGGTCAGCCGTATGTTCGATATCGTCGGCAACGTTAACGAGAAGATTCTGGGTCGCGAGGCCGAGCTGGCTCCGTACTCCGGTCACCTCTCGATTAAGCCCGAGAAGTCCGAGTACGTGCTGACGCTCACCGACTCCGAGGATCACACCCGTGTCCTCGACGAGCGTCGCGTCCCCGCTTCGGTGCGCTTCATGCCCGAGATCGAGGACGGCTGCGAGGTTCGCGCCGGCGACCAGATCACCAAGGGCTTCGTCAACTTCCGCAACCTGCGCAAGCTGACCGACATCGAGTCGACGATGCACACCTTCGTCGAGAGCGTCAAGGACGTCTACACCAGCCAGGGCGTCGACCTGAACGACAAGCACATCGAGGTGCTCGCACGTCAGATGCTGCGTCGCGTTCAGATCACCAACCCCGGCGACTCCAAGTACCTGCTTGGTCAGTACGTCGACCGCTACGAGTTCGCCGACGAGGTCGAGCGCGTTGCCCGTCTGGGCGGTCAGGCTCCCGTGGCCGAGCCCGTCATCCTGGGTACGCTCAAGGTCGCGTCCAACATCGACTCCTGGCTGTCGAGCGCTTCGTTCATCCGTACCGCCGGCGTCCTTACCGAGGCTGCCATCGAGGGCAAGGTCGACCACCTGCTCGACCTTAAGTCCAACGTCATCGTCGGTAAGAAGATCCCGGCTGGTACCGGCCTCAAGCCGTACGCCAACGCCAAGCTGACGTATCGCACGGCCGACGGCTACGTGGACATCGACGGCCCGGCTTCGCCCAACGCCAAGTCGCTGCCCGAGTGGGCTCCGGTTGAGCTCAAGGACCTGGACGAGCAGCTCCCGCAGCAGCTCGACTGGGCCGGCTACGACGAGTTCGGCGGTGCTGACGGTTCGTTCACCCGCAACGGCCACACCATCTCCGCCGAGAAGGCTCGCCTGTACCTGTTCGACGACCTGGGCGTGTCGCAGCGCTGGACCAACAAGTTCAGCGAGGTCGGCATTGAGACGGTCGGCGACCTGGTCGGCAAGTCCGAGGAGGATCTGCTGCGCATCGATGGTATCGGTGTCAAGGCGATCGAGGAGCTCCGTGACGGCCTGGAGGCCCACGACCTGCTCTACATCCTCGAGAACAACGATGACGTTGCCGACGAGGAAGACCTCTCGCAGCTGCTGCAGATGGTCTTTAGCCCCGACGGTCCGGACGACATCCTGCTGGGCACCTCCGCCACGCCGACGCATCACGCCGACGCCGACGAGGAGCTCCTGGGCGCCCCGATCGACGACAAGAAGGCTCCCGCCAACGGCGCGATCAACGAGGACATGGCGTCCCTCGACGAGCTGCTCAACCAGCTCGTGGACACCGACGACGCCGAAGAGGCCAAGGACAATGACGAGGAGTAATTTCCTAGTACGTTAACCGCCCTTCCAAAGACCCGTTTCCCAACAGGGAAGCGGGTCTTTTTTGTTGAAGAAAACCTGCCAAAAAGGGACGGGATTATTTTGGTAGGTTTTTTCCTGCTTGAATTTGAAACATTCTGTTCGGTCAAAGCGTATCTATGGTGAGGGCCTCATCGAGAACTATTAACGTCACCGGGAGGTGATTATGGAAGAACAAGCTTTTAGACAGGCGGTTGAAGATCACAGGGATGTCGTGTTTCGAATCGCATTGACGTACCTGCGCGATCGTGCCGATGCCGACGATGTTGCACAAGACGTCTTTCTTAAGTTGCTCAAAAGCGATACGCAATTTGAAAGCTGGGAGCATCTTCGTCGATGGCTTATCCGGGTCACGATCAATGAATGCAAATCTCTCTTTCGAAAGCCGTGGAGACGCGTGGAGGATATTGAGAACCTGGCCGATTCGCTTTCGGCGGCGCAGGATGAGACCAAGGCGGTCCTGTCAGACGTTATGCGACTTCCGGAGCGATTCCGTGTTCCTATCGTGCTCTATTACTATCTGGGCTTTTCGACCTCAGAGATTGCCGAGTTACTGCATGTGCCAGCCGCTACCGTTCGAACGCGTTTAGCTCGCGGTCGATCGAAGCTCAAATTCATCCTAGAGGAGGGCGACCGTGAAATCCAATCAAATCAAGCAGGCCTTCGAGTCCATCCAAGCCGATAGCGATCTTGCAGATCGCGTCCTTAATACCGCTGCGGGTGAGCCGCTTCATCGAAAGGGCCACGCGAAGCCTCTCTATGTTGCCGTAATCGGATGTCTTGTCGGAGTTTTGGCGACTGGAGGGGTCGCCTACGCCGTTGTCAATTCCAGATATTTTGCCTCAGCCTGGGGAAACCACGGCAACGGGGATTCCATTACCTGGACAAACGGCGGCTCATCGGGGACTAAATATACCTACACCAGAGAGTTTGGTGACGGCATCGCGCCCCAAAGCCTGGAAGGTGCGGTACAGGAGGTCAATCTGTCCGTCGAGGGCAACGGCTATACGCTCGATATCCATGAGATGGCTATCGATAAAAACGGTTGCGGTGCCGTGACGTTTACGTTGTCCAATCCAAATGGCGTTAACTACTACAAGCCAGCAGCAGAGACTGGCGAACTTGTTCTCTATGGTGAAGAAGAACAAGGCATCGGCACGCCCGCCATGAACTTTGGCGAGGAATGGGCTGACACACGCTGCACCATTGATAAGGACACATCAAGCGATACTGTCATTAATGGCACGATGTACTTTGCTTCTATGGATCGCGAGCGAGGTTTTCAACATGCGGTCACCTGGAATATCTCGTGGACCGAGGGCGAAGGCGAGGATGCGAAGCCGTTCGAGGCATCGACGCCCGAGTTTAGCGTTGGAGCGTACGTCGATACAACGGAACTCCGCTCCGGTGACTCGCCTCTTGAGATTAGCCCGTTTTCCATCCAGACGCACATCGATGATTTGGGCTATGAAGCAGTTGATAATAAGCTGACCGTCAGCTACAAGGATGGATCGGAGCAGATTATCGAAGATGACGACGCAGGGGTGTTCAACTTATATTTTTCTTATGCGCGCAATAGCGGAGAGAACATCTGGGTGCCAACGAAGTTGATCGATGTCGACCAAGTGGTCTCAGTAACGCTTGAGGGCACACGCTGCACTTCAACAGGGGGCGCCGAAACGTCGGAACCCTTTACCATCGTCTATTCGTAAGATTTGGGGCCGCTTCCTACTAGGGGAAGCGGCCTATTTTGCGGTAAATGGGCGGTTAAAGCGAGCGACATTCGTCCGATTTTCGGAAGTATGCGGCAAAATCTTGATGGGCCGACCACGCCGCATATGCTCAAGCGCCCTACCTGCTGGTTTGTTATCGCAAAACCCCTGTGTGCTCGGTAGGTCCATAATTTGCCGCATACTTCCGAAAACGCCGCCGATTTCCCTATGACAGATGAGAGCAGATCACCGCCGGAGCGCGACGTTTCCCTAGATAAAACCGACCAAAATAAACCTGTCCCTTTTTGGCAGGTAGCGTTGCCCCAACGAGCACGTCGGATTTCCGGGCCGGGCGGCCCGGGTATTAAGTTTGTCGCGAGTTCCGCACGAGCCGGAGGCCACTTAATGTGGCCTCCGCGCGAGCCAGGACTGTAGAGCAGCAAACTTAACCCCTGTGCCGCCCGGACCGGGAATCCGCCGGCGCGCACAGGAGGGGATTCCTTTTGTGTAGGCTTTGCGGAAATATGCCAATTTTGGGATACGCCCGGCGGCGTGGTCTGTTGACGGCACAGCTAACGCCACGTATCCTATCGAACTGCGTGTTTCGTAGGGGGATGCTGACCCCTCGATTCAAGCCGTTGCACTTTACAGAAAGCTGGAATCATTCGAGAAGGAGTACGCTTTGCCTACTATTAACCAGCTGGTTCGCCAGGGCCGTCGTTCCGTGCCCAAGAAGTCCAAGAACGCTGCTCTGCAGCACAACTCCCAGAAGCGCGGCGTGTGCACCCGCGTCTTCACCACGAGCCCCAAGAAGCCGAACTCGGCTCTTCGTAAGGTTGCCCGTGTTCGCCTTGTCAACGGCATCGAAGTTACTGCTTACATCCCGGGTGAGGGCCACAACCTGCAGGAGCACTCCATCGTGCTCGTCCGCGGCGGTCGTGTCCGTGACCTCCCTGGTGTCCGTTATCACGTCATCCGTGGCGCCTACGACGCTGCTCCGGTCCAGAACCGTATGCAGGCCCGTTCCAAGTACGGTGCTAAGCGCCCCAAGGCTAAATAAGCCAGATAACGTTTTGATACTTTCGCCGTGTGCCGCCTAAGCGCCGCACGGTAGACACTTAAGGAGATTTCACATGCCGCGTCGTGCAGCAGCTAATCGTCGTGAGGTTCAGCCTGACGCCGTTTACAACAACCGCCTGGTGACTCAGCTCATCAACAAGGTCCTTCTTGACGGCAAGAAGGCTACCGCTGAGCGCATCGTTTACACCGCTTTCGAGATCGTTGCCGAGAAGTCCGAGGGTGGCGACGCTCTCGCTACCTTCAAGAAGGCTATGGACAACGTCAAGCCCACGCTCGAGGTTAAGCCCAAGCGTGTCGGTGGCGCTACCTATCAGGTCCCGATGGAGGTTAACTCCCGTCGTTCCACCGCTCTGGGTATCCGCTGGATCGTCAACTTCTCCCGCGCTCGCAAGGAGAAGACCATGGCCGAGCGTCTCGCCAATGAGATCCTCGACGCTTCCAACGGCCTGGGCGCTTCCGTCAAGAAGCGTGAGGACGTCTTCAAGATGGCCGAGGCCAACCGCGCGTTCTCTCACTATCGTTGGTAAGTTAAGGTAAGGAACTAACATGGCTAAGCCTAAGTACAAGCTTTCCGATACCCGTAACATCGGCATCATGGCCCACATCGATGCCGGTAAGACCACCACGACCGAGCGTATTCTTTACTACACCGGTAAGACCCACAAGATCGGTGAGGTTCATGAGGGCGCTGCCACCATGGACTGGATGGTTCAGGAGCAGGAGCGCGGCGTAACCATTACCTCCGCTGCTACCACGTGCTTCTGGAACAAGGACGGTAAGGACTACCGCATCCAGATCATCGACACCCCGGGCCACGTTGACTTCACCGCCGAGGTCGAGCGCTGCCTGCGCGTCCTCGATGGTGCTGTCGCCGTCTTCGACGCCGTTGCCGGCGTTCAGCCCCAGTCTGAGACCGTTTGGCGTCAGGCTTCCACCTTCAACGTCCCCCGCATCGCCTTCATCAACAAGTATGACCGCGTGGGCGCTGACTTCTTCAACGCTATCGAGACCATGAAGGATCGTCTCGACGCTAACGCCGTGGCCGCTCAGGTCCCGATGGGCGCCGAGGACAACTTCTGGGGCGTCATCGACCTCGTCACCATGACTGCATGGGACTTCAAGGCCGACGAGAAGGGCATGACCTACCCCGAGCCGATGGACGAGATCCCGGCTGAGTTTGCCGACATCGCTGCCACCAAGCGCGAGGAGCTCCTCGACGCTGCTGCCAGCTTTGACGACGAGCTCATGGAGAAGATCCTCATGGAGGAGGACTTCACCGTCGAGGAGCTCAAGGCTGCTCTGCGCAAGGGTGTTCTGGCCAACGAGCTTAACCTCGTCTTCGTGGGCTCCGCCTACAAGAACAAGGGCGTCCAGGAGCTGCTCGACGCTGTCGTCGACTACCTGCCCAGCCCGCTCGACGTTGAGGCCGTCACCGGTACCGATCCGGACACCGGCGAGGAGATCCAGCGTCATCCTTCCTTCGACGAGCCCTTCTCCGGCCTGGTCTTCAAGATCATGACCGACCCGTTCGTCGGTAAGCTCACCTACGTCCGCGTTTACTCCGGCCGCGCTGAGTCTGGCTCCTACGTGGTCAACGCTTCCAACGGTCAGCGCGAGCGCCTCGGCCGCATTCTCGAGATGAACGCCGCCGAGCGTATCGACCGTGACGACGCTGCCGCCGGCGACATCGTCGCTTGCGTCGGCTTCAAGAACTCCACCACTGGTGACACCCTGTGCGCCGAGGGCAAGGAGATCGTCCTCGAGAAGATCGAGTTCGCTAAGCCCGTTATCGACGTTGCCATTGAGCCCAAGACCAAGGCCGAGCAGGACAAGATGTCCCTGGCTCTGACCAAGCTCGCCGAGGAGGACCCGACCTTCCAGGTGTCCACCAACCACGAGACCGGCCAGACCATCATCGCCGGCATGGGCGAGCTGCACCTCGAGATCATCGTCGACCGTCTGCTCCGTGAGTTCAAGGTTGACGCTAACGTTGGTAAGCCCCAGGTTGCCTACCGCGAGACCGCTGGTCACGACGTCGAGAAGGCTGAGGGCAAGTTCGTCCGTCAGTCCGGTGGTCGCGGTCAGTACGGCCACGCCGTCATCAAGCTCGAGAAGATGGAGGAGGGCTTCGGCTACGAGTTCGTCAACGCTATCGTCGGCGGCGTCGTGCCCAAGGAGTACATCCCGTCCATCGACAAGGGCATCCAGGAGGCCCTGAACACCGGTGTTATCGCCGGCTTCCCGGTCCTCGACGTTAAGGTCACCCTGTTCGACGGTTCTTACCACGAGGTCGACTCCTCCGAGGCCGCCTTTAAGATCGCCGGTTCCATGGCTATCAAGGACGCCCTCAAGAAGTCCGATCCGCAGCTGCTCGAGCCGATCATGGCTGTCGAGGTCGAGACCCCCGAGCAGTACATGGGCGACGTTATGGGCAACCTCTCCGGTCGCCGCGGCAAGATCGAGGGCATGGAGGATCGCAAGAACAGCAAGCTCATCCGTGCCAAGGTGCCGCTGGGCGAGATGTTCGGTTACGCTACCGACCTTCGCTCCCAGACCCAGGGCCGTGCATCCTACACGATGCAGTTCGACTCTTATGAGCCCGCGCCCAAGTCCATCGTGGACGAGGTCATGAGCAAGAACGCCTAAGTTCGAGCTCCCTGTTACGTAATCCGCGAGAACATCTCTCGCACTCTTTGGAGGTTTAAGTTGGCTACCCAGAAGATCCGCATTCGCCTCAAGGGCTATGATCACGAGGTCGTCGATCAGTCCGCGAAGCTCATCGTCGAGACCGCTCAGAAGACCGGCGCTCGCGTTTCCGGTCCTGTCCCCCTGCCCACCGAGCGCAACCTGTACACGGTTATCCGCTCGCCGCACGTGAACAAGGACTCCCGTGAGCAGTTCGAGATGCGCACCCACAAGCGCCTCATCGACATCCTCGACCCCACCTCGGGCACTGTTGATTCGCTCATGCGTCTCGACCTCCCCGCTGGCGTCGACATCGACATCAAGCTCTAAGCGATATCGCTCATAGCTTACAGAGCCCCGCTGCCATTACGGTAGCGGGGCTCTTTTGTTTTGAATGATGGTTTGGACTGCCGGGTAATGCTGCCGAGTAGGTGGCTGCGGCGCTCTATTCGCTCAATGGGCGCAATGACGCCTCCTCAAAATGGAAGGATCGCAGGCCGTCTTCCGTTTCGATACACGCGCGACCAAAGGCATCGACCGTTTGAAAGATGCCACGCGCCAGCTCGTCACCGGCAGGGGAACGGGCGATAACGTGCTCCCCAATCCAATTGAGATGAGCGACATAATCATCGTGGACGGGCGCGATCGGTCCGGCGTCTTCTTCCCTGGCGTTGAGCAGATCTGCCCATGTGCCTACGGCGTGCACGACCGCGTGATGGACCTCCCTGAGTAGCACATCGACGGTGGGAACATTCTCGTTGAGCTCTGAGAGGCCGATTGCCGGCAGGCCGCCATCGGGAACCTCTTGGGGCGTGTAGTTTACGTTGACGCCAATGCCGCAGACGGCAAAGGGCATGCCCATGTTGTCACGAGCCGCCTCGACCAAGATGCCGCCGAGTTTGCGCCCTCGCGCGACGAGGTCGTTGGGCCATTTGAGGCCGATCTCGTTAGCAAGACCTTGCGCCTCGAGCGCCTCGAGCACCGCTAAGCCGCTGACGGCGGCAAGACCAGAGTACTTGGCGGGATCAACACGTGGACGTAGGACAATCGAGAGCAACAGGTTGCCGGCGGTTGAATCCCACTTGTGGCCGCGTCGGCCGCGTCCTGCCGTTTGCGCGCGGGCGGCAAGCCCCGTGCCGTGCGGCGCTCCCTGTTTTCCTGCCTCGAGCAGGTCATCGTTGGTCGATCCGGTTACGTCGACTATCGTTAATTGGGCATCCATAGCGGCTGCTACCTCCTTAATGAATAAGTGAATGACGCAATGGTGTCGAGAGATAGACACAATGTGAAGCCTTTGTCGCATTTGGACAATTTAATGTTAACACGTCAACAAAGCGAAGAATGCGCTATCCTCTCTTGGTCAATGTAAACACGTCAACAACTCAAAGGAGGTTAGTGATGGGTTTCACGATTCTTGGAACAGGCTCGGCGCTTCCCAAGCGCAGAGTTTCCAATGACGAGCTGTCCGAGTTCCTCGATACCTCGGATGAGTGGATTTTTACCCGCACGGGCATCAAGAGCCGCCATGTGTGCACCACCGAGTCACTCGACGACCTTGCCGTGGCGGCGAGCGAGCAAGCGCTCCAGACGTCCGGAATCGATGCGAGCCAGCTGGATCTTATCGTCTGTTCGACGACGACGGGCGATCATCTCGTTCCTGCCGAAGCGTGCGCCATTGCTGAGCGCCTGGGTGCCACATGTCCTGCTTTCGACGTTTCGGCGGCTTGTGCCGGCTTCGTATTTGCGCTCGATGTCGCCGAGGGCTATATCGCCCGCGGTCGTGCCAGGCGCGTGCTTATCGTTGCTGCCGAGCAGATGACGCGCGCGCTCGACTGGACCGACCGTGCCACCTGCGTGCTCTTTGGCGATGGCGCGGGTGCTGCGGTCATAGAGGCTGGGGGAGAGAATCCCCTCGCCGTTGAGCTTTCGACGTCGCCTGACGTCGAAACACTGCGCGTCCCCGGATTGGCGGGCTCCTCGCCGTATAAGACGGCGCAGGACCGCGAAAGCGTGCTTTCCATGAACGGCCGTCGCGTCTTCAAGTTTGGCGTCAATGCCATCTGCGACACGGTCAACAAGCTCGTTTGCGACGCGAGCATCGCGGTCGAGGACATCGACCACTTTGTATTCCATCAGGCTAACGAACGAATCTTGAGCCAGGCGGTCAAGCGCTTAGGCGTGCCGGACGACCGTGTGGTCCGAACGTTGCGTGAAACCGGCAACATCTCGAGCGCCTGTATTCCGCTTGCTCTCGATCGACTGGCAAATACCGGCGCACTGAATGCGGGCGACACCATCGCCCTCGTTGGATTTGGCGCCGGCTTGGATGTAGGTGGCTATCTACTTCGCTGGAAGTAGCTGCACATAGGAAATGAAAACGCCCCTGGGGCACAAACAAAGGAGAACTACCATGGCAGATCAGAAGACCTTCGAGCGCGTTTGCGACGTTATCCGCGAGACCGCCGGCCTTGACGATGTCGAGATGAAGCCCGAGTCCACGCTCGAGGAGATTGGCCTCGACAGCCTGGGTACCGTCGAGATCCTCGTTGCCGTCGAGGACGAGTTTGGCATTGAGCTCGATACCGAGGAGAACCCCAAGACGGTCGGCGAGTTCGTCGATACGGTCGAGGCGGCATTGGAGAAGTAGTGATGCTCAAGTCTCCTCTCTGCGATCTGCTCGGCATCGAAAAGCCTGTGTTCCAGGGCGGCATGGCCTGGATTGCTGACGCCTCGCTGGCATCGGCCGTGTCCGAGGCAGGCGGCTTAGGCATTATCGCGGCCATGAATGCCGATGCCAACTGGCTGCGCGATCAGATTCACGAGCTGCGCGCCAAGACGGATAAGCCCTTTGGCGTCAACGTTATGCTCATGAGCCCGTTTGTCGACGAGGTCGCACAAGTGGTGATTGATGAGCGGGTGCCCGTTGTGGTGACCGGCGCCGGCAATCCCACCAAGTACATGAAGGCGTGGAACGAGGCGGGCATCAAGGTCATCCCGGTCGTTGCCTCGGTGGCGCTGGCGCGTCTCGTGGCGCGTCGCGGGGCCACCGCCGTGGTTGCCGAAGGCACCGAATCAGGCGGCCATATTGGCGAGACCTCGACGATGGCACTGGTGCCGCAGGTTGTCGATGCGGTCGATATTCCCGTGGTCGCGGCTGGCGGTATCGCCGATGGCCGCGGTGTGGCGGCCGCCTTTATGCTCGGCGCTGCCGGCGTCCAGGTGGGAACACGCTTTCTGGTTGCAAACGAGTGCACCGTATCCGAACAGTACAAAGAGCTGGTGCTCAAGGCAGGCGACACGTCGACGCGCGCGACCGGTCGCTCGACGGGACATCCGGTTCGTGCCCTCAAGAGCCCCTTCACCAACGCGTATGCCAAGAACGAGGCGGCGGGCGCAAGTCCCGAGGAGCTCGGGGCCATGGGCACGGGTGCGCTTCGCAAGGCGGCAAAGGACGGTAATTACGAAGAGGGTTCGTATTTGTGCGGACAGATTGCCGGCATGGTCAACGAGCGCCAGAGCGCTCGCGAAATCGTCGACGATCTGGTCGGCGGCGCCGAGCATGTCCTGAAGGGTGCGTCCGCATGGGTAGCGTAGCGTTTCTGTTTGCCGGTCAGGGTGCCCAGCACCCCGCGATGGGCGTCGACCTCATCGAAGCATCGCCGGCGGCTGCCGAGGTGTTCGCCATTGCCGACGAGGTGCGCCCGGGGACCAGCGAGCAGTGCCGGAGCGCCTCCAAGGAGGAGCTCTCACAGACCGAGAACACGCAGCCTTGCGTGTTCGTGCACGACTTGGCTGTCGCCGTCGCCCTGCGTGAGCGCGGCGTGGTGCCTGCCGCCTGTGCGGGATTCTCGCTGGGCGAGGTCGCTGCACTCACCTTTGCGGGGGCATTCGATACGCGAGCGGGTTTTGAGCTCGTATGTGAGCGCGCGGCATTGATGGCCACGGCGGCCGAGCGTCACCCCGGCGGCATGCGCGCCGTCATCAAACTCGATGCGGCGCAGGTCGAGGGCTTGGCAAAACAGGCCGGCGAGGACTGCTGGCCGGTCAACTACAACAGCCCCCAGCAGACGGTTGTGGCCGGAGCGCCCGAGGCGCTGCAGGAGCTCGACGTTCTAGTGAAAGAGGCTGGCGGTCGCGCCATGAAGGTCGCGGTGTCGGGTGCATTCCATAGCCCCTATATGGCCGAGGCGACCTGTGGCCTTGCTGCATATATCGAGGCCGGTCACGCGCCGTCCCCGCTGCTCATTCCTGTTATGGCAAATATGACAGCGGCGCCCTATCCGGCCGACCCGCAGGCGGCAGCGGAGATGCTTGCCAACCAGGTGAGTCATGCCGTGCGCTGGGTCGACACGCTGCATGCTCTGCAGGATCAAGGCATCGATACGTTTATTGAGGTCGGCCCTGGCAAAACGCTGTCCGGCTTGGTCAAGCGTACGTTGAGCGACGTTCGCGTGTATTCGTGCGAAACGGCAGAACAGGTCGCAGCTATTGCCAACGAGCTCGCATAGCCCATAGGGCTGTAACCCGAAAGGAATGACATGGGCAACTTGAACAACGGCGCGCTCGAGCGCATCGACTCGCGTCGCGTGGCGCTGGTCACGGGCGCCTCGCGCGGTATCGGTCGCGCTTGTGCCGTGGGCCTGGCGGAGGACGGCTTTGATATCGCCGTCATCTATGCCGGAAGCGTCGATGCGGCGCGTGAGACGTGCGAAGCCTGCGAGGCGGCTGGCGCCACGGCGCGCGCATATCAATGTGACGTGGCCGAGCCCGATGCCGTCAACGCGTGCGTGGAGACGGTCCTCAACGACTTTGGCTCCATTTGGGCGCTTGTCAACAACGCCGGCATCACCCGCGATGGCCTGCTCATGCGTATGGGCGACGATGCCTTCGACCGCGTGCTCGATGTCAATCTCAAGGGCACGTTCAACACGACGCGCGCGCTCACCAAGACCTTTATGCGTCAGCGCGGCGGTTGCGTCATCAACATGAGCTCGGTCGTGGGCCTAATGGGCAATGCCGGGCAAGCCAACTACGCTGCCTCCAAGGCGGGCGTGATAGGGCTTACCAAGGCGGTGGCACGCGAGCTTGCGCCCCGCGGCGTGAGGGTTAATGCGGTCGCTCCCGGGTTTGTCGAGACAGATATGACGGCAAAGCTCTCGGAGAAGGTGCGTGCGGCAACCGAGGAACAGATTCCCCTTAAGCGCATGGCACGCCCCGAGGAAGTGGCCGGCGTGGTGCGCTTTTTGGCGAGTGATGCGGCTGCCTACATTACGGGTGAGGTCGTGCGCGTCGACGGCGGAATGGCGATGTAGAAACCAGGGCCGAAGAACGGCTTGAATGAGGAGAGCATGATGGAACAGAGAGTTGCAATCACCGGCATCGGTGCCGTGTCGCCGCTTGGCAACACCGCGCTTGCCACCTGGGCGGCCATGTGTGCCGGGACCTGTGGCATCGGCCCGATTACGCACTTCGATACGGATGCGTTTGCCGTCAAGGTGGCGGCCGAGGTCAAGGGCTTTGACGGCAACGACTACTTTGGCAAGCACGATGCCAAGCACTTAGACCCCTGCGTTCAGTTTGCACTGGCGGCGTCGGACGAGGCCATGCACGATGCGGGCTTTGATGTCGAAGGCGCCATCGATCGCGAGCGCCTGGGCGTCTACGTGGGTTCAGGCGTGGGCGGCATGCAGACGCTTGTCGACAACGTCCATACGATTGCCGACCGTGGGCCCCGCCGCGCATCGCCTTACATGATTGCGATGATGATTCCCAATATGGCTTCGGGCAATATCGCGATCCGCCACAAGGCAAAAGGCCCGACCCTGCCCGTGGTGACCGCGTGCGCGACCTCGGCTCATGCCGTGGGCGAGGCGTTCCGCGCCATCAAGCATGGCTATGCCGATGCGATTCTCGCCGGCGGTGCCGAGGCGGCCATCATCCCCGATGCCGTTGCGGGCTTTACGTCCTGCCGTGCACTCACTACCAATCCCGATCCTGCGACGGCTTGTCGTCCGTTCGATGCGAATCGCGACGGCTTTGTGATGGGCGAGGGCGCCTGCGTGCTCGTGCTCGAGAGCATGGAACATGCGCAGGCGCGCGGTGTGCACATTTATGCCGAGGTCGTGGGCTACGGCAACACCGATGATGCCTATCACATCACGAGCCCCGATCCCGAGGCTGCCGGCATTGCCCGTGCGATATCGCTGGCGGTGGCCGAGGGCGACGTTAAGCCTTCCGAGGGCCTCTACATCAACGCTCACGGCACCTCGACTAAACTCAACGATTCGTCCGAGACGGCGGGCATTAAGCGTGCGCTCGGCGAGGACGCGGCGCGCGCCGCACACGTCTCGTCGACCAAGTCGATGACCGGTCATATGATCGGTGCCACGGGTGCCATCGAGGTCATGGCCTGTGCCATGGCGCTCGAGCAGGGCGTGGTGCCCCCGACCATTAACTACCACACGCCCGATCCCGCCTGCGATCTTGACTACACGCCTAATCGAGCGGTTCGCGCCGACCTTACCTGGGCGCTTTCGACCAACCTGGGCTTTGGCGGGCACAACGCCGCCATTGCGCTGCGTAGATATACGAGGAGCTAGAGCATGGATTCCAAAAGACTTGCCGAGATAGCCGATGTTATGGAGGACCGCGGCCTCACGCGCGTACGTGTTGAGGAGCCCGATGGCACCGCGGTCGAGCTCGAGCGCGCGAGCGCCGCGCAGCCGGTTGCCGTGCCCATGCCCATGCCGAGCGCCATGGCCGCTCAAGTTGCAGCTCCCACAGTCGCGCCTGCCGCACCGGAACCTGCCGCGCAGGCACCTGCCGCCGCGTCGGAGCCTAAGGGCACCGAGGTGACTGCTCCCATGGTCGGCGTTTTCTATGCTGCCCCGGCGCCGGGCGACGAGCCGTTTGTGCACGTGGGCTCCAAGGTCAAAGCCGGCGAGACCCTCTGCATCATCGAGGCCATGAAGGTTCTCAACGAGGTGACGGCCGAGGCAGACGGTGAGGTGCTCGAGATCTGCGTGGCCGACGGCGACCTCGTGGAGTTTGGCAGCTGCCTCATGAGAATCGGATAGGTGATATCCATGAACAAAGAGGAGCTCAAGAAGCTGTTGCCGCATCGCGAGCCGATGCTTTTGCTCGACGAAGCCGAGCTGGTGGGCGACGAGGCCCACGGCAAGATCACGATTACGGGCGACGAGTACTTTTTGCAGGGGCATTTTCCGGGAAACCCGGTCGTTCCCGGCGTGATTCAGTGCGAGATGCTCGCCCAGAACTGCTGCGTACTGCTGATGGGCGATGAGGAAGCGCGCGGCGCGACGCCGTTCTACACGAGTCTGGACAAGGTGCGCTTTAAGCGTCCGGTGCGCCCGGGCGACACGGTGGATCTGGTGTGCTCCATCACGCGTGCGCGCGGGCCGTTCCGCTTTGCGACGGGTACTGCGAGCGTCAACGGTGAGGTGTGCTGCCGCGCCGATATGTCTTTTGCACTCATGCACGAAAGTTAAGGAAGGCTTCATGTTCGACAAAGTGCTCATCGCCAACCGCGGCGAAGTCGCGGTCCGTGTTATCCGCGCGTGCCGCGATATGGGCATCAAGACCGTCGCCGTATATTCCACGGCCGATGCGGACGCGCTACACGTGCAGCTTGCCGACGAGGCGTATTGCATCGGCGGCCCGCGTCTTGCCGAGAGCTACCTCAACGACGATGCCGTGCTCACCTGTGCCGTGAAGTCGGGGGCAAAGGCGATCCATCCTGGCTACGGTTTCTTTTCCGAGAAGGCGAGCTTCGTGCGCGACTGCGACAAGTACGGTCTGGCGTTTGTTGGTCCCTCGGCCGAGGTCATCGACAGCATGGGCGACAAGGATGCCGCACGTCGAACGGCTGCCGCGGCGGGCGTGCCCATCGTGCCGGGCTGCGATTTGCTCAAAAGCCCCGAGGAGGCGACGGCCGAGGCCGAGCGCATTGGCTGCCCCGTGCTTATTAAGGCGCGTGCAGGTGGTGGCGGTCGCGGCATTCGCAAGGTCGAGCGCGTGGAAGATGCGGCAAAGGCGTTCATCGAGGCGCGTGCCGAGGGCGAGGCCGTTTTTGGCGACGGCGAGTGCTACATGGAGAAGTTCGTCGCGCCGGCGCACCACGTTGAGGTGCAGATTATGGCCGATAAGCAGGGCCATGTGTTTTCGCTCGGCGAGCGCGAGTGCTCGGTGCAGCGCCGCAACCAAAAGCTGATCGAGGAGAGCCCCGCGCCGTGCCTCGACGGACGCGATGATATTCGCGCGCGCATGCACAAGGCCGCGCGCGACCTGGCTCGTGCCGTTGGCTATGAGGGCGCCGGTACCATTGAGTTTTTGTACTCAGATGACGGTAATTTCTACTTTATGGAAATGAACACGCGCTTGCAGGTTGAGCATCCGGTCACGGAGTTTGTGACCGATACCGACTTGGTCAAGTGGCAGCTGCGCGTGGCTGCCGGCCAGCCTCTGCCCTTTGAGCAGGAGGACATGCCGGTGCGCAACCACGCCATGGAGTGCCGCATCAATGCCGAAACGCCGGACTTTCTGCCGTCATGCGGAACGGTCACCGCGTTGCGTGTGCCGGGTGGTCCGCGCGTGCGCTGGGATTCCGCCATGTTTACCGGAGCGAAAGTTCCGCCGTACTACGACTCCATGCTCGGCAAGCTCATCGTGTGCGCGCCCACGCGTGACGGTGCCATTCGCAAGATGCGCTCGGCCCTGGGCGAGCTCGTGATTGAGGGCGTGAGCGAAAATAGCGAGCTTCAGCTCGACGTGCTGGCAAACGACGAGTTCTTGTCGGGCATGTCTCCCACCGCTCTGATGGGGCATCTCTATGCTGATGAATAGAAAAGCGAAGACGGTCACTGTCCTTGAGGGGCCGATAACCGAGTCGTGCGCCGAGTTCCCCGCGCGCCACGTGTTTGTCAAATGCCCGGAGTGCCGCCGTGTGATCGATGAGGCGCGCCTGCACGACAACCTCGAGGTCTGCCCTCGTTGCGGCAAACACTTTCGCGTGAGCGGTCGCGCGCGCATGCGCATGACGGTCGACGAGGGCATGTTTGAGGAATGGGATGCCAATCTGGCGTCAGAGGACTTCCTCTCGTTTCCCGGTTATGCCGACAAGCTTAAGAGCGTGAGCGAGCGTTCGGGCGAGCGCGATGCCGTTGTGTGCGGCAGGGGCATAATCTGCGGCTGCGATACCGCGCTCTTCTTTATGGATGCCAACTTTATGATGGGCTCGATGGGCTCCGTGGTGGGCGAGAAGATCTGTCGTGTCTTTGAGCGCGCGGCCGAGTTGGGGCTTCCGGTCGTTGGCTTTACCGTTTCGGGCGGCGCGCGCATGCAAGAGGGCGTGACCTCGCTTATGCAGATGGCCAAGATTTCTGCGGCGGTTAGGCGCCACAGCGAGGCGGGCGGTCTGTATATCACGGTGCTTACCGATCCCACGACCGGAGGTGTAACCGCGAGCTTCGCCATGGAGGGCGACATTATCCTGGCCGAGCCCGATGCCCT
>DBEWTI010000016.1:0-9441 GCA_048205975.1 Collinsella sp.
TGCTGAGGTTCGCCATGCCCTTCTTGAAGTTGAGGACCAGGTCTTCGGCGTTCATGCTGCCCCCATCATCGCGGTCTACGGGGTCAACGATATGGCACCGTGGGGACACATGTATGTCTATCCTGGTCTAACAGAGCCAAAACTAATCCGCGCCGCCCGGCCAGGTCCTAGGTTTACTTTCCTGCCGCCAAGATGGCGTCTTGAGTGTCTAGATACTTAGCTGAAATGATTTGAGCAGAGGGGAGCCCCTTGTTGGAAGGGGCTCCCCTCTGTTTTGGTTACTGTGGGACAAATTAATCAGTAGTGTTTGTCCCAAATCCTAAGTATGTGGGGGCTTGCGCCTTGGGCGAGCTTGCCTTACGGAGTGTTTTCCTATTTCGCGTCGGCCCAGGTTATGCCGGTGCTGGCTTCGGCGATTAGGGGGACGCGGAGGTCTACTACGTGTTCCATGACGTCGCGGACCATGGCGGTGAGGCGCTCGACTTCATCGACGGGGCACTCAAAGTCCAGTTCGTCGTGTACCTGCAGGATCATATGGGCGGCAAAGCCTTCTTCTTCCAGGCGGCGGCTTACGCGGGCCATCGCGATCTTGATGATATCGGCGGCGGTGCCCTGCATGGGATGGTTCATGGCCGTGCGCTCGCCAAAGCCCCGGAGCTGCGGATTTTTGGCCTTGAGCTCCGGAATATGGCGACGGCGGCCGTACATAGTCTCGGCGTAGCCCGTCTGCTTGGCACGCGCCACCACGTTGTCGAGGAACGTGCGCACGCCCGGGTACGCCTCGTAGTAGCGGTCAATCATGTCGCGCGCCTCGGCCATCGAGATATGCAGCGACTGCGACAGACCATAGGCCTGCTGACCGTACACGATGCCAAAGTTCACGGCCTTGGCGCGGCTGCGCAAGTCGGGCGTCACCTCGGACACCGGCACGCCAAACACGCGCGCGGCCGTCTCGGCATGAAAGTCCTCACCCTCGTTAAAGGCGCGCACCAGGTGCTCATCTCCCGAAAGATGCGCCAACAAACGCAACTCAATCTGCGAGTAGTCCACCGCCAAAAAGACGCTTCCCTCGCCCGCCGAGAACGCCGTCTTGACGGTACGCCCCAGCTCCGAGCGCGTCGGAATGTTTTGCAGATTGGGGTCGCTCGAAGACAGGCGCCCCGTCGCGGTGATGGTCTGGTTGTACGTGGTGTGCACACGCCCGTCACCACGGCGCAGCGGACCTAGCGTGTCCAGATAGGTCGACTTAATCTTGGACTTCTCACGCCAGTCCAAAATCAGGCGCACGATCTCGTGGTCGCGGGCAAGGTCGCTCAGCACCTTGGCGTTGGTCGAATAGTAGCCGCGCTTGGTCTTTTTTAGGCCCTTGGTCGGAAGCCCCATAACATCAAACAGCACGTGCGAGAGCTGCATGGGGCTGCCGATGTTAAAGGTCTCGTCGCCTGCCAGGTCACGAATGCTGCGCTCGACCTCGGTGATCTGGGTCGCCAGACCCTCGGACAGGCTGCGCAGCCGATCGGGATCCACGAGCATGCCCGCGCGCTCCATCTTGGCAAGTACCGGAACGAGCGGCATCTCGATGCCATCGAACACGTTGGCGGCATTCTCGCGGGCCATGCACTCGCGCAGCGGTGCGACCAGCGCCAGCGTCAAGGCCGCCGTGCGAGCGGCGGGCGCAGGAGCGTCCTCGCCAGCACCCTCTGCGCCGCGCGCCGCAGGCAGCGCCATCTGCAGATACGTATCGGCCAGATACACCTCGTCAAACTCGGAGCGGTCGGAATCCAACAGGTAGGCGGCAACAACGGTATCGAAGATGCGCGTGGAATCGACTGCCAGCGGATCCATGAGCTCGAGCTCAGAAGAATCGATGGGCGAAAGCTCATGCAGAAGCGCCTTCATATCCGGGCTCGCCACACGGCCTTCCATAAACAGACGCGCGAGCACGCCGGCAATCACGCCGTGGGCGAAGTTGAAGCCCTCAACCTCAGCCGCCGCACCGCTGTCGCCCTCCTCGAGCGCAAACAGGCCCTTGGACGTCGCCAACCACAACGTGCGCGTCAGCCCAAAGAGCGCGCCCTCTTCCTTGTCATCGTCCACCACGGCGGCGACCCACTCGCCGGCATCAATCACGCGGGAGACCTCAGCCGCAACGGCACCAAGCGCGCCAGCATCGCCGGCGGCTGCGCGCAAAACGGCGGGAATCTCAAACGTGCTGGCAGCTGCCCCGCCCTCGCCGCCGATCAGCGCCAAGAAACGGTTCTGCATGGCGGTGATACCAAGCGTGCCCAGCGCCGCGGAAACCTCATCGGCGGAAAACGCCGGGAAGGACGTCGCCTCAAAATCGAGCTCAACGGGTGCATCGGTGCGGATGGTCGCCACCTTACGGCTCAGCAGCGCGTCGTCGATGTGTGCGCGCAGGTTTTCTCCCATCTTGCCCTTGACCTCGTCGGCGTGTGCGATGACCTCATCCAGGCTACCGTACTGCGCAATGAGCGCACTCGCCTTTTTGGGACCGATGCCCGGCACGCCGGGGATGTTGTCGGACGTGTCGCCCTTCAGACCATAAAAGTCGGGCACGAGCGCCGGCGTGATGCCGTGATACAGATCGTCCACGCTCTCGGGCGTCATGATCGCCACGTCGGACAGGCCCTTGCGGGTCGAGACCACGTTAACGTGCTCGGTCACGAGCTGATACATATCGCGATCACCGGTCACCAGCAGCATGTCGCAGCCGGCCTCCTCACCCAAGCGCGCCATGGTTCCCAGGATATCGTCGCCTTCCCAGCCCTCGGACTGCAGAATCGGCACGTTGAGCGCGGCGAGCAGCTCCTTGATCATGGGGAACTGCGCGTGCAGGTCGGGATCCATGGGCGGGCGCTGCGCCTTGTACTGCGGCAGCATCTCCATACGCACGCGCGGCTTGCCCTTGTCAAACGCCACGACAACGCCGTCGGGATTAAAGGCATCGATCATCTTGAGGAACATGTTCAGAAAACCAAAGATCGCGTTGGTGGGGCGACCGTCCGGCGCGTTCATGGTCGGCGGCACGGCGTGGAAGGCGCGATGCATGAGCGAGTTGCCGTCGATGACGGCAAAGGTACGGCGCTTGTCAGACATATTGAATACCTCGCTTTGGGCTGGGCACAGTTTGCTCACACCAGTTTACACGCTCCCCGCCCCACGGCCACCGCACATCAGGCTTCCCTGCCGCCGCGGGCCCGCGCGTGATACGATGGCTCACGGTACATCAACCAGTACGATCGATCCGAAAGGAGCCTGCGTCATGGAGCGTCCCTGCGCATGGAAAAAGTACACGCCACAGCAAATCGAGGAGCTCGAGGAGCTTTGCCGCGGCTATAAGCAGTTTTTGAGCGAGAACAAGACCGAGCGCCTGTGCGTCAAGACCGGCATCAAGATGGCCGAGGAGGCGGGATACGTCGACCTGGAGACCGTGATTGCCGAGGGTCGCGAGCTCAAGGCAGGCGACAAGGTGTACGCCGCCAACCACAGCAAGGACCTCATGCTCGTCAACCTTGGCACCGCCCCGCTCGAGCAGGGCTTTAACATCCTGGGCGCCCACGTGGACTCGCCGCGCCTGGACCTTAAGCAGAATCCCGCCTTCGAGGCCGGCGACATGGCCTACCTCGACACGCACTACTACGGCGGCGTCAAGAGCTACCACTGGGTGGCCTCCCCGCTCGCGCTTGTGGGCGTCATCTGCAAAAAGGACGGCACCACCGTCGACATCAACATCGGCGACAAGACGGACGACCCGGTCTTTACCATCTCCGACCTGCTGATCCACCTCTCGAGCGAGCAGATGTCCAAGCCCGCCAAGGACGCTGTCGACGCCGAGATCCTCGACGTGATCGTGGGCGGCCGCCCCGTCAAGTTTGACGAGGACGACAAGGACGCCCCCAAGGAGCCCGTCAAGCAGATGTTCCTGGATATCCTCAAGGAGCAGTACGACGTCGAGGAGGAGGACTTCCTCTCCGCCGAGATCGAGGTCGTGCCCGCCGGCCCGGCCCGCGACATGGGCCTCGACCGCTCCATGATCTTGGGCTATGGCCACGACGACCGCGTCTGCGCCTACCCCTCCATGCTCGCTCAGATCGACGTCGCCAACGTGGAGCGCACGAGCATCACGCTCATCGTCGACAAGGAGGAGATCGGCTCCGTGGGCGCCACCGGCATGACGAGCCGCTTCTTCGAGAACACCGTCGCCGAGATCATGACGCTCGCCGGCGAGGACAGCCCGCTGGCCCTGCGCCGCGCACTCGCCCGCAGCCGCATGCTCTCCTCCGACGTGTCCGCCGGCTTCGACCCGGGCTACGCCGGCAAGTTCGAGACCAAGAACGCAGCCTTCATGGGTCGCGGCCTGTGCTTTAACAAGTACACGGGCAGCCGCGGCAAGGGCGGCTCCAACGACGCCGACGCCGAGTACGTGGCCCTCATCCGCGATATCATGGACGAGGCCGGCGTGGACTTCCAGACCTGTGAGCTCGGTCGCGTCAACGCGGGCGGCGGCGGCACCATCGCCTACATCATGGCCAAGTACGGCATGAACGTCATCGACTCCGGTGTTGCCGTCCTGTCCATGCACGCCCTGTGGGAGGTCGCCAACAAGGCCGATATCTACGAGGCCTACCGCGGCTACAAGGCCTTCCTCGAGCGCGCCTAACCAACCCTTCATCAGTTGCGGTGAAATACGGACTAAACTGGCCCATAACCGGCCAAAACAGACCGTATTCCACCGCAACTTCCTTTTTGGCAGAGGAGAGTCCATGCTGCAGGTCATCATTTCGCCCGCCAAGCAAATGCGCGCGGCCAGGGATGCTTTTGAAGTCCTGGGCATTCCACCTTTTGTGCACGAGACGGCTCGCCTCCACCGCGCACTGCTAGATATCGAGCGGAATGAAGGCAGCGGCGGTCTGCAGGCGCTATGGAACGTGAGTGACAAACTGCTGGGGCCTTGCCTCAACACCCTGCATGAGTTCGGGCCCATCTTGGGAAACGGCGATCTCGACAATCCCGCACTCGCCCGTCACCTCTCCCCTGCCGTCATGTCCTATCACGGCATTCAATACCAGAGCATGGCGCCCGAGGTGATGGATTCCGCGCAGCTCGCATGGCTGCAAGACCATCTGTGGATCCTCTCGGGCCTTTACGGATGCGTACGCCCCTTTCATGCCGTCGAACCGTATCGGCTGGAAATGGGCGCGAAGCTCGCCGTTGACGATGCCCGAGACCTCTACGCGTTTTGGAACGACAAGCTCGCGCAGGCTATCGCCCCGGCAGGCTCAAACACCACGATCGTCAACCTCGCCAGCGTAGAGTATGCCAAAGCCGTTCTGCCCCATCTCGCGGGCGACGCCACGGCCGTCACATGCCTTTTTGGCGAGGGTATCCGCAACGGGAAGCCCATCCAACGGTCGACCGCCAGCAAAAAGGCGCGCGGCTCCATGGTGCGGTGGATGGCAGAAAACGAACTCGAGGATGCAAGCGGACTTACCGCATTCAACATCGGCTATCGTCACATCCCCGAGCTTTCAGACGAAAACACCCTGGTTTTCATGAACGCGCAGGCACAATAGGCCCGCCGTTTCCAACCCCCCGCTACTCCGCCAAGCCACCGGCCTTTACAATCTCGCTCGTCGAGCCATCTTGGTAGTTAATCTTGACATGCTCCACCTCGGACACCTTGACACCCGACGGGGGCTCCAGGCGCCATTCCGTCAGGGCGATATCCATCGTCGTGGGCACATCCCCTTGATCTTTGAGCTCGACCAACAGTGTCTTAAGCGACGCATCGAAGGTCACGCGCTCGATCTCTTCACCAGGAATGGAACCACCGCTCAGCTGCAGCTGGACAAATCCATCGCGCGGATACCAATAGTCGCCCGGCGCGGCAACGGTATTGCCGCCAGAGACCTTCATCGTCATAATCGGTAGGCTATCATCAGCCTCGAACTCCCATGCAACGCCGCCGCGACCACCAAACGTCCAGATACAAAAGGCAATCACCAGCACGGCAAGCACCGCAAAACCAATCGCGACAAGGCCATGGTGCGCACGGCTTTCCTCGGCCGATACATCCCATTGCGTCTCTCGATACAAATGCTTGTCTTCCATGTTCGCCTCCCCACAGGCACGCTCGTTGGCCCAATCGTACCCATTCAGGCTATACTTGAGCCCATGACATAACGGGGAGCTTGCAGGACAAGACGGCAGGCTGAGACTGGGCGCGCCCGCCCTGACCCGCAAACCTGATATGGGTAATGCCAACGAAGGGAGCCGTGCCAATGAGCACACAGACCGAGCCCAAGCTCGTCACGCAAATTGACTTCGCCCGTGCCGGGCAGATTACGCCGCAGATGAAGGAGGTTGCCGAGCGCGAGCATCGCGACCCCGAGTACATCCGCGAGCGCGTGGCCGACGGCCGAATCGCCATCCCCGCCAACATCGTGCATATCAAAAAGGGCATGCGCGCCTTTGGTGTCGGCGAGGGCCTGTCCACCAAGGTCAACGTCAACCTGGGCATCTCGGGCGATAAGGCCGATGCCGCCGAGGAGTGGAAGAAGGTCAAGATCGCCGAGGACTTTGGCGCCGACGCCATCATGGACCTCTCCAACTCGGGCAAGACGCGCCAGTTCCGCCAGCAGCTCATCGACGAGACGCCGCTCATGGTAGGCACCGTCCCCATGTACGACGCCATCGGCTACATGGAAAAGCCGCTGGTCAAGCTTACCAAGGACGACCTGTTCGAGGTCGTGCGCGCGCACGCCGAGGACGGCGTGGACTTTATGACCATCCACTGCGGCATCAACAAGTCGGTCACGAAGACCTTTAAGGAGACCGGCCGCCTGATGAACATCGTCAGCCGCGGCGGCTCGCTGCTGTTTGGCTGGATGGAGGTCACCGGCAACGAAAACCCCTTCTACGAGTACTTTGACGAGCTGCTCGAAATCTGCCACGAGTACGACGTGACGATTTCGCTCGGCGACTCCTGCCGCCCGGGCTGCCTCTACGACTCCAACGACGCCACCGAAACCGCTGAGATGATCGAGCTGGGCAAGCTGTGCAAGCGCGCCTGGGCCGCCGGCGTCCAGGTCATGGTCGAGGGCCCGGGTCACATGGCACTCGACGAGATCGCCGCCAACATGAAACTGCAGAAGCGCCTGTGCCACAACGCCCCGTTCTATGTGCTCGGGCCGCTGGTGACCGATATCGGCGTGGGCTACGACCACATCACCGCCGCCATCGGCGGCGCCATCTCCGCGAGCTCCGGCGCCGACTTCCTGTGCTATGTAACGCCGGCCGAGCACCTGTGTTTGCCCAACGCCCAGGACGTGCTCGATGGCCTCATGGCCACCAAGATTGCCGCGCACGCCGCCGATATCGCCAAGAAGGTGCCGCACGCCCGCGACATGGACGACAAGATGGGCCAGGCACGCCGCAAGCTCGACTGGGATGCCATGTGGAAGTGTGCTCTCGACCCGGTCACCGGCAAGAAACGCTACGAAGAATCCCCCGCCGCCACCGAGGGCACCTGCACCATGTGCGGCAAGATGTGCGCCGTCCGCACCGTTAACAAGGTGTTCGAAGGCACGACGATCGACCTCGGCATGGAGGACTAACGCGTCACCGGAGCAACAATCGGTAACATGGTGTTCGTCAATTGTTGACGTGCGAACATTTGCTTACATTTGCGTAAAGATTGCATCGCCCGCCCGGGTTCGACATAGAGTCGGCCCGGGCATCTTTATAATGCTGGTTTAAAGACCCATTTGATTCCGACCGAACAAGGGAGCAAACATGGATCGCAGTAAGGTACCTGCCGTCCTGTCCATCGCAGGATCCGATTCCAGCGGTGGCGCCGGCATTCAGGCCGACATCAAGACCATCACGGCGCACCGCCTGTATGCCGAGACGGCCATCACCGCCATCACCGCACAAAACACGCTCGGTGTCACCGCCGTGCAGAATATCTCCCCGAATATTGTCGCTGCGCAGATCGACGCCGTATTTGACGATATCCGCCCCAGCGCCGTCAAGATCGGCATGGTTTCCTCTGCCGAGATTATCGAGGTTATCGCCGACCGCCTGAGCGCCTGGAACGCGACAAACGTGGTCGTCGACCCCGTCATGGTAGCCACCTCGGGCGCACGGCTGATTGCCGAAGATGCCGCCGAGGCGCTCACCCGCCGCCTGTTCCCACTAGCAACCGTCATCACGCCCAATATTCCCGAGGCCATGGCCCTGCTCGACTACGAGGTCGACTCCGAGCGCACACAGCAAAATGCTGCCATGCTCCTCACCCGCCGCTTTAGTTGCGCATCCCTCGTTAAGGGTGGGCATCTTGTCAACGAGGCCAACGATGTATTGGCCGAACCCGCGCCACTCGATAACGAGGGCAACCATATGGGCGATCCGCTCACCACGTGGTTCCGCCACAAGCGCATCGAGACCGGCAACACGCATGGCACCGGCTGCACGCTTTCATCCGCCATCGCCTGTGCGCTGGCCCAGGGCATGGATCTTGCCGATGCCGTCAACGCCGGCAAGGCCTACCTAACCGGCGCTCTCGCCGCCGGCTTTGACATGGGCAAAGGCTCTGGCCCCGTCAACCACATGTGGCAATACTGAGACAGTTTGCCGCAGCTCTCTATTGATGCTGACCAACAGGCAAAACACGCTGACCGTACCGCAACACGCTGACCGTACTTAGGGTTTTGCGCCCACTTGGGATATTCGAGGGATACGAGAAAGGGGCCGTGGCGACGAACCGCCACGGCCCCTTTTGCCGTTATCGCCCGCGGTCGCTCCCGCCCCAGATCAGGGCGAGCGCGACAACCGTGACGAAGCTGCCCAGAATCGCGCCGAGCGCCGCGCCCATGACGAAAGCTATTACCACGGCACCCCGTCGGCGACGCAGACCTGCAGACGGTCGAGCGGCTCGCCGTAGATACCGGCGTAGTCGTCGCCGCTATAGGTAGAGCCGTCGTCGCACACGGTGTTCAGCCATCCGGCGCGCGCAGTGGTCTGGGAGCGGTACCACGCCTGCTTGTACTCCTCGCCGCTCGGCGTCACGTAGTACATGCGCACGCCGTCGATGGTATGACCGGCGATACCGGCGCAGCCGTTTACGGTGTCGTTGCGGTCGCCCTTGGCGACCCAGTCGAGCCAGCCGTCCTCGACGGTGTGGACCTGATACTTGAGCGTACCGCGATCAACTCGGGCGCAAAGGAGGTCATGCTGTCGGCACGGGTAGCCCGCGAAGCCGTCGTCGCCGGCACCGAAGTCAGTCACCTCGTCCAGCCAGCCGCCACCCTTGAGGTGCAGCGAGTAGTGTACGGGAACACGGGCGCCAGTGGAACGAGGGAAACCGCCCGGCGCGCCCTGCGACGCCGAAGGCGCAGCGGGGGTCGCCGCGGGCTGCAC
>DBEWTI010000040.1:0-55017 GCA_048205975.1 Collinsella sp.
CCTGGGGCGGTAGCCGTTGCGGCTGTTCTCCCTGCCGTCGGCGCGCTCGTTGCGGCCCGCGCCGCACATCTGCTGGGCCTCGGAGTCCATCAGCGCGTTCATCACGCCGCCCAGCACCCTGCACGCGAACTCGCGCGCGTCGCCGCACTCCCGCCAAAGCCTCGCCGCCTCGAGGGCCTCGTCGCGGCCGAGGCGCAGTACACTCTCTTCTTGGGGCATCGCCTTTCCTTCCATTCGTCACCTTCATTACTCCAACGACGAATTCTAGGCGGTGTCCCCACCCTTTCAAGAAAGGGCGGAGGCGGGGGCATGCCCCCGCCTCTTACACCACATCTCTACGCGCTACCCGCCTTGCGTCCAAATCGCCTTCTGATGGCATGAAATCGCTGTTACTAAATTGGTAACAGTACTCATATTTGCTATTTTTTGTCCACGGGCCCTTGGATGGCAGTGTGATTTTATGCCTTCGGGGTTCGAATCCCGGCATATCGGTAGCAAAAAGCCCGCTACCGAATTGGTAACGGGCTTCTAAGATTCTGTGGTGCCCCCAGCGGGATGTCCGCGTGCGGCTGGCGCCGCCCGCTTTCGCTGCGTCGCTCCGCTCCTTGCGTGCTGCGCTGGAAAACGCTTACGCGTTTCCTCAGCTCCGCACCCTGTCGGGTTCGAATCCCGGCGTTGGAGAAGAAAAAAGCCCGTCACCACAAGGGTAACGGGCTTTGCATTTCAAATGGTGCCCCCAGCGGGATTCGAACCCGCGATATCCACCTTGAAAGGGTGGCGTCCTTGGCCGCTAGACGATGGGGACAGCGGGAAAGAGTATAGCAGACTTTTTTGCCGGCGCGTATATCGTTGGCAAACTGGAAAACCACCACAAAGGTGCCTGTCCCCTTTGTGGTGGTGGGGCGTTAGGGGAGGAGCTTCATCGCGGCGTCGTGGGCGGCGTGCTCGTAGGTGTCGTCGAGGGGTTTGAGCGGCAGCAGAGCGTTGGCCTGTGCGTCGCCGCGGCGCTCGAGGGCGTGCGCGATCAGCCAGTCGGCGAGTTCGGGGTTCTTGGGCAGCGCCGGGCCATGCAGGTACGTGCCGATGACGCCCTTGTAGATGAGACCCTCAAGGCCATCGTCGCCGTTGTTGCCGGTGCCCGTGACGACGGACGTTCCGAGCGGCGTGGCGCCTGTATCGAGCAGGGTGCGGCCGCCGTGGTTCTCGAATCCCACAAAGGGCTCGGGTGCCAGGTCGGTCTTGACGGCGACGTTGCCGATCAGGCGGTCGGAGCCGCGCACAGTCTCGGCGGCAATGACGCCCAGACCCTCAATGCGATCCTCGCCCATGTAGTACGAACGGCCGAGTAGCTGATAGCTGCCACAGATGGCAAGCAGTGTGCCGCCAACCTCAACATAGGCCGCGACCTTGTCTTTTTGGGCGAGCAACTCGTGTGCCACGGCTAGCTGGTCGCGGTCGGAGCCGCCGCCCATCATAACGATATCGGCATCGGCCAAATCAAGCGTCTCGCCCATGCGGACCTCGTCCACGCGCACGGGAATGCCGCGCCAGGCGCAGCGGCGCTCAAGCGCAATAACGTTGCCGCCGTCGCCGTAGAGGTTGAGGGCATCGGGGTACAGATAGACGATACGCAGCGGGCGCGAAAGCTCGACCGGCGCAATATCGGTGGGGACAGCGCTACCATCGGCGCACGGTGCAGCGTGGGCGGCAACCGTGGCCGCATCGGTGCCTTTGAGTCCGTCGAGCTCCTTGACCAGCGGCGGGAAGGCCGTGTAGTTGGCGACGGCGTAGAAGGTGTCATCGGCGGCCTCGTCTGCCACGGCGCCGATCGCCTGCGCGACGTCCGAGATAATCGCGGCATCGATGCCGGCGTACTTGAGGCGTACCTGCATGTCGTGCGCACGCGTGCCTCCGGCAAAGGCGACAAGACCCGGCGTGTCGGCGATGCGCTCGAAGTCGACATCGTAGATCCACGAGACATCGTGGCCGTCGGCATCGTTATCGTTTAGGAAGAAGGCGCAGAGTCTGCCGCCTGCCGTCTTGATGGACTGGATTTGTCGATCGAAGCCTACGGGATTCTTAGCCAGGTTGGCCTCGACGGTGCGGCCGGCGATATCCCAGCGCCCCATACGACCACCGGCGGGCACATAGGCATCGAGCGTAGGCTGTAGAAGCGCCGTGTCCACGCCTAACTCATGTGCGGCAAAGAATGCAGCGGCAACGTTGTAGACCATGTACAGGCCGTTGTAGCGCGTGGCGATGTTTACGGCAGCCGCGTCGGACGCAGATCCAAAGACCAGGTCAAAGCCGTAGCCGTCGCAGCCGAGCTCCACGCCCGTCACGCGACGGACAAGCGCGGGGCGTGCCCAACCGCACGAGGGGCAATGGTAGGCGCCGAGCTGGCCGTATTGCACGTAGTCATACTCCAGCGGCGCGTTGCACTGTGAGCAAAAACGTGAGTCGCTAATACGGTCGGACTCGGTGTTGGTGGCGCCGTCGATGCCAAAGGCGATGCTTGCATTGGGAACGCGTGCGGCGATCGCGGCACACAGCGGGTCGTCTGCGTTGTAGATGAGCGTCGTTGCCGGAGAGAGCTCCAACGCGTGGGCGATGACCTCCTGGGTGTGATCGATTTCGCCATAGCGATCCAGCTGGTCGCGGAACAGGTTGAGCAGCACAAAGTACGTCGGCTTGAGCTTGGGCAGAACGCGTACGGTGTAAAGCTCATCGCACTCAAAAACGCCCACGCGCTTGCCGCTGTCAGTGTGCTTAAGGCCGCCGCGGGCCTCGAGCAGAGCACCCACCACGCCCGGCTCCATGTTGTTGCCGGCACGGTTGCACACCACGGTAGCGCCGCTGGCAGCAACGGCGTCAGCGATGAGGTTGGAGGTGGTGGTCTTGCCATTAGTACCGGTAATCACCACGCTGCGGTCGACAAGGCCGGCGAGGTCGCTCAGCAACTCGGGGTCGATCTTCATGGCGATGCGGCCGGGGAGTACGCCGCCCTGGCGCTTAAGGATAGAGCGCAGCCCCCAGCGGGCGATATCGCTCGAGGTGCAGGCGAGAGATGAGCGGAAGTTCATGAAGTCGTTCCTAACGTGAATGACATGGTCGGGGCGATCGCGTCACTAAAAACCGTAGCGGCGCGCAAATTCCTGGGCAAGCTGCGATACATCTTCGCAGGCGTTGGCCCAGGGGGCAAAGTCGGGGGTGTCCGAGATAATACCGTCCGCTTCCCAAACGGCCTGGTGCGAAAGGTCCCAGGGATCGCGTGGCTCGGGCCGGCAGGGAAGGTACGGTGTCTGGTACATGGGGTTCAGTAAGAAGAACGCACCGCCCTCGCAACGGTTGGCAAACTCACGCAGCGCGCGTGTCGCCGGGCGCATCTTGTTTGTTTTGAACAGCAGAATCGTGCGGGCGAGCAGATACCAAGGAGAGTTTTCGAGTGCGTCTGCCCCCATCTGTTCCTCGAGCTGATGCGCCAGGGCAAAAAAGCCGTCCTGGTCTTCCAGACGAGCGAGGGCGAGCAACACGGTGCCTGCGGCCCGAGTGGGATAGCCTTCTGCTTTAAGGACGCGGCGGGCGTAGTTGGCAGCAGCGCGGTAGCGGGCGCTCGCCATGCACAGCTGCGAGATGGCCTCGAGCGTGTGGAGCCACCCGATAAGGGCCGGCTCGCTCACGGTAAGGTCCGCTGCGGTGACACCGTCGGCCAAAACATTATTGGCCCAGTAGTGCGGGGCCTCCATATCAAACCCGGGCACGCTCTGTTGCAGGTAGTCGGCCGTGCTCGTCTCGAGCTTCATCAGGTCGCCCAGGCAGGCGTCGACGGGCGTGTCCGCTAGGATGATGGCGAGCAGCTGGGCATCGAGGACATGCGCATCGATGCGGACGATCTTGAGCAGTTCATCACGCATATCGTCGAACAGGCGGTTGCGCGTCTGCTCGAACTCCTCGTCGCTGCCCATGTCCTCGATGCGATGGAGCTCGTCGAGCAGGTGGCGATGAACACCGGCATAGGACAGCAGCGCCTGAGCATGCTCGGACTGCGCATACTTTTGGGGATTCGCGCTAATGTCGTTATGGACAAGCTCGCGTGCTGCATCGGTGAGCTCGGGGTGCGACGCCAGATAGGTGCGCTCCAGGTAGGCGGGGATGTAGACGCTCGGATCCATTAGAGGTCTCCTCCCCTAAACGGCAAGCCCTGCTCGGCCGCCCGCAGTATGCGCTCGTCGATCTGGGAGCGCACGATGTCGTTGGTGGCGACCCAGGCGGCAAAGCTGGCGTTGTCGGGCGCGCCCAGGCCCTCCTGCAGTACCGGCGTCGCCTCGGAGAGTGCAAGGACGAGCTCGTCGGTGGAGCCTGCACCCACGTTGACGCGGGCATAGACGCCATCGGGAAACTCGGTTTGGAAGTAGAGCGCCTCGGCTGCGTGCGGGCATGAGCGCACCAGGATGCGCAGGTAGTGCTCGGCGCCCTCGTAGTCCAGCTCGCGCCAGGCAGCGCTCATCAGCGCGATGAGCGTCCACGGGTCCAAGTCACGCTCCGCATCTTTGGGGCGGCGGCGCAGCGGGGTATTCGCGAGGTACGGCACGGAGTGAGCGGAGCGAAAGCGCTTGAGCTCCTCGGCGGGGTATTCGAGTTTTGCCATGGCGAGCATCGCGGTGTGGCGGACACCGGCAGGATCGTTGGGGGCAAAGTCGAGGCTGCGGTTTGCGGCTTCGAGCGACATGCGGTAGCGGCCGCTAATGAGCGCGCGCGATGCCAAGGCGGCAAGCCAGCGCAGGTAGGGACGGCGGGTCAGGTCGCCTGCGGCCTCGCGCTCGTAGGGGTCCTGCGCCGAGGCAATCTTGAGCGCCAGATCGTGCTCCACCTCGTCGCACTTGGACACCAGATATTGCACGTATTCCTCGTTGGATTCGGCGGTGAGTGCGCACAGCATGCGCTGGGCATCCCAGTTGGCCGGATCGAGCGCGGCTGCCTCGCGGAGCATGTTCTCGGCTGCGGCTTCTTCTTGCTCTGCCTGGGCGTCGTCGGGAATAAAGGGGATGCGGTAGTCGACAGCCTCGACCACCTTGGCAATGAGGTGCCCGGCGCGGTCGCGGTCGTGCACGATGAGCGGTGCAGGGTTGCGGGTGAATTGTTCCATCAGACGCTCTGCGGCGGCACCGTCGGTGAGCGGGATATTGTCGCGGCGCAAGGCCTCAAGAACGAGGCGATGGCAATCCTCTTGAATGGGATCGAATGCCATGGGGCCTCCTTTGCTGCGGTTAGGGTTCAAATGTCTCTATATAAGGTTCTAGTTTACCCGCATGTGGCACACCGGGGGTGCCGCACTTGGACTTGCACCTTTGCACCACGAAGACGGATGTCGCACAAATGTCGGCACCTTGGACGACCGAGTGGTATCACGGTGCCGCAAACGGTCGATATTTGGCGGCGAACGGTATACGTTTTGGAGCGCCGCGATGCCGCCTGAGGCATATGGCCAACCTTGATAAAACGTTTGCCCAGCTTGGGACAATAACCGCAACGCAAGAGGTTCCAGGGATAGAAAAAACGTTTCATCATTGGCGGCTTTAGGTGAATAACTGACCAACCAGAACGGTAAAATAGTGTTTGTCTGAGCGTTGAGACGTTTAGACATCGTGCATTGTCATCGCCGGCAACGCACAAAACGGTCCTAACGGAGCCAATCGGGTGCTCCGTTATATACACAAGTCTAAGAGGGGCTTGTTTAGGAGGCACAGTATGGGACGTTTTACCAATCCTCGCGATCTGTACTTTGGTGAGGGCGCTCGCCACGAGGTGAAGAACCTCAAGGGCAAGAAGGCCATCATCGTTTCTGGCGGCAGCTCTATGCGCCGCGGCGGGTTCCTGCAGGACGTCGAGAACGACCTTAAGGAAGGCGGTTTCGAGGTCAAGCTGTTCGAGGGCGTCGAGTCCGACCCGTCCATCGAGACGGTCATGAAGGGCGCCGAGGCCATGCGCGAGTTCGAGCCCGACTGGATTATCGCCATCGGCGGCGGCTCGCCCATCGATGCCGCTAAGGCCATGTGGGTCTTCTACGAGTATCCCGAGGAGTCCTTCGATAACATCATCCAGCCGTTCAGCTTCCCCGAGCTGCGTCAGAAGGCTCACTTCTGCGCCATTTCCTCCACCTCCGGTACCGCTACCGAGGTCACTGCCTTCTCCGTCATTACCGACTACGCCAAGGGCATCAAGTACCCGCTGGCCGACTTCAACATCACTCCTGATGTCGCCATCGTCGACCCCGAGCTCACCTACACCATGCCCGCCAAGCTGTGCGCTCACACCGGCATGGATGCTCTGACCCACTGCATGGAGGCCTACGTTTCCACCTTCGCCTCTATGTTCACCGACGCCAACGCTCTGCACGGCATTCGCGAGATCGTCGAGTGGCTGCCCAAGTCCTATGCTGGCGACCATGAGGCCCGTCAGCACATGCACGAGGCTCAGTGCATCGCCGGTATCGCCTTCTCTTCGGGCCTGCTGGGCATCGTTCACTCCATGGCTCACAAGACTGGTGCCGCCTTCGAGAACGGCCACATCATCCACGGTGCTGCTAACGCCATGTACCTGGGCAAGGTCATCCAGTGGAACTCCAAGGACCCGCGTGCTGCCGAGCGTTACGCTTACGTGGCCAAGGAGATCCTGCACCTTCCCGGCGAGACCAACGAGGAGCTCATCGCTGCGCTCGTCCAGAAGATCCGCGACCTCAACGACCAGCTCAACATTCCGCAGTCCATCAAGGATTACGCAAATGGTGGCGTGAAGGTCGACGCCGAGAACCCGCAGATGGTTTCCGAGGAGGAGTTCCTCGCCAAGCTGCCCGAGATCGCCGCGAACGCCGAGCAGGACGCCTGCACGCCTGAGAACCCGCGTGAGACCAAGGCTGCCGACTTCGAGAAGATCCTCAAGGCCTGCTACTACGACACCGACATCGATTTCTAATCGACTCTTGTTATCGTAACGAGGGGCTCCGCACGTATCTGTACGGAGCCCCTTTCTTTTTTCTTTTAGAGAATAGGATAGTTATGGCTGCAATTTTCAATAGCCCCAGCAAGTACATCCAGGGTCCGGACGAGCTCGCCAAGCTCGGCTCCTATGTCGAGCCGCTCGGCGCTAAGGCCCTCGTCATCGTGACGCCTTCGGGCAAGAAGCGCGTCGGTGCCAAGATCGAGGGCGGCTTTGCCGAGGCTAAGGCCGAGCTGCTGTTTGAGGACTTTAACGGCGAGTGCTCCAAGGGCGAGGTCGATCGCCTGGTTGCGCTCGCTCGCGACAACGGTTGCGACATCATCGTCGGCGTCGGTGGCGGCAAGATCCTCGACACCGCGAAGGCCGTCGCCTATTACCTGGAGTCCCCGGTTATCATTTGCCCCACCATCGCTTCGACCGATGCCCCGTGTTCGGCGCTTTCGGTGCTCTACACCGACGATGGCCAGTTCGATAAATATCTCTTCCTTAAGGCAAACCCCAACATTGTTCTGATGGATACGACGGTTATCGCGGCGAGCCCGGTGCGCCTGACGGTTTCCGGTATGGGCGATGCGCTCGCAACCTACTTTGAGGCCCAGGCGACGCATGATGCCGACGGTGGCACCTGCGCTGGCGGCAAGGGCGGCATGGCCGGTCTGGCGCTCGCCAAGCTCTGCTACGAGACGCTTATGGCCGATGGCGTCAAGGCCAAGGTCGCGCTGGAGAAGGGCGCACTCACGCCTGCCGTCGAGCATATCATCGAGGCCAATACGCTGCTTTCGGGTATTGGCTTTGAGAGCTCGGGCCTTGCTGCTGCTCATGCCATCCACAATGGCCTGACGATGCTGCCCGAGTGCCACGGCATGTATCACGGCGAGAAGGTCGCCTTTGGCACCATCGTCCAGCTGGTACTCGAGGATGCTCCGACTGAGAAACTCGAGGAAGTCTTGGGCTTCTGCATTGAGCTGGGCCTGCCGGTCACGATGAAGGAGCTTGGCGTTGCCGAGGTTACGCGCGAGCAGGCCATGATTGTTGCCGAGGCCGCCTGTGCGCCCGATGACACCATGTGCAACATGCCGTTTGAGGTGACGCCCGAGATGGTCGCAAACGCCATTCTGGGTGCCGACGCACTGGGTCACTACTACCTCATGGATGAGTAAATCAAGCTAAAGAAGGGGCAAAGCCGACAGACGGCTTTGCCCCTTTTTGCTATGGTGCAAAGGGATCAGGTTACTTTGCACCAATCGTTGTTTGATGAAGGGCGGATTCTCGTATGGCGCTTCCCATGGTTTATGGCGGTCCCGGCCGATATGTTCAGGGGCCGGGCGAACTTTCGCGTCAGGGCAGGTATTTGTCATGGTTGGGCTGCGCTGCCTATGTCTTGTTTGACCAGGGCACCGAGGATCGGCTGTGCAGGCAGATCGTCGATGGATTTCTGGATGAAGATCTAAGCGAGCCGTTCTTTAAGATTTACAACGGTCCGTGTACGGAAGATGCCGTTGTCGAAATGGCCAAGGAAGCCCGGGCCGAGTATTGCGACATGGTGGTGGGCATTGGCGGCGGCAAGATGCTCGATATCGCCAAGGCAGTAGCGTTTTATGCTGAGCTGCCGTTGTGTGTATGCCCCACGGCGGCTTCGATGGACGGTCCGTGCAGCGCGATTTCGGTGTTGTATCACGAGGACGGGTCGTTCGACCGCTACCTGATGCTCGAGAAGAATCCAGATCTGGTCGTGGTCGATACCAACGTGGTTGCTGCGGCCCCACTGCGTATGACGGTCGCCGGTATGGGCGACGCGCTGGCAACGTACTTCGAGGCGCGTTCGTGTGCCGCGGCGAGAGGTGCGAACGAGCACGGTGGCGCGCCGGGGCACTTGGCCTTGGTTACGGCTCGTGCCTGCTATGACACGCTCATGGAGTGCGGCGTCGCTGCCAAGCGCGATCTCAAAAAGGGCCGTATATCGCCTGCGGTTGAGCGTCTGATCGAGTGCAATATTCTGCTTTCGGGTGTTGGCTTTGAGAGTGGCGGCCTGGCGTTGGCACATGCCATCGCCAACGGTCTGACGATTCTGCTCGAGTGCAAGGCCATGCATGGTGAGGCCGTGGCATTTGGTCTGGTGGTGCAGCTGCGCCTGGAGCGTGCGCCCGAGCTTGATCAGGTGCTCGAGTTTTGCCAGCGCGTTGGTCTGCCGACGACGCTCGAGGAGCTGGGCCTTGGCGAGATTTCCGATGCCGACCTGCAGGGTGTTGCAAATGCGGTCTTTAGAAACGAGCGTAACATAGCCAACGAGCAGGCCAAGGTGACCAAACAAAAGCTCGTGCAGCTCATGTGCGAGGCATAGCTTGGCGCTTGATCGACCTTGTGCAATCGGGGCGGCGATAGGCCATAGGCTATTCGCCTCAAAGGTGCTCCGCGTGTAATTTGCCCGAGGCGTGGGCCGATAGCGTATCATTATCTCTTGCTTGTTTGCACTGCTCAGGGAGGGGCCGCGCATGGCGCAGGAACACGATCTATTTGATGACATTATCGAGATCAGCAAGGGTTTCGACTTTCTTAAAAACCCGCTTGGCGGCGTGACCGATGCACTCGATCCATCGGCGCCGCAGTGGAATCCTGCCGACTACAAGGAGCGTCCGCGCGGCAACACCATTCCGTGCTTGACCTGCAAAAACGAGAAGAGCGGCTGCACCGCGTGCATGGACGTGTGCCCGGTCAACGCTATCGAGGTCGAGGAAGACGCCATCGAGATCCTCGACTCCTGTCGCAAGTGCGGCCTGTGCGCCGCTGCCTGTCCGACCGAGGCGATCATCTCGCCGCGCCTGGCGCCCAAAAACCTGTATGACGATATCGTCTCTGCAGCTACGAGCCACGAGACCGCCTACGTCACCTGCACGCGCGCCCTCAAGCGCATGCCGCGCGAGAACGAGGTCGTCGTCGCCTGCGTGGGCGATATTACGGCCGAGACCTGGTTCTCGGTACTGGCGGACTATCCCAACGTGAGTGTGTACCTGCCGTTGGGCGTGTGCGATAAATGCCGCAACACCGGCGGTGAGGACATTCTGGGCGAGGCCATCGCCACTGCCGAGGAGTGGGCTGGTACGGGCATGGGCCTGGAGGTCGACCCCAAGAGCCTCAAATGTCATAAGCGCCGCGAGTACGAGCGCAAGGAGTACATGGATAAGATTGCCCGCACCACGGGCCTTACCGTGACCAAGCTCAACCCGGCAACGGCGGCGCTGGCCTCGGTGACGCAGAAGCTCAAAGCCCACCGCCATCAGATTACCCAGCTGGAGCGCACGCTCAACACCATGTGCGGCACCACGACGACCAAGCGTCGCCGTTCGCTCACGCACGGGCGCCAACTGGTGCTCTCGACGTTGCAAAACCACCCCGAGCTTGCCCAGAACATGCAGGCGAGCACGCCGGAATGCGATTTTGACAAGTGCACGTCGTGTGGCGAGTGCGTCAATGTATGTCCCACGTTCGCCTGCGATCTGGTGGGAAGCGGCCGCTTTGCGTTGGAGTCCACGTATTGTTTGGGCTGCGGCGCCTGTGTCAAGGTGTGTCCCGAGCATGCGCTCAAGCTTGTTGAGCACGACGCGTCCAATCTGGTCGTCGTCGACCCCGAGGCCGAGGAAAAGGCCGCCCAGAAGGCGAAGGCTCACGAAGAAGCTGAGAAGGTCAAAGCCGAAGCAAAGGCCAAGTTTGGCAAGATGCTCGATCAGGTGGAGAAGCTCGCGGACTAGTCAGCGACTCCTATCTCTGCTTCATTCGTGCCGCCGTTGTGTCCGGGTTCGCCCAGATGCTGCGGCGGCGCTATACTTATGCAGTTTGAAATGCTTGTACCAAAAGGAGCTGTCGTGTCCCTTTCCATCGGTATCGTGGGCCTGCCCAACGTAGGCAAGTCGACGCTGTTCACCGCGCTTACCAAAAAGACCGGCCTTGCCGCCAATTACCCGTTCGCCACGATCGACCCCAACGTGGGCATCGTCGACGTGCCCGATAGCCGCTTGCAAAAGCTCGCCGACATCGTTAACCCGGGTCGCATTGTGCCGGCGACGGTCGAGTTCGTCGACATCGCAGGTCTGGTGAAGGGCGCTAACGAGGGCGAGGGTCTGGGCAACCAGTTCTTGGCAAACATCCGCGAGACCGACGCCATCTGCGAGGTCGTGCGCTACTTTAAGGACCCCAACGTCATGCGCGAGGTGGGCCGCACGGGCGAGTTCGTCGACCCCGCCGGTGATGCCGACACCATCATGACCGAGCTTATCCTGGCCGACATGGGCACGCTCGAGAAGCAGCTGCCTAAGCTCGAAAAGGAGGCCAAGCGCGACAAGGAGCTCATGCCCAAGTTTGAGGTCGCCAAGCGCCTGCTCGCCTGGCTCAACGAGGGCAAGCGCGCCGCGTCCATGGAGATGACTGACGAGGAGCGCGCCGCTGCCAAGGGCCTGTTTCTGCTCACCATGAAGCCCATCCTGTATGTGGCCAACGTAGACGAGGACATGCTCAACGAGGATCTGGCGCCCATCGATGGCGTCAAGCCGCTGCCGATTTGTGCCAAGATCGAGGCCGAGCTTTCCGAGCTCGATCCCGAGGATGCGGCCGACTACCTGGAGAGCTTGGGCCTGGAGCAGCCCGGTCTGGACGTGCTCGCACAGGCCGCTTACAAGCTGCTTGGCCTGCAGTCGTTCTTTACGGCTGGCGAGATGGAGGTCAAGGCCTGGACGGTGCGTCAGGGTGCGACCGCTCCGCAGGCTGCTGGCGTCATCCACACCGACTTTGAGCGCGGCTTTATTAAAGCCGAGGTCATTGGCTACGACGACTACATCGAGCTCGGCGGCGAGCAGGGCGCCAAGGCCGCCGGCAAGCTGCGTATTGAGGGCAAGGACTATGTCATGGCCGATGGCGACGTCGTGCACTTCCGCTTTAACGTGTAAGGACGACGCATATGTTTAAATATGGCAAAAAAGCCGGCTACATGGGTATTGCACTGCTCGTACTTGCGGTTCTTCCGCTGGTGGTAGCGGCGTTTGTGATCCCCAACATTGGTCCCGAGGTGGCAACGAAGTTTAACGCAGCCGGCGAGGTGACGCGCTGGGGCAAGAGCTACGAGTTGCTGGCACTGCCGGTGCTCAACCTGCTGCTGAGCGTGGCGACGTACTTTACGGCAGGACGCCAGGCTAAAAACAATGATGACTCCGCCGCCATGGCGCGCATTGTGTGCGAGCGCTACCTGCGCAACGGTTGCATCACGGGTGTGTTCCTCAACGTAATCAACGTCTACTTTATGTATTCGGCGATAACCGGCACAGGCTTTGGCTTTGGTTTCTAGCTTGTCCTTTTAGGCAACGAGCCTGCACGCACATTCAATGGCTGCTGCGAGGCCGCCGCTCGATCGTGGTTTAAAGACCATGTCGGCGGCGGCCTCGTTTTCGTATCCGGCGCCGCGAAGGGCGAGTGCGATACCGGCTTCCAGGAGAAGGGGCAGGCCGCGTTGGCTGGTTGCGATTACGGCAGCCTGATTGAGCGAGCAACTATGCGTTTGGCATTGGATGGCAAGTTCACCTTGCGCCGGGCAAGGGACCAGAACGGCCGCGACGCGACTTGATAGCAATGCAAATGCTGTGCGCTCATCGGGCGAAAGGCATTCAGCTTCAACGACGACGAGCTTGGGCGGTGCGCTGTTTGTGCGAAGCGTGGCTCGGTACATGCGGACCGAAGAACCCGACATAGAAAACTCCTGTGTATTCGGCAAAACGTAAACTATAGTTTACGTTTATGTTCGGCTCCATTTCAAACTCGGCTGCATGGACGAACGTGCGAAACAGATTCTTGGCAGGCGGGTCGAAGAGACACGCAGAGACCTTGGTATCTCCAAGGTTGATTTTTGTGTGGCGACAGGAATCAGCCGACCCTACCTCGACCGAATCGAAGATGGGACGGCAAATTTCACGCTCAAGGTTCTATTTAAGATCGCGCCCGCACTCGGCATGACGGTGTCAGAGCTTCTCGAGGGTATCGAATAGGGCGTTCCACCGCTGTATTTGACACTCTTTGGGCGGGTCCCCCTGGTTGCGATGTGCAAAATCGCGAGTATTCAGCACCTGCTCAGCCGTAGATGGTAGCTCGAGCGGCTGGCTTTGCCTTTTTGGCAGTAGTTAATCCACACGCTAAATAAAAATGAGGAATAAATATTTACTAGACGGCCCCTTCGTCCTAAAAGCTCGTCTAACAATCGGCCGATTCTATGCCTCCGGCGGAGAAATTGCAGAATACTCCGATTTTTGCACGACCCGAGGGGGACCACCTGTCGTTTAAGGCTGCGATAAGTGGAACTGCCTTAGGGATTACACCATCGGGATTCGGTCGTGGTTGACTTGGCTGTAGAACAGGCGCTGGATCTCGGCCGCATCACGTGACTGGCCGAGCGCCCACATGGTTTTGGCCACGAGCGTCTCGGTGGTCATGTCGTCGCCGCGCAGAATGCCCGGATGATCGGCGTAGGCACGGCCAACCTCATAAACACCCAGGTCAAGGCCCTCTTCTGGGACCTGCGTGGTCATAACGACGGTGCGACCCGAATCGACCCAGCGGAAAATTGCCTCTTGGAACGACTCGCCCGACTCACCAAACTCGGGAATACCGCCAATGCCAAAGGTCTCAAGGATTACAGCGTCGTAGCTATCGGCTAGGGCGTCCAGGATGCCCGGGTTCACGCCGGGTGTCAGCTTAAGGACAAACACGCGCGGGTCGATGCTGTCGTAGAAACGCACCGGGTTTTCGCCCTGATGCGTGCCGTGAAGCCCGTTGCGCACAATGCGGTCGTTACGGATATAGGCGATGGGTGGATAGTTGACGCTAATGAACGCGTTAAAGCTCATGGTGCGCTGTTTGCGGGCGCGCGTGCCGGCAATGGCTACGCCGCCAAACACAATCGAGACGTCGTGCGAGTGCTCGTCGAGCGCATAGAGCAGGCTCTGGTACAGGTTGAGCTTGGCGTCGGTAAAGGGGTTGCCCATGGGCTTTTGCGAGCCGGTGAGCACGATGGGCTTGGGGCTGTCCTGAATCAGATAGGAAAGCGCCGCCGCGGTGTAGCTCATGGTGTCGGTGCCGTGCAGAATCACGAAGCCGTCGTGGTCGGCATAACCCTCGACGATGACGTCGCGGATACGCATCCAGTCACTGGGGCGCATATTGGTGCTGTCGATGTTCATGGGCTGCACCACGTCGAGCTCGCAGAGGCCCGAGATCTCGGGGACGCTCTGGGCGAGCTCCTCACCGGTCAGGGCGGGGGAGAGGCCGTTGCCGTCCTCGGTCGATGCGATGGTGCCGCCCGTGGCGATGAGAAGGATGCGCTTCATGCTGGTATTCCTATCGTATTTGCCGCCGCAGAGGCGGAGTCGTTCGGCAGTATTGTGGCACAGGGCGTCCAATGTTCAAACGTATTACATCATCTGTAACGTTTGGTAACACTTCAATCGCCGTCAAATAGGGCCCAGGTCGTGCGTTTGCCGTGCGCTGATGGCTGCGAGGGACGAGAAACCCCATATAACGTGTACACTATGTAAGCTGTTTTCGTTTATTCGCGCGGGTGGGCACCGGCTCCCCGCCAACAAGAGGGGGAAACCATGGATCAAAAGGCTTCCGCAAAGGTCCTCGTACTCGACTTTGGTGCGCAGTACGGTCAGCTCATTGCCCGTCGCGTCCGCGACCTCAACGTGTATTCCGAGATTGTCCCCTGCGACATCTCGGCCGACGAGATTCGCGAAATGAACGCCTCTGCGCTCATCCTTTCCGGCGGTCCGGCCTCCGTGTACGCCGAGGACGCTCCGTCCATCGACCCCGCCATCTTTGACCTGGGCCTTCCCGTTCTGGGCTTTTGCTACGGTCATCAGATCACGGCCGTGACGCTCGGCGGCAAGGTCGGCCACTCCGAGGTGGGCGAGTACGGCCGCGCCACCATCACGCGCACGGCCGGCGCCAAGCTCTTTAACTCCACGCCTATGGAGCAGACCGTGTGGATGAGCCACCGCGACGCCGTGTCCGAGGTGCCCGAGGGCTTTACCGTTACCGCCAGCACCGACGTGTGCCCGGTTGCCGCCATGGAGTGCGTCGAGCGCAAGATCTTCACCACGCAGTTCCACCCCGAGGTCAAGCATTCCGAGTACGGCCAGCAGCTGCTGAGCAACTTCCTGTTTGAGATCTGCGGCCTGGAGCCCAACTGGAGCATGGACAACCTGGTCGAGACCATGACGGCCGAGTTCCGCGAGAAGGTCGGTGACGACCGCGTGATTCTGGCCCTGTCCGGTGGCGTCGACTCCTCCGTCGTGGCTGCGCTGGGCGCCCGCGCCGTGGGCAAGCAGATGACCTGCGTGTTCATCAACCACGGCCTGCTGCGCAAGGGCGAGCCCGAGCAGGTGGAGGAGGTCTTCACCAAGCAGTTTGACGTCGACTTTATCCACGTCCACGCCGAGGACCGCTATGCCGAGCTTCTGGCCGGTGTGACCGAGCCCGAGGAGAAGCGCCGCATCATCGGCACGCAGTTCTGGAAAGAGTTCTTCGCCGTGGCGCAGCAGCTCGAGACCGATGGCAAGCCGGTCAAGTACCTGGCTCAGGGCACCATCTACCCCGACATCATCGAGTCCGGCGCTCGCAAGACGGGCGGCAAGACGGCCACCATCAAGAGCCACCACAACCTGATCCCGTTCCCCGAGGGCGTACACTTCGACCTTATCGAGCCGCTCGACCACTTCTTTAAGGACGAGGTCCGCGCGCTTGGTCTGGCGCTGGGCCTGCCGGGTCACATCGTGTTCCGCCAGCCTTTCCCGGGCCCGGGTCTGGCCATCCGCATCATCGGTGCGGTCGACAGGGAGAAGCTCGAGATCCTCAAGAACGCCGACGCTATCGTGCGCGAGGAGCTCGACGCCTACAACCAGCGCCTGTTTGAGCAGACCGGCGAGCGCAACTCCGAGCACAGCTGCTGGCAGTATTTCGCGGTCCTGCCCGATATTAAGTCCGTTGGCGTTATGGGCGACGAACGCACCTATCAGCGCCCGATCATCCTGCGTGCCGTCGAGTCCAGCGATGCCATGACCGCCGATTGGGCCAAGCTGCCCTACGACGTGCTGGCCCGCATCTCCGGCCGCATCGTTGCCGAGGTCCCCGGCGCCAACCGCGTGTGCTACGACATCACGTCCAAGCCGCCCGCGACCATCGAGTGGGAATAAGCCGAGGGTCTAAAACGGCACGTCACGAAAGGCAGTGAATAGCAATGAAGCCCCAGGTAGAATAGGCTATCTGGGGCTTCTTCATGCAACGCCGCGATGTGCTCCATAACGCTCTATTTGGGGAATTTAATTCAGGCAATGATGACGGGCGCATGAACGCAGAAAGGACGGCGCGAGGCCCCACTTGAATCCTCGGCATTCGTCCGCATCATCATTGCTCCAATGCCCTCTGCATCAAGCGAGGTCGGCGGTTAAGTAACGGTCGGCGAGTGTTATTTTGAGAGCTACGCGCATCGAAGGCGAGATATCGTGGTATAAACTACTTGCCGGAAGCCGCGGCTTTCAGAGTACGGCTTACGTGTACGTTTAGCCTCCGTGGGCGACGGGGTGCCGCAAGGCGTAGAATATCGCCCACCTGTAGGGGCCTGCAGCGATGCGGGCCCCGCTTCGTATGAAGGGGGCGTAACCGATGAAGATCGTATCCATCTCCCAGGACTTCTTCGACCTCGTCGAGGGCGACCGCGAACTTATGCTTAAGCACAATCGCCCCTGTATCGTGGTGGTGAGGCTGCGTTTCCGCGGGAAGCGCAGGGACTTCGCTGTGCCGCTGCGTTCCAACATCGCCCCTAACGTGCCCAAAGACCAGTACTTTGCGTTGCCACCCCGCCCCACGACGCGCCCCAGCTGCCGCCACGGCATCCACTACATCAAGATGTTCCCCATAACCAAGGCCTACCAGCGCCGCTTCAGGACCGAGGGCTCGGCCTACTACGAGACGCTCCAGCGCATCATCGACGTCAACACCAAGCGCATTGTCTCCGAGTGCCAGGCATACCTCGACCGCTACGAGCGCGAGGGAAGGCCTCGCTTTGCCGTCGACATCGACCGCATCGTGGGACTGCTGGAGGGCGAGAAGTAGGGCACCTCGGCTCAGTCCCGAGCCATGCGGAGTCGCTCCGCATTTTTGAACGCCGCGTGTGCGTCTCAAATACTTGAGAAACAAGCTGTGAAGTGCGGTGGCGCGACCGTGCCCGTGCATAGCCGTCACCATCAGCGTCTGCGCGGCGTCGGCTTCAAGTGGAACTGGCGCCGCTGCTGTATATGGTTTGCCTTGCTGCAAATGGCGATCAATGCCCGCGATGCTTCTGCTTGCGCTTCAACTTCCGCCGCTCGAAGCGCGCCTCCGCCTCGTTCGCGCGGCGTTGGCTTCTCGCGCGGACCGACTTCCGTTTCATTGCCTCCCGCTGGCTCGCGAGTGCTTGCTGCGCCTTGGTGCCCATTGCCGGCTGCTTAAGGGCCCTCGACGCCTCGCGGGCGCGTCTCTTGGGGTTCTTCGCGGGCTTGCTCGGCTCGGTCGGATCGTCGCCGAAGAACGCGAGCTTCGCCCATTTGCTTGTAACGAATTGCAGGATTTCCTCATTGGACGGCTCTGTGCCGAAGACGATGCGGGCGACGCCGTATCTGCCGTCCTCGACATGCTCCGCCAGCCCGACCCAAAATTGACCGTCGTGATATACGGTCAGGGTGGACGACACGCTGATCTGCATGGTTGATTCCTCCTTTATGTAGATGACCATGCAGAGAAGGGACAACCAAGGAGGCAGGTTACTGATGCGGACTTCCGCACGCCCACGACTACCCGACGGGGACTGTGTTTTCATCTCTGATGTCCGCATTGTAGCACGCGCAAATGCGTGCCGATATCGCTGCCGATATGACCGACCGGGATTCGCTCCTCGAAGCATCCCTGCGCATATTGCTTTTTCGGTTTCGAAACTTAAAAAATCGAGTTTTGAAACCGAGAAGAAGCGGATGATGGCTCGGGCGGACCGGCGATGCGTGCATGGGGCGGCTTTGGGCACTCGAGGGCACCCGGGGCACCGAGGCGATCACGGGGACGCGCCGCTCCGGCAAGTCCGAACCCATAAAGGCGTTCTCTGCCTCCGTCGCTCTGAAGAATCCGTCCGCCAGCTATGTCTACATCGACCTGCTGGACCTCGGCACCATCGAGCATCCGAAAAGCACCCGAGAACCGTCTCGCGAAACTCGCCGTTACGTCCTCGGGGGCAAGTGCTCGACCGCATCACAAGACCGTGGATTGGCGCAATTTGATAACAGATTGGCGCGTAATGGTGTTCGCGTGGCGCATGTTCATCCGTAGGCTGTACCTATCGTCGATTTCAGCGCACGACCGGAAGGACGGACGACATGGCGAACACGGCACTCATCACGGGAAGCTACGGCGGGCTTGGCACTTGCTTCGCGAACATCCACGCTGCCAAAGGAGGTGACCTCATCCTGGTGGGACGTAGCCAGGCGAAGCTCGAGGCGCAGGCCAAGGAGATGAGAGGGGGATACGGTATAAACGTCGAGACGATTGCCGCCGACCTGTCTGCGGCCGAGGACGTTCAGAAGGTCTACGACACCTGCAAGGCGAACGGCTGGCTGCCCGACGTCATCATCAACAACGCAGGATTCGGCGGGCAAGGCGACTTCGCCCGCGAGCGCACCATGGAGCAGGACATGTCCATGATCGCCGTGAACGTGGAGGCCCCCACGCGCATGCTCAAACTGTTCCTGCCCGACATGATCTCCCACGGTTCCGGCAGGGTGCTCAATGTCAGCTCCACCGCTGCCGCGATGCCCGGCCCCCTGCAGGCCGTCTATTACGCCACAAAGTCCTACGTCACCAGTTGGAGCAACGCCCTTTGGCGCGAGCTGCAGGGAACCGGCGTCACCGTCACCTGTCTCATGCCAGGCGCCATGCGCACCGGGTTCGCCGACGCCGGCGGTCTCTCCGACACAAAGTTGTTCGCTAACGCGGTGGACCCCACGGCCGTAGCCCAAGCGGGATATGACGGCATGCTTGCCGGTAAGCTCAATGTGACTGCGGGCCTGCCGGGCTGGCAGACGCCCATGATGAAGCTCGCTCCGCTCTTCCCCAAGAAGACGATGCTGGACTTCGTGTACGACCAGCAGTTAACAGGAAGCGCCAAGTAGAGCGGTAGAATACGGGCGGAGGTGTGTTGCGATGGCGAATAGGTTCATACTCGATGGGCGCTACGACCAGCTGCTCGCGGCCCACGGGATAGACGTGGCCGAGGCACTGCGCAAGGCAAAACTGCCCGAGGGCGTCTTTTGCCACCGCAATCCCACGATGACGGCGGAAGGCTACTACGCCTTCATGGAGGCGGTCGGGAGGCTCTGCCCGGACGGCGCGACTGCGCTCGCGCTCGCCACCGGAGAGGGCATCGAGCAGTTCAGTCCGCCCATCTTCGCGGCATTTTGCTCGCCGGACGGTCGCACCTGCCTGGAAAGGCTTACGCGATATAAGAAGCTGGTGGGGCCGCTCATATTTACGGTGTCCGATGATGCCAAGAAGCTCAAGGTCGAGCTTGCGGACGAACATGGCCTTCCGATTCCGCAGTTTCTGGCCGAATGCGAGCTCGCCTTCCTTGTGAACCTCGTGCGTCGCGCCACGAAGGAGGACGTTGCGCCGCTTGCGGTCACGCTCCCGCAGGCTCCCCGCGACGCCATCGCCGCGTTTCTTGGCTGCGACGTCGCGCAAGGTCCCGCCGCGTCGGTCGCCTTCTCTGTCGATGACATGGGGCTTCCGTTCATTAGCCACAACGACGCCTTGTGGGGGTACTTCGAGCCCGAGCTCGCGCGCAGGCTCTCGGAGCTCGATGCGGACGGCGCGTTCTCCGCCCGCGTGAGGAGCGCCCTCATCGAGATGCTTCCCGCAGGGGCCTCGGATGCCGACACGTGCGCCCGCAAGCTCGGCGTCAGCCGCCGCACTCTGCAGCGCCGCCTCACCGAGGAGGCCACCACCTTCCAAGCCCAGCTCAACCACACGCGCGAGCTTCTGGCCCGCCACTACCTGGGCAACGCGGAGATGCGCACCGACGAGATCGCATACCTGCTTGGGTATGCAGAGCTCAACAGCTTCCTGCGGGCGTTCTCAACCTGGACGGGCATGAGTCCGAGCGAGTACCGCAACAGGATGACGAGCCGGGTCTAGGCCATGACGGTGGCAGCTATCCTTCAACGATCTTTACGCGCCCCTCTCTACGGGGCTTCGCCTGCGGATATGGTCCTTCGCAATATCCCAAAGCAAGGAAAGCGCGGCATATGTAATTGTCGGGAACGCCCCACGCAGCCAGAAGGCCTTCGCCTTCTTCGGAGACAAATGTCTGCTCGCCGCGGCTGACGATGCAGCTGGAGATCCCCAGGCTGTGAGCCTCTAGCGCCATCGCCTGTGCGATCACAAAGGCGTCAGGGGCGCTGAAAGCGAAATCCTTTTGGCAGAACACGCAGACGGCAGTCGGGGCGCCATAGAATCCGTTCTTGATGGAGGGGTCGTCGATGACGCTTGGCTGCTCGGAGCTAACGTGGCTGCCAATCAAATTGCCTCTGTCGAAGCGAGCCATGTTCAGCTTGCCCACCTTCTCTGCCAGGTCGGCGTCATGCAATGCCACCACCATGCTTCGCTGGGCGCCGCCGGCATTGGCCGAGTAGATTCCCGCCTCAACGATGCGCTCCAGGTCTTCGCGGGCAATCTGCTCGCTTGTGTACTTGCGCACCGAACGGCATCCCTTGATGATTTCCAGCATATCCATGTCTACATTTCCTTCCAGCATTGCGGGCCTGCGTCGTATGTGCTCCGGCATGGCCGAAGGACACGGTAGGGCAGCCTCTGTGCCATCCGAACGGCTCGCACCCGGAGCATTTTGACAGCCAAGTTGCCTTGTGGGCATATCTCGCTGTGGCTATATTTCACACGATAGCGCATGCAAAAGCGAGTACGCACTTATTTGTAACTGCGTACTTTTTTCGAAACCGTTGCAATCAAAAAAGGAGGGTGTCCCGTGATGGCCAAAGAGGAGCTTCCGGAGTGTCCGGTGGCGACGGCGGTGACGCTTATCGGCGGCAAGTGGAAGCTGCTCATCATTCGCAACTTGCGCAAGCGGCCCTGGCGCTTCAACGAGTTGCGCCGCGACCTTGAAGGCATCTCCTAGAAGGTGCTTACCGACAGCCTGCGCCAGATGGAGGACGATAGCCTCGTCTTTCGTCACGACTATGGTGAGAATCCTCCCCGCGTTGAGTACGGGCTTACCGAGCTCGGCCGGCGGATGATGCCCGTTCTAGACTCGCTCGCAGACTTCGGCGCCTATTACAAGGTGATCGTTTCGTAGCAGATGTATCGCCTAGGGGAATGAGGCGCGCCGGCGAAAGTGAGCTTTCGCGGTCGTTCCCTTCGCCTACCAGTCAGATGGAGGAACCCGGTCATCGCGATGGGCCTCGCCCCAAAGACAGAGCTCATCAAGCACTGGCATGAGCGACAGGCCGCGCTCGGTCAAGCTGTACTCCACCTTCGGTGGTACCTGGGGGTACTCAACGCGCTTGACAAGACCATCGGCGACCAGACCCCTCAGCGCAGAGGTGAGCGACTTGTAAGTAGCAGGCGCAAGCTTGCGTTTGAGCTCGTTGTAGCGCGTCGTGCCGTCCAGGTACAGGCAGAACAGAACCGGCAGCTTGTACTTGCCCTCTATCAGGGAGAACGCGTACGCAAAGCCAGTGTTCTCGATGCCGTTGCGCGCGAACACGACCCCCTCTTTTGCCCCTGCCATGGATCCTACCTTTACGCTCTACTTTGGTAATGTACCAATCTTAAAGGTGCGTACTCGCATCTTCGATCGGCATCAAGCATACTACTTCACAATTCGAGAGAAAGGCGGAGCCACCGTGAAGCACCAGGTGAAAATGACGGTAATCGACAAGAAGCTGTTCCCCGAGTTGCAGGAGCGCTACTGCGCGGACAAGCAGGCGGGAGCGTGCCCCTGCTACAACGTGGGCGACGAGTTCCTGTTCGAGCGCGACGGCGACAAGGACCATTTCTGGCAAGGCGGCCTCGGCACACTGACGAGAACCGATGCCGACCCCGACACCGTTGCCGGTGGCCCAACGCGCCCTCACTGCTCCGAGGCGTGGGATGCCGTCTCGCGCTACATCTACACGGGCCTGCAGGGCGGATCGATTATGCGGGGATGGATGGAGCGGGAGAACGAGATGATCTGCTGCTGCAACGATGGCACGCGCCCGGTAATCTTCAAACTCGAGCGCATCGACATCCCCGAAGGTGACGAATAGCGCGAAAATCGTGGTTCTTTCCGCTTACTGGGACAGTCAGCAAAATTACGGGAATAACGGCCTCCGGACCTTTTGGCCCGGAGGCTTTCTTTGTGCACTCTTGCCAAAACAACTCCTCACCGAAGCCCTCCGAGCATCGGACTGCACTATCGAGCGTGGGCGTTCTCGTAGGCCTCTTTAATCTCTTCCGGCAACCCGTCCGGAATCAGCGCTTTCAACTCAGCCTCGTTGTTGCCTTGAGTCAGCTGTTCGTAGTACCAGCATTTGAACTTCAGCATGTCCAGCGCACGGTTCATCTTCGCGATCTCCGATTCCATGTGGGCCTTCCGCTCCTCGAACATGGCCTTGCGCTGAGGGTACGTTGATGGGCCCTCTGCGCACCATTCCATGAACAGCTGGATGTCCTTAATTTCCATCCCCGCCTTCTTGAGGCATTCGATGACCCGAAGCGCCTCGAGTTCCCTATCGCCGAATTGGCGAATGCCGGACGCCCGCTCCAATCCCGGGAACAATCCCTGCTTGTCGTAATATCGCAGCGTTGAAGCGGGCAAACCGAACATCTCAGCCACCTGTCCGATTGTGTACATAGCTCCTCCAAATGAATCTAGAGTTCATTCCTTGACTTAAAGTCAGGTTTAGGTATTACCTTCATTCTCGTCAATGCAAATCGGAGGTGCAAGAGGTGTCCGTAATCGCCGGGCATTCCGCACTGGAGCAGGCGCGACGAATGAGCATGCGAATCTAGCTGGGCCGATTGGCGCGCGAAAGCAGATTTGCACCTAATACCATCGACAGGAGGAAATCGATCATGGCAATTAAGCAGACGGCGGGCAGAGATGCCCTGGGGGAGTTTGCTCCCAAATTCGCACAGCTCAACGATGACGTGCTGTTCGGCGAGGTGTGGAGCCGGGAGGGCGAGCTCTCCTTGCGCGACCGCAGTATAGTGACGGTGGTGGCCCTAATGGCGCAGGGCCTGACGGACTCCTCGTTCCAATATCATCTGATGTCCGCAAAGGACAACGGCATGACCAGGGCAGAGATAGCGGAGATCCTTACGCACGCGGCGTTTTACGCGGGCTGGCCCAAGACATGGGCGGCCTTCCGCATGGCGAAAGAAGTCTGGGCGGATGACGATGCCGCCGATGTAAAGGCCGAGCATCAAAACGAGATGGCGTTTCCCATCGGTGCCCCCAACGACGCATTCGCGAAGTACTTTATCGGTCAAAGCTACCTCGCGCCCCTTTCCACCGAGCAAGTCGGCGTCTACAACGTGACGTTCGAGTCCGGCTGTCGCAATAATTGGCACACCCATCACGCCAAAAGCGGTGGCGGACAGATCCTCGTCTGCGTGGCTGGTCGAGGGTTTTACCAGGAGTGGGGCAAGCCGGCACAGGAGCTGCGCCCCGGCGACGTGGTCAACATCGCCCCGGGAGTGAAGCACTGGCACGGCGCCGCGCCCGACAGCTGGTTCTCACATCTCGCGTTGGAGGTTCCGGGCAAGGAGACCTCTAACGAGTGGTTGGAGCCTGTGGACGACGAGGAATATCTCAAAGCGACTAACAAAGAGGCTTAAGCATGGAGCAGTTGGATCTGACGCAGGAATGGGACAAGGTCTTCCCCAAAAGCGATAAGGTTGAGCACGGCAAGGTGACCTTCCACAGCCGATACGGCATCACGCTGGCGGCAGACGTCTACGTGCCGAAGAACGTGGAAGGCAAGCTGCCCGTCATCGCCGTCAGTGGCCCGTTTGGCGCGGTGAAAGAGCAGTCATCCGGTCTGTACGCACAGAAAATGGCGGAGCTGGGCTTTTTCGCAATCGCCTTCGACCCGTCCTATACCGGCGAGAGCGGCGGCACGCCCCGCTATGTGGCATCGCCGGATATCAACACCGAGGACTTTTGTGCAGCGGTGGATTTCCTCTCTGTACAGGAAAGCGTCGACCCGGAGCGCATCGGTATCATTGGCATCTGCGGTTGGGGCGGCACGGCAATCAATGCCGCAGCCATTGACACCCGTATCAAAGCCACTGCGGCTATGACCATGTATGACTTGACCCGCGCGACTGCCAACGGCTATTTTGACGCCGAGGACTCTGAGCAGGCACGCTTCGAAAAGCGAAAAGCACTGAACGCGCAGCGCACCGAGGACTATAAAAACGGCAGCTACGCGCTGGCGGGCGGGGTGCTCGATCCGCTGCCGGAGGACGCACCGCAGTTTGTAAAGGACTATTACGCCTACTACAAGACTCCGCGAGGCTACCATCCGCGCAGCCTGAACTCCAACGGTGGCTGGAATGTGACGTCCTCGCTGTCGTTTATGAACATGCCGATTTTGCAATACAGCAGCGAAATCCGCTCAGCTGTGCTGCTGGTGCACGGTGAGAAGGCGCATTCTCGCTATTTCAGCGAAACTGCGTACAGTAAGCTGACAGGAGACAACAAGGAACTGCTCATTATCCCCGGTGCCAACCACACCGATCTCTACGATCGGATGGACGTCATTCCGTTTGAAAAGCTGAAAGCGTTCTTTGGGGAGTATCTGAAATAAGACGCACCTTGGCTATTTACTTATGAGCGGCCATGGCATTTTGTCCACAGCGTTCAGGGAAATCTCGCGGTCAACCGCCTGCTCGGTTGGAGGCGAGGGCCCGAGTTCGCCCACGCCCAGGAGCTGCTCAGCGCCTATTCCGAAGGGGGCATGCGGGCGGTATCGACTCGTCACGATTTCCGTAGTTGATCTTGACTGTGGACTCCTTAAAAGTCTTGCTCGAGATCGAGCGGAGACTGGGCCCTGCCGAATCGGAGCTATGGCGACCAAAAATGTTGCCAGAAGACGCCGTCGACGCTGTTTGCGATGGGGCAGAGCTCGATGGCGGTTCGGCACAGTCTGTTTCATCGGTTTCGCGGGGCGTTGATGGCGTGAAGGCGACTGTTGGAAAAGCTCATTTCCGTGGGGAAGAAACTTCTCGGTGAGTAAAGCTCATCGGAGCGGGGATAGAGCTTTGTCTGCGGGGTACGAAATGCTGGCTAGCGGTTGCGACGCCTTGTTGCAGAAATGCCAACTGCCGCAACTGCAGCACCTGCAACACTCAGGGCGGCTGCCATCGCACCGTTGTCGCCCGTCGCGGGTAGGGTGGCCCCGGCTGGTTTAACCGCCGCTACTGCCTTGGTGGAAACGGGATTTGCCGTGGGCTTTTTTGCATTGGGCTGCGGTGTGGACTCGGGCTTGGTTTCCGGTTCGGGTTTGGAACCGCTCGTATCGGTTGCAAACAAGTGCACGTCACTGTCGAAGACGTAACGGATGTAGTAATCGTGCCGCGTTTCGTGCATAATCCCCTGCCCGCTGTCGAAGTCACGGTCAACGTGTGTGCCAAGGTAGGTTGAGCTGTTGAGGTCCAGCCTGTAAGGGATTTGGTCGTCGGCGTAACTGCCTGTAAAGACTACGGTTGCTCTAACGTGATTGTCGATCATGGTCAGGGTAATAGAGACGCTGGCCTCTTTGGGGTTCTCGGTTTTTATAAGGCTTTCGGTATCGGTGTCGATCTTGAAGAGATGGACGGTGTCGTTAAGCCCGTAGATGAAGTCCTCGGGTTTGTCGGGAAAATCGTATACAAGAGCCTCGTTCTGGACCAACTCGAAAGCAGGGGGTAGCTCCAAATCGTAGTAATGATCGACGGTGGTTGCTGTGAGGCTGCCTTCCGCGTTGACTTCGTCGCAGGTGATGGGTGTTGCGACATCGGGTTCGGGCATTTCGGTCGCCAGTGCTGCGCAGGATAGCAAAAGCTGCCCTGCCATAAGAATGCTTACTCCGAAGGCGACGACTCTGGCGCCTGCATGAAGCTTGACGTTGCGGATAGACAGGCCAGTGCGTTTGTTATGGGTTTGCGGTGCAACATGCTGTCCATACATAAGGCGCTCCTTGTTCGTAGGCCGGTTTCCGTGGGTCTATATTGCGCCTACCCGATTCGGCCAGGCTCATACACGCGAACGCTCACGCGAGAAGGAGAAAGCTCTAGTTAATTTTCCCACAGTCGACACTTTGCGGCCAACGATTTGCTGTTCAATTCTCGGAGAGAGAATCAAGACAGTTGAGGAGTTGTCAGGCAATGAGATTGTGCCTAGAGAGCACGAACAAGAGATGTGGTCTACAGACGACTGAATAGCTCCATCCGTTTTGGTTACAACGAAATGTGTGCCGCGCGCCTGCGGCATGAAAGAGAGGGAATCCTATGAATATCATTGTGTTGAGCGGCAGCCCGCGTAAGGGCGCCAATACCGATACCATGGTCGAGGCGTTTGCCGAGACCGCGCTCGAGGCCGGCCATACGGTCGAGGTCATCCGCGTTGCCGGCAAGAAGATCGCCGGCTGCTTGGGATGCCAGTACTGCTTCGCCCATGAGGGCGTCTGCGTGCAGAAGGATGACATGGCCGACGTGATCGAGTCGCTGAAAGACGCAGATATGGTCGTCTTCGCCTCGCCTATCTACTGGTTTGATATCACCGCGCAGGAGAAGGCCGCCATCGACCGCCTGTACGCCTTCGGTGCCACGGGATTCCCGTTCACCAAGGCGGCCCTTTTGCTCGATAGTCACAGCGAGGGTGTCTATGACGCGGCGATCGCCATGTACAAGTCAACCTGCGCATACTGCAAGTGGGAGGACCGGGGCATTGTCACCATCAGCGGTATGACCGAGCGCGACAGCATGGCCTCCTCGCCCAAGCTGGAAGAGGTGCGAGAGCTCGCTCGTAAGCTGGCGTGAGAGTGCACTTCTGCGAGCAAATGGTAGAAGCAAAGGCCCCGGAGTGCGGTTAATCGCGCCCCGGGGCCCTTTCTTTTACGGATTTGTGGCGGTACGACTCCTGCGGTTTCAGCCGATCGTCCTAGTCAAACAGACTCGGCATGTCGTTTTCCTTCATGAGGGCACCGGCGGAGGGCAGGCTCTGCGCGGTGAACTTCTCGGCCGAGACGCCGGCGCCGAGGATATCCTCGGTCGTGCCGACGGTGGTGACCGAGCGGCCCTTCTTGGCCGTGAAAGCCTGGACGCCCTGCGTGTTGGTGGTCGTCTTGGTTTTGAGCAGCGACGTGTTGAAGTTCATCAAACGATAGTCGCTCGAGACCAGCGCGAGGTCGCGGTCTTCCTTGAGCACCTGTGCATACAGCAGCTTGCTGCCACCGTAGATGGCGTTCTTGAGGCGCTTGCGGTTGGTCTTGGTGACGTATCCAGAAAGCGCGACGCGCACCACGCGGCCGTTCTCAAAGACAAACAGCACGTCGGCCTTGTAATCCTCGGGGTCGATGACCCAGATGACGCTCTCGTCGGGTTCCATCTCAAGATCGGTCGGCAGGTACGAGCCCAGCTGTGCCGACTTGGTATCCTCAAACGCCGCGACCTTGCACTTGTATACCTGGCTCTTGTTGGTAAAGACCAGCAACTCGTGGGTGTTGGAGGACGGGAACTCGATAAAGGGTTTGTCGCCGTCCTTGTACTTGAGCGTGGTCGCCTTCTTGAGCACACGGTCCGTCATCTTTTTGAGGTAGCCATCGCGCGAGAGCATGATGGTGACCGGATACTCCTCGACCTCGGGCTCCAGGCTCACCTCGATGACCTCATGGGGCTCGATCCTGCCCGTGCGGCGCGGCATCACGTACTTCTTGTTGACCGCGGCCAGCTCGTCGCTGATGACCTTCTTGATGTTCTCCTCGCTGGAGAGGATCTCCTCAAGCTCGGCAATCTCGCCCTCAAGCTTGGCAATGTCCTTGGTGCGGTTGAGGATGTACTCCTCGTTGATGTTGCGGAGCTTGAGCTCGGCAACAAACTCGGCCTGGGTCTCGTCGATGTCGAAACCCTTCATAAGGTTGGGCACGACCTCGGCCTCGAGCTTGGTGCCGCGGATGATGGCGATCGCCTTGTCGATATCGAGCAAGATTGCCTCAAGGCCGTGCAGCAGGTGCAGGCGCTCGGACTTTTTGCCCAGGTCAAAGTTAATGCGGCGGCGCGTGGACTCAATACGCCACTTGACCCACTCGTGCAGGATCTGGCGCACGCCCATAACGCGGGGATAGCCGTCGACGAGCACGTTGAAGTTGCACGAGAACGAATCCTGCAGCGTGGTCGAGCGATAGAGCTTCGCCATGAGCTTGTCGGGGTCGACGCCGCGCTTAAGGTCGATGGCGATGCGCAGGCCCGAGAGGTCGGTCTCGTCGCGGATGTCAGCGATCTCCTTGACCTTGCCCTCCTTGGAGAGCTTGACGATGCGCTCGATGATGACATCGGTCTTGGTGGTGTAGGGGATCTCGTACACCTCGATGATGCGCTCTTCGGGAATCCAGCGCCAGCGGGAGCGAATCTGGAAGCTGCCGAGGCCGGTCTCGATGATCTTTTCCATCTCCTCGCGGCGGTAGATGATCTCGCCGCCGGTCGAGAAGTCGGGCATGGGCATGTACTCGAGCAAGTCGCAGTTGGGATCCTGCAGGTAGTGCATCGTGGCGGTGCAGACCTCGTTGAGGTTGAAACCGCAGATATCGGACGCCATGGCGACGCCGATGCCCTTGTTGGCCGAGACGAGGATATTGGGGAACGTGGTGGGCAGCAGGCGCGGCTCCTTCATGGCGCCGTCGTAGCTGTCGACGAAGTCGACCGGGTCTTTGTCGATGTCCTTGAAGATCTCGGCGCTGATGGGGGAGAGCTTGGCCTCGGTGTAACGCGAGGCGGCGTAGCTCAGGTCGCCCGAATAGTACTTGCCAAAGTTGCCCTTCGACTCCACGAAGGGGGCAAGCAGCGCCTCATTGCCGGTTGCCAGACGCACCATCGTCTCGTAGATCGCGGCATCGCCGTGCGGGTTGAGCTTCATGGTCTGGCCCACGATGTTGGCGCTCTTCTGGCGCTCGCCCTTGAGCAGACCCATCTTGTACATGGTGTAGAGCAGCTTGCGGTGCGAGGGCTTAAAGCCGTCAATCTCGGGGAACGCACGCGAGACGTTGACGCTCATGGCGTAGGGCATGTAGTTGACCTCGAGCGTCTGCGTGATCGGCTGGTCGGTGACCTCGGAGTGCAGGCCGATGACGTTCTCGGCGTTGACCTGCTTTTTCTTGGGCTGGTTCTTCGTCTTCTTCTTTGCCACGATTTCCTCTTGAACTTCTTGTGGGCCGTCGTTATCGATTTGCTGCTACTGCAGGTCCAGCTGGTCCAGGTATTCCTTGCCGTGCTCGGAGATATGGCGCTTGCGGCCTGCCTCGTCGTTGCCCAGCAACAGGTTGAACATAGTTTCCATCCTTGTGACGTCCTCGGGCTTCACCTTGATCAGGCGGCGCGTCTCGGGGTTCATGGTGGTGAGCCACATCATGTCCGGATCGTTCTCACCAAGACCCTTGGAGCGGTTGATCGAGCACTTCTGGTCGCCGATCTCCTTGAGGATGCCGTTCTTCTCGAGCTCGGTGTAGGCAAAGTAGGTCTTCTCCTTGCAATTGATCTCGTAGAGCGGCGACTCGGCGATATACACGTAACCCTCGTCGATAAGCGTGGGCACCAGGCGATAGAGCATGGTGAGCACGAGCGTGCGGATGTGGTAACCGTCGACGTCGGCGTCCGTACAGATGATGACCTTGTTCCAGTTGAGGTTGTCTAGGTCGAAGGCACCAAGGTTCTTGATGCGCTTGTCTTTGATCTCCACGCCGCAGCCCAGCACGCGCATGAGGTCCATGATGATGTCGGACTTAAAGATGCGCGGGTAGTCCTCTTTCAGGCAGTTGAGGATCTTGCCTCGGACGGGCATAACACCCTGGAACTCGGCATCGCGCGAGGTGCGGATGGCGCCTGCTGCCGAGTCGCCCTCTACGATGTAGATCTCGCGACGGTCCTTGTCCTTGGAGCGGCAGTCGATGAACTTCTGCACGCGGTTGGCCATGTCGGTCTTCTGCTGCAGGTTGGTTTTGATGCTCTGGCGCGTCTTCTCGGCGTTCTCGCGCGAGCGCTTGTTGATGAGCACCTGCTCCATGATCTTGTTGGCAGCGTCTTTGTTCTCGATCAAGTAGGTCGAGAGGCGCTCCTTAAAGAAGGCAGTCATGGCCTGCTGGATAAAGCGGTTGTTGATGGCCTTCTTAGTCTGGTTTTCGTAGGACGTCTGGGTGGAGAAACAGTTGGTCACCAGCACCAGGCAGTCCTGGACGTCCTGCCACTTAATGCCGCTCTCGTTTTTGTTGTACTTGCCCTGTTGCTTAATGTAGGCATCGATGGCGCTGGTCAGAGCGCTACGAGCCGCCTTCTCGGGCGAACCGCCGTTTTCGAGCCATGACGAGTTGTGGTAGTACTCCTGCATCATGAAGGTGCGCGAGAAGCACATGCAAGCAGTGATTTTTACGTTGTAGTCGGGCAGGTCCTCGCGGTCGCGACCGCGGCGGTCGGCCTCGATAAAGAAGGGCTCGGTAAGGTAGTCGGTACCGACCTTCTCGAGCACGTAGTCCTCGATGCCCTTGGGATAGCAAAAATCCTCTTCGGTAAATTCGCCATCGTCGCCCTCGATACGCAGGCGGAAGGTAACGTTGGCGTTGACCACGGCCTGGCGGCGCATGGTCTCGCGATACCAATCGTGGGGAATACTGATCGAGGTAAAGACCTCAAGATCGGGGCGCCACTTGATGGTGGTGCCGGTGCGGTTCTCGTCGCTGGGCTCAATCTCGAGCGCCTTCTTTTTGGCGCCGACGACCTTACCCTTCTTAAAGTGCAGGGAGTACTTGTTGCCGTCGCGCCAAACCGTGACGTCCATGTACTCGGATGCGTACTGGGTCGCGCATGAGCCCAAGCCGTTGGTGCCGAGCGAGAAGTCGTAGTCGCCGCCCTGGTTGTTGTTGTACTTGCCGCCGGCGTAGAGCTCGCAGAAGACGAGCTCCCAGTTAAAGCGCTTCTCGGAAGGGTTCCAGTCGAGCGGGCAGCCGCGGCCGTTGTCCTCTACCTGAATGGAGCCATCGCGAAAGGCGGTAAGGGTGATGAGCTTGCCGTAGCCCTGGCGCGCCTCGTCAACGGCGTTGGACAGGATCTCGAAGGCGGCATGCGCGCAGCCGTCGAGCCCGTCCGAGCCAAAGATGACGGCGGGGCGCAGGCGTACGCGCTCCTCGTCCTTGAGCTGACGAATACTGTCGTTACCATAGTTTGCGGTGTTTTTTGCCATGCTCGCTCTCTCGATGCTCCTTTGCTGCGTTTAAGTCATATAGATAGTCAAGGTAGCATAGCTCGGCCCATAGGCGATTCCAGCCAACACGAAATCCATCGAACAATCGTTCGGATTAACGGGTAAAACGTGTCGTGCGGATTGTTGTTCCGAATCGAATATTGGGACAAGCGTCTCGTTTTATGGGCCACGGACGTGCGTGTGCGAGTCCCTTTGGCCCATAAGGAACGCTGGCGGGTCGTTATTTGGGCCGTGGGTCACTTCGCCCGCGCCGTGTTTCGTCATACGCTCATAGTGGAAGCCGATGCCACGGGGACGGCGAAGGCCTCGGGCAACGGATGAGCTGCAAGCGAAAGGAGCGGTGAGGATGATGAAGCCCATGACGAAGAAGCTGCTGTTAGGAATTCCCACTGTGACGCTTTCGGCCGTGCTGGCGTGTACCGTGGCAGGCTGCGGCGGTAGTGCTCCGAACGGCTCGGCTGGCAGCTCGGGTGGTAGCGCGCCTGTGCAGGAGAAGTCCAAGAAGGCCAAGGCCTATGAGTCGCAGACGGTCGAGGTGGCTGGCATTACCTATGAGTCGGTGGCTCACGGTACGTTCTATCGCGGTGATGCCAAGAAGCAGGACGGCTTTTACCTGCACATCAAGATTACCAACAACAACACAAAGAACAGGACGTTCAGTTCCTTTAACGTGCATGCTGCCCAAGGCGATCTTGAGGCAGGCGACCCGTTGTTTACTTCCGGCAAGTCGGCCGTGCTCGACTACGTTGCAAGTGAGGCTCCCGATGAGCTTCACGAGGGCATCGATCTTTCCAAGAGGCCAGATATCGGCCCGGGCGAGACCGTTGAGTACGTGTATTTCTGGGCACCCAAGACGGCGTACTACGGGCCCATCACTGTCGAGTTCGTAGACGCTTACGCCCCCGCCAAGAATCATGAGGCCATGCACTTTGACACCACGGGATGCGAGACCAAGGAGTTCAAGGCAGCCGGCGGCGTGGCCGATTCTGGCGAGAAGGCAGATTTAACGGGCATCGACTGCGCATCGTACAGCATCGAGGCCGCCGATGGGTACACGCTGGATTCGTCCGACGAAGAGCGCGAAAAGGCAAACTTCTTCCACGACGAGACTGGAGGACGCCTGAACATCAGCATCTTCCCGCGCTCGCCGGAGGAAGAGGTTACAAGCCTAGAGCAGGTCTACGAAGGCAAGGAGACAACAACCGACCAGGTCGAGTACAACGGCATAACGTGGCTGCGCTTTACCGGTCCCGACAACGGCCATACACTGTTTGCGACGGCTCCCGCGACGGGCGAGACCGTCCGCGTGTCGATTGGCTGGAAGATCGACTGGGATGCCGCCGTGCCCATGATGGAGGCACTAAAGCTCAAGTAGCGCTGTGATTCCCATGTCAGGCGACTCAGGGCTGGCTCCGAGTTATCGGGGCCAGCCCATTTTGATGTTCGATGAGCCGAGTCGGCGTCTCTCACAAAAGTAACTAGGAGCTAGCGAGGCTTATCCGAATTGACCTCATTGGCGGTGTCTTTTTCGAGCGCCGTACGGCGGGCGCTGTAGGCGACGAGGCCGGCGCCTGCCGCGGCGAGTGCTGCAGCGGCTACCGTAAGGGGAGCGTTGACATCGTCCGTGCCCGCAAGTGCGCCCGCTTTTCCGGAGCGCTTGTTATTGCCGTGGTCCTTGCCACTGCCGGAGCTGCTTCCTCCGGAGCCGCCGTCCTCGTCAGTACCGCCGCCACTCGAGCCACCATCGCCGTCTGCTGTCATCGGGGCGTCGTGAAGTCCTGCCGTATCCGCGCTGTCGCATACGCCGACCTGCACTTCTGAGCGTTCGCATGCCGCGTCGGGCACATGAAGCTCGTGCAGAACGGCACCCAGCGCCGAGTTTGCGCCCGGTCGGATCTCCTCGAGCGTTACGGGATCGAGCGCCACCAGATCACGCGCCTTCGCATACAGCGTTACGCGTTTGCCCACTTCGTCGCTCCAACTCTCGGGGATGGCGAAGCTCATGCGGAACTGTGCCGTGCAACCCGGTGCCAGCATGGCGTTGCCGTTGTCGGCTACCAGCGGGTGCGTTGCAAAACGTGTGCCCAGCGTCTCGGGCGCGTACTTCACGTGTGCCATGTCGTTGGCCGAAGCATCTTCGGCAAGCTCCGGATCGTAGATCGATGCCGTGCGTGCGTTCGCTCCGAATCCGATGGATGCGCTGGAGAACGGTTGGCTGGAGCCCTCTCGGTACAGATCGATCGTGCCGGCAGTCAGCAAAGTGTTGCCGTCGTTTCGCACCGTGACCATGAAGGATTCGCCTGCTGCTCCGGGCACCACCGCGCCCGAGGTAGCGACCGCGCCCGTCGGAGTGGCACACGCCACCAGAGGCACTTCGATGCCGTGCAGCTCTGCCTCGCTCTTCTCCGCGCTCACAATGTGCGTGGCGAGCGCGGAGAGCATGCCTCCCGACGTCAAAAATGTCGTTATCTGATCGACGGGATGGTCCAGTTCGCACATCACGAACGGCTCCGTGAACAGATCGCCTGCCAAGGTGCTGGCGAAGATGCGGAAGTGCTTACCCATCACTGCTACCGGGTTGCCTTCTTCGTCGTAGGTTTGCCCCACCTTGCCATCGGTGTTCTCTACATAGAGCGCGCACCTGCCGTTGTTGCTTACGCTAAACGATGCCGGGCCACAGCCTGCGGCACCCACGGGCTGCGTTGCAAATGCCGATGCGCCTCGCGTCCAAGTAATATGCTGCAGCTGCTCGTTGACGGTGGCCAAAAAGCCCGAATGTTGTGGCCACGGCACCGCATGGGGCACCGTGGCGTCTGGTGGCATAACGCCCCAGCCCGCAATGGACTGGCCGATCACGGCGTACGATGCGCAGCCGCAACCGTCTGCGGTCTCGTACGCAACGGGCACCACCATTTTGCCGTTGATATTCTCGGGCTCGCTCAGCTCGATACTCGACGGTGCCTGCGGAAAGCGAAGAACTTGGCGGAACGTCAGGCTGTCGCCCAAATCATCCGACCACAGGGTAAAGCATTCCAGCGCAACCTCGGCCTCGCTGCCGAGCGCCTTTTCTGCGGTGGTTCCGCGGCGGTGGAGGTAGGCACCCGACAGGCGTCCGTCGACCAGCGTCTTGCCTACCGTGATGCGCGGGCACTGCAGGCAATGGTAGCCATCCTCCTGAAGGCGGCCGCGCGAGATGCTGCGCCACGACGTGTGCGATATCACGCGAACTCCGTCGTTGCTTATGCGCAGGCGCACAACGGACAGTATGCCGGATGTGCTCGCCGTATCGAAAAGGGTGTTGTCGCCGGCGGGGCGCTCGCCCGAGACCAGCAGCACGTAGGCGTCCTGGTTTTCCCTCCCGTCTGTATATTCCACCACGTCGAAGTCGTAATCGAATATGCCGTTGCGCCCCACGTCGCCCTCGCCAAACCCAAGGGGGAAGTCCACGGGCGTGGGAGCGGACCACGTGCCGTTTGCCTTTGTGTGCACCACCAGGCGCGAGCGGCCATTGTCGCCGTAGCGCACCGAGGCGATACGGAACAGGCATTCTACGCCGGCAATCATTGCCAGCTTCATGTGAGCTTCGCTGAGTACGCCGGAAAACAGCACGTTGTCGCTCGAGGGCTTGATGCCGCTACGCTCGTCCTCCGATACACCGGTAGAATTGGCGTTGGGGTCCGCAACGGCGTTCGTTGCCTGCCCGATGTAGGTGTACTTATACATCGGTGCGGCATTTTCGTCGTTCTCCATCAGCGCGTGGACGAAATGTTCGACCTGTCCCGTGTCGTCGCTCTCCGCGTCCGCCTCGAGCTCAATGCGCGTGACTGCCCGGTCCCAATCGCGTACGGTAGGCGCGACGTTTCTCGCGGCGGCTGCAACCTCGGCGCGTGCGAGCAGCTCGGCGTTGGTGACGATGGTGGCCGATGCGATAAATTGCGGCACGCCACCTGCCTCGGCGTTGCCGGGCGTGCCGAAGCAGGCATCCAACGTATAAGGCGTATTTCCACCCAATGCCAGCTCAGAGCGCTGGAGTACATACTGGCCGCCACTGTTCACCGACATATTCCACGAATCGGCGAGCGTGGGCCACGACCCTGACCAAGCCTTGGTGGTCCACTTGAACATTACGAACTGGAGTATCACATCGACATCGACGTCTGCACCTACACGCAGTCGCGGAAGCTGGTGTCCATCTGCCTTCTCGTACCCAATGAACAGCGTGAGGGATGCGGCGCCGCGCACGGCAGACGAAGCGACGCCTGCAACGCCGGCGCCAAAGGTGACGGCGAGCCCGATCTGGATGGTGAACGAGCCCGACGTGTTGGAATAGTCGAGCGAAATGTTCTTGAAAAACGCCGCGCCGCTGCCGTGCGTGTGGGCACCCACGGCGAGCGCCAGCTTCGCCAGCACCCAGGGATTGACGTTTAGGAAAAACGGCACCGGTCCTAGGGTAAACTGCTCGGTCCAATTGAGGTCGGTTCTTACTTGGAAGAGGGCCTTAATATTGCCGTATGTGGGGTCGTTGTTGTTACCCCAGGTTTTGCCCACCCAATCGTAGGCGAGCGAGCCGTACAGCTGTGTGGCGATATCCATCGTGAACAGCGGCGTGCAATGGTGGCGAAGGAGCTTGGTGTTTCTTGGATCGGTGCCCGAACCGGCACTCATACTCTTGTACTGATTCCACTTCCCCTCCATCTCGTCGAGGTAGCGGTTTGCCTGCTTGGCGCCCGACTCGCGCGGCGACTTCTTCCAGTACTCCGGATCCGGATTGCCCGAATCGTTCATATAGCTGGCTGGTTTGTATCCTCCGCCAAACAGCACGTATCCAGCAAACGAGAAATCGAAGAGGATCGGAAATGTGGGCATCCAGCACGTGAACTTATTGCCGCCGATGCCGGGAAACGCCGCGGGGAAATCAAACGGAGTGATCTCTTGGTCCATGGTAGTGGGGACGATAGTGGTCGAGCCCGATTCTGCCTTTGCGGCCGGCGCAGCGACAACGGCCATGGGGGAGGAGAGTGTGTAGGTCTTGCCCTGGTAGTCGAGGAAAAAGCGCAACTCGCATCCTTCTTCCAGAAGGCCCGACGCTGCATCGAGGAACTTGTCTTCGAGTGTGAACGTCGCCAGATTATCCGCGCCCGATGCGCTGGCCTTGATCTGGCCGATCTGCGTGACGGTTTCGGGTGAGCTGCCTGCGGCAGGCGTCACTTTGTTGATGCGCAGCGTTGCCTGTCCGCCCTGTGGCAGATGTGCCTGCACGGTAAATGCGTGCGTATCGGGCTGCTCGTTTGCCGTGTCGTCCTTCGGCAATGCCATGAACGTGGCTTCAGCGTACTGGATGTCCCATTCGTCGAATGTGAGCTGGCGGAAGTACGGCTCGCCGTCGGAAAGCGGACGTGTGGGTGCGGTTATGGCGGTGCCGCCCTGGATACGCGCAAGGGGAATCTCGACATCGCGGTAGCCCGCCATGCTAATGGAGATGCCGCCGTTAAAGTCGTACGCGTCAAGGAGCGTTGCCTCGTCTACGTAGTTTTCCGAAAGCGAGGCAATCTCAAAGATGGCCGTGCCTTCGTCATCGGTCGTGGCGGAGAGCTGCTTGCCTGCGGCATAGCGCGATGTGAGCGTGACCTGGGCACCTGCGATGGGCGTATTCTTGTTGGCGACGTCGACCACGACCACACCAAACATGGTGCGCGAGAGAACGAGCACCTTGAAGGGGTCTTCTTCGTCGGCATAGGCCGCGGTGGGCGCGAACGGCAGCAGGAAGGCATTTTCGCTTCCCGGCACGCGAGGCAGCATGATGCTCGCTAGCGAGGACGCTCCGGCAACAAGTAACGAACGGCGATCAAGCATCTTGGGCTCCCATCCCGCAAATATCGGTGGAAATAATCCAATTTTGCGAGAAGGCGCCCCGTGGCGGTAGTGCCGTTCAAGGGTCAAAATGTCCAAATTGATCGAGCGAAGCGTCGGGTTCCGGAACGTGTTCGATGCGCTTGGCAGCCCGGTCGCTAACGCAACATATGCGCGACCAGCTCGGCGCGCGTGCCGATGCCAAGCTTTGCATACACGTTGGACAGCCGATTTTTAACGGTACCCGGCGATACTCCCATATGGCGTGCGATTTCGGCGTTGGTCCATCCGCGGCAGGCGAGCATGGCCATGGTGAACTCTGTGGTCGTTAAATCGTCGGCAACGTCCTCGCCCGAATCGGGGTTGTGGATGCGCCGCCAGCCGTAGCTGAAGCGGTATGTGATCTCGATGATGCGTGCGAAATCGTCAGGGTATTGCGATTTTAGGCATGCCTCGATAAGCCCCTGCAAAAGGCCGTGGTGCTCGCCGATGAGCTCGATAAGGCCGTCGGGACGCGCAATGTTCCAAGCAGCTCCGAAGTGCGTCCTTGCGGCGTCGACGTCTTTGAGACTCATGCAGGCCATGGAAGCTGCCAGGTGCAGGAACAGTTCCGAGATCGGATAACTTCCCTGTTTCATGATCAGGGCGTTTTCCGCCATGCCCAGACTGCGGCCATATTCGCCGCGCAGGTACAGGGCATGCGCCATCACATAGCTGGCGAACAGGCGCAGGCCTTCGGGCAGATGCGCCGCAAGCGGATAAAACTCTTCGGCGGAATACGGGGAAGGCAAGTGCAGCAGGACGCTCGCGGCCGAGGCGAACAGGATATGCGTGGCGTGGACGGCGGGCGATTCCTCGTCAGTTGGCGTATCGAGGATGCCCGCAAGGCAACGGCGGGCATCGGCGATACGGTTGAGCGACAGACTGGCATATCCGCAGATAAAGCATGCGGAATAGCGCAGCGCGGGATCGTTGGCGCCAAGATAGGGGCGCGCCGTCTTGGCAGCGAGGGTGGCCTGTCCGCGAAAGTACAGCGCTTCTGCCGTGGCGATGGTGCGTGAATCGGGGTCGGAAATGCCTGCAACCGCAGCGTCAATCTGCCCCGGCGCAAAGGCAGTGCACATCAACGGCATGGGAACGCATGGGTAGCCATCGCAGTCCATCTTCCATCTCCCAACAGCTGGCAACAATAGCAGCAATTGTACTCCTGTTGCTCGGGACTGGAATTTGTTGGTATCGCCTGCGATTATACCGAACGTATAAAGGGAGGTTCCCGGCATCTGTCGTGTGTGCTACGACCTCACGCCCAAGCCCGTCGGCACCGTTGAGTGGGAGTAAGCTTCTACTCTTTTGGACGAATTGCATTGACGGAGAAGGGGTCCCGCGCAAACGTGTGCGGGACCCCTTTCGTTTTACTGATTGGTTAACGCTGCAGATCGTTTTGGAAGACTTACGAGCATGGTGGTCCCGTTCTCGGAACTTGCTTCGACCTCTACAGCGCCACCGTGAAGCGCTGCAATCTCCCAAACGAGCGCTAGTCCGAGTCCTGCGCCGCCGTATGCCCTGCTGCGGGATTTGTCTAGACGAAAGAACGGCTGGAAGATGCTCTCTCTGTACTGCTTGGGTATTCCCGGGCCCTGGTCCTCGACTCGCAGGAACACGCGGCTGTCGTTGTCGCAGATGGAGACGTTGACAGTCGAGCCGGGGCGGCTGTAACGGATGGCATTTTCGACCAGGTTAAACACCAGCCGATAGAGGAGCGTGTCGCTCCCGATTACTAAAGCGTCTCCAGCACAATTGAGGGCTATGCCCTTATTTTCGGCAAGTGGCGCAAGGTCGGTGAGGACCTCTTCGGACAAGGGACCAAGTTCCACATCGTCCTCGCAAGGAACGCTGCGCAGCTCACTCATCTCGAGCAATACCTTGGCCATTCGAGACATGCGCTCGGTTTGTTCTTGTAGCAGGCCGAGCAGCTCGGCTGTTTCGGGTTGCAAACCGGAGTGTTCGGAGATGAATAGTTCAATCTGTGCTTGCATAAGGGCGAGCGGGGTGCGCAGCTCGTGTGCGGCGTTGCCGGTAAACTGACGCTGTGCAGAGAACCCTTCGCCAAGACGGGCGATCATGTCGTTGAAAGAGGCGCTGCATCGTTGTAGCTCGGTGGGCACATCTTCATTGAGTCTGATTTCGCTTAGGTTGTCAGGTTGCACACGCTCAACCTGAGCCGCAAAAGCCCGTAGCGGTTTGAGTGCACGGCCGCTCACAAAGTATGCCAGCGCGCCGCCAAGGAGTGTGACTCCAGCCGTGATGTACCAGGCTGTCGTGCCAAAAGACTCCTGTGCGTCGTTTACGACGATCGTGACCTCGTCATCGAGGCTCCCCTTCGTTGGGTCAAACGCCTGAGGTGCATCTACGCCGGCTGCGCTAAGGGCCGAGATGTCGCTGCCGATAGCATCCATGTAGCGCATGCCCGTATAGCCGATCAAGCAGTTCGTCAGCACGCATGCCGCACACGTCAACAGCGCCGTCATGATCGTTATGCGCCATTGCAGCGAAAGCCCTTTCATTCGCCATCCTCCATAACGTAGCCCTCTCCAATCCGATTGCGAATCGGGTCGTATCCCAATGCGCCACGCAGCTTTTTGCGGAGTGACGAGATATGAACGCGGGTTGCGTTGCTAAAGCTGTTCACGCTGCTATCCCAAACGTGCTCGATAAGCTCCTCTTGACTTATCGGACGCCCCTGATTAAGCATCAGGTATTCCAAGATTCCCGTTTCCTTGCGTGTAAGAGATAGAGCCTCGCTGTCCACGGAAGCGATGCGCGCCTTGGTGTCAAAGCGGAGCTTTCCGCAGGCTAAAACTATGTCGCTTTGTGTAAAGCGTCTGAGGGTAAGGCTGCGAATTCTTGCCGCAAGCTCGTCCAGATGAAACGGCTTGGTGAGGTAATCGTTGGCCCCGGCATCGAGTCCGGCGACTTTATCGGATACTTCGCCACGTGCGGACAGAATCAGTACCTTGGTCTCGCAGTCAGTTTTCCTAAGTTCCCTGAGTACGGTCATGCCGTCGATACGGGGAAGGTTGAGGTCGAGTACCACGAGGTCGAAGGCCTCAACGTCCAGTAGGTCGAGCGCCTCCTGTCCGTCGTGACAGCAGTCGATGCTGTACGCTAAGTTTCGCAAGCTGCGCGCGATTGCATCGCACAGCGCCCGCTCGTCTTCGACGATCAAAATACGCATAACAGTCTCCTTGCACATTTCAAATCGCGCTTAACACGGATTTTATAGTCGATATGGTCCAATGGTCGCGTAACGAAAGGAGTGGTCAGGTTGTTCAAAGCGGTAAAACCCGTGGTACAGGTCGCTTTGTTGATCGTCGGAATTGCCATGGTGTGCTTTGGCGTTATGCGTGGCGAGGCGGATGCCGTGCTGGCCAAGGCGATTAGGCTGTGCTTGGAGTGTATCGGAATTGGATAAAAGAGAAAACACTGCGTCGCATGTTTTGGCCCGATTTCGCGGATTCATTCAGGCGGCGGCGACGCTCATCACCAACATTCACCTGCCAAACTTTGCCAAAGGCGGCATCTATCAGGGCGCGGGAAAAACAGTCTGCGTACCTGGACTTAATTGTTATTCGTGCCCCGCGGCATCGGGTGCGTGCCCCATCGGGTCGTTCCAGTCGGTGGTAGGTTCATCCAAGTTCAACTTCTCCTACTACGTTACCGGTACGCTCATTTTGCTCGGCGTGCTGCTGGGACGATTTGTATGCGGGTTTTTGTGCCCGTTTGGCTGGCTGCAGGAACTGCTTCACAAGATCCCCGGCAAAAAGTTCTCCACGAAAAAGCTTAAGCCGCTCACGTACATCAAGTACGTCGTGCTGCTGTTTGCCGTGGTGCTGCTGCCCGTCTTGGTGGTTAACGACGTGGGCATGGGCGACCCATTCTTTTGCAAGTACATCTGTCCGCAGGGTGTGCTCGAGGGTGCCATTCCGCTGGCAATTGCCAACGCCGGCATTCGATCTGCGCTGGGGCAGCTCTTTACCTGGAAACTTGCCGTTCTCATTGCCGTGGTAGTGCTGAGCGTTTTGTTCTACCGCCCTTTCTGCAAATGGATTTGCCCGCTCGGCGCATTCTATGCGCTCATGAATAGGGTGTCCTTGTTGGGGATTCAGGTTGACGCGTGCAAATGCGTCTCGTGCGGCAAGTGCTCAAAGGTTTGTCAGATGGACGTTGATGTGGTCCGCGTGCCCAATCATGCCGAATGTATCCGGTGCGGAAAGTGCATCGGGGCCTGTCCTGTCGATGCCATCAGCTATCGCTATGGCCTGGATGTGTCGGCGGAAAAGCTTCCCTTGACCGCCGATAAAAAGTAAACAAGCTTCGACAAAACGGAGGAATGACTATGAAGCTTTCTAAGATTGCGGCCCTGTTTATGGTGCCGGTATTGGCCTTGTGCCTTGTGGCATGTTCGGCGCCCGGTGGCAATGCGAGCGAATCTGCGAGCTCCGATCCTAAGATCGCAGAGCTCACTGCGCAGAAGCCGGCCAATGCCGACGAGGCCGCCGAGCTGTATGCGAAGCTCATGCAGAAGGAGAACGAGATCTTTTCGAGTGATAACGCGCTGTGGGAAAAGGTATTCAATGCGGCAAATAAAGAATCGGCAATGATTGAGGACGGTAGCAATTACGGCGATTTCCTGCTCAAAACCATCGACGGCGCCAAGGATGAGTTCACGGCGGATGAGCTTAAGACGCTCAAGGCCGGTGCACAGCAGATCAAGGAGATCGAGGACAAGCTCGAGAGCTTGGAGAAGGAGTTCCCCGGCTGTGGAAGCACGCCGAGTGCGGGCGAGAGCGTCGACGCTTCGACCGCTGGCATGACGGCTGGTGCCAATGCTTCGAGCGAGGCGACGAAGTTCCCCAGCTTTACGGGCAAGGACCTGGATGGCAACGACGTGAACAGCGACGAGCTGTTCTCTAAGAACAAGGTCACCGTCATGAACTTCTGGTTCACCACTTGCAAGCCGTGCGTGGGTGAGTTGGGCGACCTTGAGGACCTGAATAAGGAGCTTGCCAAGAAGGGCGGCCAGGTCGTGGGCGTCAATTCCTTTACGCTCGATGGCAACAAGGGCGAGATTGCAGACGCCAAGGACGTGCTGAGCAAGAAGGGCGTGACATATAAGAACATCTGGTTCAAGTCGGATAGCGAGGCCGGTAAGTTCACGTCAAATTTGTTCTCGTTCCCGACAACGTATGTCATCGATCAGAATGGCAACATCGTAGGGGATCCAATCGTGGGAGCCATCAGCTCCGCCGAGCAGCGCGCAGCACTCGACAAGCTTATCGACCAGGCGATTGCGAATAGCGAGCAGTAAAAAATGCGTAAAGCATAGCGAGGGTCGTGTGTCGCTGTGCGAAGTAGTCTGCTACCTTTCAAGATAAGCTCCACCATATAGAGGTCCCGCTCGGGACCTCTTCTTTTGGGCGTCGTCCCGTTCGTTTTTTGGCGCGCTTCGTTACATTCCTCACTGGCGCCGGCAAAAAATGGGGATAGAGTAGGACAAACGCGTCGAATACGAATGGCGGGGGAGAGCGGGCGAGCGTGCCCGCGCGGGAGAGGTTGCCGTCCATGCTGGAGCTCAAAGGAATTTGCAAAAGGTACGTTACGCAGTCGTTTACGCAGGTGGCGCTCGACAGCGTGAGCCTGTCTTTTCGCGATAACGAGTTCGTGGCCATTCTGGGTCCCTCGGGTTCGGGTAAAACCACGATGCTCAACGTTATCGGCGGACTGGATCATTTTGATTCTGGTGACCTGCTGATTGACGGTATCTCGACCAAGGACTTTCGCGATCGCGATTGGGATGCCTATCGCAACAACCGCATCGGCTTTGTGTTCCAGAGTTATAACCTCATTCCGCATCAGACTATTTTGGAAAACGTGGAGCTGGCGCTTACGCTCACGGGCGTGGGCCATGCCGAGCGCCGCCAGCGTGCGCGCGAGGCGTTGGAGAAAGTCGGCCTGGGCGAGCACATTAACAAGCGCCCGAGCCAGCTATCGGGCGGACAGATGCAGCGCGTGGCTATTGCCCGTGCCCTGATCAACGATCCCGAGATTGTGCTGGCTGACGAGCCGACCGGTGCTTTGGATTCAACGACATCCGTACAGGTCATGGATCTGCTCAAGGACGTTGCGCGCGACCGTCTGGTCATCATGGTCACGCACAATCCTGAGTTGGCGTACCAGTACGCCACGCGCATCGTCAACCTGGCGGACGGCAAGATTACCGACGATTCCGACCCCTTTGATGTAGCAAAGGCCGCGCGTCGCGAGGCCAAGCCTACGCGTAAAACCTCGATGAGCTTTGTGACGGCGCTGGGGCTTTCTGCCCGAAACCTTATGACTAAGAAGGGCCGCACGGCCATGACGGTCTTTGCGGGGTCGATTGGCATTATCGGTATTGCGGCGATTCTGGCACTTTCCAACGGCGTAAACGGTTACATCAAAAAGGCCGAGGAGGACACGCTCTCGAGCTACCCGCTTACCATCTCCAAGCAGGACTACGACCTGTCGTCCATGATGGGCGGGCAGGGGGCTGCGGATGATGACTCGCCTGAAAGCGTGGATTCGTCCGACGACAGTGTCGGCGGCAAGGCTAAGGGAACCGATAAGATTCCCGTGGTCACGGCCGTAAAGGATATGTTCGCGAGCGTTAAGTCCAACGACATGACGAGCTTTAAGGCATGGCTCGATGCCGGTGGCGACGGTATCGATAAAGAGGTCAACGCCATTCAGTACGGCTACGGTGTATCGCCGGTTGTCTATCGTGCCGGGAAGGGCGATGAGAAGCCTGTCCGGCTGGTGCCCAACGCCATGACCGAGGCCATGAGCGGAGGCGCTAGTTCGGCGGCAACGGTGAGCATGGATTCTATGGGAACCTCGGTCTTTAACGAGATGATTGACGACCAGAGCCTGCTCGACAGCCAGTACGATGTCGTCGCCGGTCATTGGCCCACGTCTGCCAACGAAGCCGTGATGGTGCTTTCGAGCCGCGGCACGGTGGGCGACTACACGCTCTACAGCATCGGTGCGCTGGATATCGATGAGCTCAACGATCTGGTGAACAGCGCTATGACGGCTGACGGTGGGGTCGAAACGCCCGAGACCGGCACCGACTTTACCTACGACGATGCGCTGTCCACGACGTTTAAGGTGTTGTCGCCGGCCGATGCCTATCGCAAAAACGAAGAGACCGGCATGTGGACCGACATGTCTGGCGACGCCGACTTTATGGCCGCCAAGGTTGCCGACGGTATTGACGTGCGTATTGTGGGCGTGGTGCGACCTAACGAGACGGCCAATGCGAGTGCATTGTCTCCAGGCATTGCCTATACGCATGCACTGACTCGCCAGCTTATGGAGCGCGCTGCCAGTTCACAGATCGTAAAAGAGCAACTTGCCCATCCCGAGACGGATGTCTTTACGGGCAAGTCTTTCGATGAACTGCAGGGCGAGGCCAAGCAAGGCGTGGATCTGGGCAGCATGTTCAGTGTGGACGAGGCGGCGCTCAAGAGTGCGTTCTCGTTTGATGCCTCCGCGCTCTCGGGTGTTGCCGGCGGTATGGACCTTTCTGGTATCGACTTGTCCGGGCTGAACATTGACCTTTCGGGCGTTGGTAAGGACATCGACTTCAGTGACATCATGGCCAAAGCGCCAAACCCAGATTTCTCGGGTATCTTTGACGGTTTGGAACTTACGCCCGAGCAAATGCAACAGGTGGGAACGCTTGCCAACCAGCTGTTTGAGGGCTTTTTGCAGTCTGATCAGTTTAGGACACTGTCACCCGAAGATCTTAAGGACGCGTCAAAGCTCGCTGCCGCATTCTCGACGTATCTTAAGAATGATGCCGCAGCCCAGCAATGCCTGGCTCAGCTCAAGGCGCTGGGTGGTGATGTCCTGGCCGATCGCCTGCAACAGGCGATGACCGACTATGTGCAAAAGCAGCTGGCTCCGTATCTGCAGCAGGCTATGGATCAGGTGATGAAGGCAATCAGCGAGCAGATAGCGTCGACGGCATCGTCCCAGCTTAAAGCAGGCGCGGCGGGGCTCATGGGCCAGATGGCGACGCAGATGTCTTCGAGTTTTGCCAACCTAGCGAGCGCTATGCGTGTGGATGCGAGCGCCTGTGCCAATGCCATTCACTTCAACATGGACGCCGAGGACCTGAGCTCGCTCATGATGAGCTATGCCAAGGCGTCGAAGCTCACCTACGATAACAATCTAACCACGTTGGGCTATGCGGACGAGGCCGACCCCATTTCGGTTAAGATTTTCCCGCGTGACTTTGAGGCCAAGGAGCGCGTACTCGACCATATCGATGCGTACAACAAGCAGGTCAAAGCCGCCGGCCACGACGAGCAGGCAATCTCGTACACCGACTACATGGGCATCATCATGGGCTCGGTGACCGATATCGTGAATACCATCAGCTTGGTGCTCATCGCATTCGTGAGCATCAGCCTGGTCGTGAGCTCCATCATGATCGGCATCATCACCTACATCAGCGTGCTGGAGCGAAAAAAGGAGATTGGCATCCTGCGCGCGATCGGCGCGTCGAAGCGTAACGTGGCCAACGTGTTCAATGCCGAGACCTTCATCGAGGGCCTCATTGCCGGCGTCTTTGCCATTGTCGTCGTGGTGCTCGTGAGCTTCCCGGTCAATGCCTGGGCGCTTGCGGCCAAGCAGGTCCCCAACCTGATGAGCCTGCCCGTGCAGGATGCGCTGGTGCTCATCGCGATTTCGGTGCTGTTGACGGTTGTCGCCGGCCTGCTGCCGGCCCGTAGCGCATCCAAGAAAGACCCCGTAGAAGCCCTACGCTCCGAATAATGTGACAAAGGGACAGCCCCTTTGTCACATTCATCTCCCTGCACCTAGTTCGTTTTGCCCATCAGCGTGATGCGGATGGTTGGGTGGGTGTACTCGTCAAATTCGTCCTCGGGGTCCGTATCAAACGAGTGATACGTTTTGACGGGTCCGTCACTCGTCCTGATAGAGATTCTCTCGCAGAGCGAGCCGTTCAAAAAAGCCTGCCTAAACTCTTCGGGGAGCTTCTGCGGTGCTAGGAGCTCGGGGCTTGCGGTCTTGACGTCTATGGTCTGGACGACAGAGGAAAGCTCGTCAAGGTCGAGTTCGATGCGGGCGAGGTTGTCCTCGAGGCTCGCATTGGGGTCGATCTCTGCCGCGTAGCTCACTTCCGTGAGCGTCCCCTTGTTGTCAAAATCCAGGTACGTATAGGTCTTCTGAGCATCGGAGTCACCGTCGTGCAGGTAGCCGCGAACGTGATAGCCGTAATCTTGATATCGCTCGTAGGAGTCATCGGCGGACACGTACTCGCATGAGGGCTCGAGCGCCTTGCGAGCGATGGCGATCTGCTCGGCCGCGGCCGCGGCGTTTTCTTGCATCTCGATGTTTCCCTGCGCCAGCTGTGGGATATAGGCGCCGCACACGATTGCGAGGGGCAGCGCCACAAGCGCGACGATCCACTTTTTTGCATGGGGGATAGGTACGCCACAGGCCTCTGCCATGGCCTTCGCGTTGGCAAAGCTTTCGGCAAGCACGTCTGCCGCGGTGGCGACGGCGCCTACGGCAGCGGCGACTTCTGCCGCGCCGCCCAGGTTGCGTGCAGCCTCGTTGTCGCTGTTCTTGAGCAGGCGTGCGGCGGCCTGCGTGCCAACAACGCCTGCGATTTGTGCCGAGCGGTCTTTCTCGTTCTGCTCGACGGCGAGTCGGTACTGCATTTCCTTCCATTGCTTGCCACGCATGCCAAAGCGCGGGGCGAGAGCGCAATAGCAGAATATGACGAGCTCGATGGCGGTGAGCACCAAGGCGGTCATCATGCCCGTCTCTTGAAAGCCTTCGTGATGGAAGACGATGTCGTCGATCATTTCGAAGGGAATGATCGATAAGGGCAGCACGAATGCCATGCCAAGCGCCGCTCCGGCAACCTTGGGGCAGATGCAGTATCGCTGGATGCGCTTACGTTCTTGTTCGGAGAGTGCTGCCATGGCTGGTCTTTGGTGTCGTGGCGGTCGTTGTGGCGCGATGCCGTCATATGTGACTCAGTATAGAGAATCCCGCCATCGGTGAGCGCAGGTCATACGGCAAAAGTGCCACGACAGCCCTGGTTTAGAGCGGCTGCTCCTGTGCCCACGCGATGATGCCGCCCGATACGTATGTGTGCCAAAATAAACAGCCGAATGATGATTTGCAAATGTGACAAAGGGACAGTTCCTTTGTCACATTGATGTGAGAATGGATGTCGATGTATTTATCGCTGGCCCCTATGGAGGGGATTACCGGGCATGTGTTCCGTCGCGTGCATGCGGAGTGTTTCGGTGCGCTCGATTGTTATTACACGCCGTTTTTGCCGCCGCCACGGGTGGGCAACCGCTTTGGCGGTAAGGCGTTTAAGGAAGTCGATCCAGCTAACAACCAAGGGCTTAACGTGGTGCCCCAGCTCATGTCCAAGAATGCGGACGAGTTTGTGTGGGCGGCGCAGGTGCTCGCCGACATGGGTTACCGCGAGGTCAATCTCAACCTTGGCTGCCCCTCGGGCACGGTTGTCGCCAAGGGGAAGGGTTCGGGCTTTCTGCGCAATCTGGACGAGCTCGAGGTGTTCTTGAGTGACGTGTGCGAGCGCTCGCCATTGCCGGTGTCGGTCAAGACCAGGCTGGGGTTGGAAAGCGACGACGAATACGAGCGCGTGCTCGACCTCTATTGCCGCATGCCGCTGGCGGAGCTGATCGTGCATCCGCGCGTGCAAAAGGACCGCTATGCGGGTTCGCCGCGCAAAGAGTTTTACGGTGAGACGCTGAAGCGGGCGCCGTTCCCGGTGGCCTACAACGGCGACATCTTTGATCTTGAGGACATGGATGCGCTAGTGGAGGCCTATCCCGGAACGCGTCACGTAATGTTGGGGCGCGGCTTGCTTGCGAACCCCGCGCTGGCTCGCATGGTTGCCGGCGGCCCTGCTGCTACGGCAGCTGAGCTGCAGCGCTTCCACGACACGCTGTTCGCAGCCTATGCGGATGAGATTGGCGGCAATGCGGTCTTTCGCATGAAGGAGTGGTGGTTCTACGCCAAGTGCGCTTTCGCCGACCCCGCTACCGTTCACAAGCTCGTACGTAAGACCAAAAAGGTCGACGAATACCGCGCCGCCGTCGAGCGCGTCTTTCGCGAGCAGCCGCTCGCGCCCATAGCCCGCTTTTGCGGCTAAATGAAGTCGTTGGGGACGTTCTTTAACGGCTAGTCATTCAAGAACGTTCCCAATGACTATGTTGAGCATCGGCTTCGTCATCTGACGGCTTGGACGGCAAGTGCGTCCAGCACACGCCCTGCGTCGGCGTTGATTAGAATGCTGCGATCGGCGATTTCTGCCGGAGCGACTGCCTCGCCAAAATTGACGCATGTGTACGTTGCGCGCTCGTTTTTGGCGGTCATCTGCCAAAACGGGTACTTGATGATGACGGGCGTGTTGCCGCCCACGCCAAGCTCCAAGAACAGAACGCGCATATTGCTGTGGCGGCGCAGGAAATCTTGGTAACGGTCGGCCGCGGCACACCAGCCCTTATCCTGCACAAACGTGTCGTCGGCGCGCAGGTTCATTGTGAGCGGGGAGCCACAATGGGGGCAACGGGGCACTAGCGCAGACGGAATGCGCAGGTCTTCTTGGGCGGCGACCATGTAATGTACGAGCTCTTCGTTGTCCCAAGTTTCCTGACAGCAGGGCTTGCTGCACTGGAATAGACCATAATCGCCCTGCGTATAAAAGAGTCGCTGTTTATCGAAACCGGCGCGTTGGAAGCAATGGTCTACGTTTGTGGTCAGCACAAAGTAATCTCGGTCGCGCAGCAGGCCCAAAAGCTGTTCGTAGATGGGCTTGGGTATGGGGTCATATCGGTTGCACATGATATAGCGGCTCCAAAATGCCCAGTATTCCTCGAGGGAGTCATAGGGGTAGAAACCGCCGGAGTACATGTCGGTAAAGCCGTAGCGTGCGGCGAAGTCGCCAAAGAGTTTCTCGAAGCGCTCTCCCGCGTAGGCGTAGCCAGCCGCGGTGGAAAGACCCGCGCCGGCGCCGATTATCACGGCGTCGGATGCATCGAGTGCGGCTCGGAGCTTAGCGATCTGCTTGGAGAAGGTCGCGGTAGATTGACTCGTCAGACGCGAGAAAAACATTGAAGATCACCTTAAGGTTGGGGTCGTTATGGTCTAGATGATGACGAACGGCATCGATGGCAACGCGCGCGGCGGCTTGTTGGGGATAGCCAAAGACGCCCGTCGAAATGCAGCAGAAGGCAAGCGTGTCGAGCTTTCGGCTCATCGCTTCTTCCAGGCAGCTGGTGTAGCAACGGCGCAGTAGCAGTTCCTCGCGCGGGCCAGGCTTATGGTTGGGCACGATGGGACCGACGGTGTGGAAGATATGGCTGCTCGGCAGGTTAAAGGCTGGCGTGACCTTGACGCATGCGGTCGGTTCCTCATGCCCCTGTTTACACATGAGGCTGGCGCACGTCAAGCGCAGCTGCATGCCGGCGTATGTGTGGATGGCATTGTCGATGCAGTGGTGTCCCGGCACAAAACAGCCGAGCATTTGGCTGTTGGCGGCGTTGACGATGGCGTCGGCCTTAAGCAGCGTGATGTCGCCACGCCAGACGGCAATGCGATTGCAGTAGGGAAGGGTGCCGGCATCGGTTGCGCCGCCGCGCTCAACAAGCCGCTGCTGCAAGTAGGCATCCTGGATATCGAGCACCTCTGTCGCGAGCGCTTCGGGCGACCGCACGTTCATAAGGGCCCTGAGCAAATCACGCTGCTCGCCGGCTCCGGCGGGAACGGCAATGCCGCGTCCGCCCGGTCGCGCGTTGAGCAATGCGTCGATAAGCCAAATACGACGCTCGGCTTGATTCATGGCTGACCTCCTGTCCAATTGAGTTGGGCGTGTTTGACAGCAGTGTGCAACCCGGACCGCTTCTTCAAAAGAAGGCACAAAAAGGTAAGCGCCGTGGAGCGGTATGCCCCACGGCGCTCAATTTGCAAAAGCCCGTAGCTGCTAGGAGCTTCGCACAAGCTGTTGGTAGTCGGTGCCCCATTCCACAAGAGAATCGATGATGGGCATAAGGCTTTGGCCCAGCTTGCTCAGCGCGTATTCGGTACGGATGGGCGTTTCGGGAATGACGGTGCGCGTGATAAGTCCCGCGGCATCCATTTCCTTTAGGTTTGACGAGAGCACCTTTTGACTGATGCCGGGAATAGAGCGATGCAGCGCGTTGAAGCCCAGGGGCTGCTCAATGAGCTGCTGGATGATATAGATTTTCCACTTGTTGCCAAAGAGCTGAAAACACGTAGCGACGGGGCAGGGAGGCAGTTCTTCTTTGGTGAGCATGGTAACCTCGCAATCGGGTAGGTTGCTTGCATTATCGCAGCTGCTGGCGCCCGCGGCTACAACTTACTTTTTGGTAACTGGCTAATAGATTAGTGCCTTCTTTTGGGTGGGGTGCATTCCTCGCATGATGTGCTTAGGCGCAAAAGCGTCTACGTCCGGGCGGCTTCGCCCAGCCGCCCCCAATCGAAAGGAATTGCCATGTCCGAGAATCTCGAGAACGTTGCCGCCTTCGCTTCTTGCGGTACCGCCGATCCCAAGGCCGCGCCGGCCTGTGGCACCGCTTGCGGCTCCGCTGATCCCGCGGCTGCTCCTGCTTGCGGCTCCGTCGATCCTGCTGCCGCCCCTGCTTGCGGCTCCGCCGATCCCAAGGCTGCTCCGGCCTGCGGCACCGCTTGCGGCGCTGCGGACGCTCAGTAAGCAATCGCTAGGAGGGGGCTCGTAATGGATGCTCAGACTTGTCTCAAGAAGATGCAGCTTGCCGGGACGCTCTCGCTGGCAACTGTGGACGAAAATGGCGCGCCGCAAATTCGCTGCGTGAGCGCTGTACATTACGAGTCCCGCGCCATCTACTTCCTCACGGCGCGCGGCAAGGAGATGGCCCGCCAGCTTATGGCCGATGGGCGCGTCCAAACGCTCGTCCACACGCGGTTTAACGAAATGATCCGCATGTCCGGCGTTGCCACTCCCGCCTTGGATTCCGAGCAAGTTTACTGGCGTGACGTTATTTATGCCGAGCAGCCGTATCTTGCCAACGTTTATCCCGGTGATACGCGTGATATCAACATTATCTTTAAGGTCGAAAACATCGTGCTCGACTACTTTAACCTGGGGGTTCGTCCTATTGAGCGCGCTGTCTTTACCCTAGACGAGGACATGGCGTCCGCGCCCGTTAAGGGTTTTCGTATTGATTCCGATGCGTGTATCGGTTGCGGTACCTGTCTTGAGCACTGTCCGCAGAAGTGCATCGAGCCGGGTGACTCGTATCGCATAGAGTCTGAGCACTGCTTGCACTGTGGCGCCTGTGAAGAGAATTGCCCCGTCGGCGCCGTTGAGCGCCTGTAGCCCAATACCGTCATCAATTTGAACATCGACCAAGGGAGTCCCACGATGCAAAAGCCCGCGTTTGCCTTCCAGTGGCATATTACGGATGAATGCGATCAGCGTTGCAAACATTGCTATATCTTCGCCAACGGTGCCTGCGCTGGTTTTAAGCGCAGGCCGTGGGAGCAGATGGTCGAGGTCGTCGATCAGGCCCAGGCCCTCTGCGAACGCATCGGTCGTCAGCCGTACTTTTACGTTACGGGTGGTGACCCCATACTCCATCCCGATTTTTGGCGCCTTGCCGAGCTTTTGCATGAGCGTGGTTTTATGTGGTGCGTGATGGGCAATCCGTTCCATCTGACCGACGAGGTCTGCGCCCGCATGAAAGAGTTGGGATGCCGCAAATACCAGCTCTCGCTCGATGGACTCGAGAAAACGCACGATTACTTCCGTAAGCCCGGCTCGTTTGTCGAGACCTTGCGTGCGATTGGGTGCCTTAGGCGCGCGGGTATCTGGGTTGCCGTTATGAACACGGTTTCGAGTATGAATGCCGCCGAGCTGCCGCAGCTCATTGACCTTGTGGCAAGCCTTGAAGTCGACGTGTTCGCTTTTGGACGATACTGCCCCACCTCGGGCCAAAAGCGTGATGAGTTCCATCTGGAGCCGCTGGAATTTCGCGACGTGCTGCTGGCCGCGCAAGAGCGTATGGAGTTTCACCAGGCTGCGGGCTGCAAAACGTTCTTCCAGCTCAAAGATCACCTGTGGACGCTTCTTTTGTGGGAGCAGGGCAAATTCACCATCCCCAAGAGCGCCAAGCCCGGCATGATCTACGACGGCTGCCATTGCGGTACGGGCCATATGACGGTGCTGCCTACGGGCGACGTCTATGCGTGCCGTCGCATGGAGAGCAAGGTGGGCAACGTTGCCGAGAACTCGCTCGAGGAGCTGTTCTTTTCGCCGCAGATGGAAGCAAAGCGCGACTTTAAAAAGTTCAAGAAGTGCTCCAAATGCGAACTTTTTGGCTGGTGCCGCGGCTGCCCCGCTGTGACGTATGGTTACACAGGCGATATGTACGAAGCCGATCCTCAGTGCTGGAAAGAGATCGAGGAATAGGATCGCCGTGTCATCGGGTAGTCGTTGGGGACGTTCTTAACCGACTACTCATTTAAGTGCGTCCCCAATGAGCGGTTGTGAGGGACCCACGCAAAAAAGCTGTACGTCAGCATCCAAAGATGTCGAAAAATGTCGACTTTGGATGCTGGCGTACACGTTTGGGTTCGGCGGGGGACTAGGCAATCATTGCATCGAGCGTAATGAGCTCCCTGATCCGCTCTGTGCGTGTCTGCCCATGACGCTTTGCCTTTGCGTCAAACGCCTCAAGAACCGATTCACCCACGCGTGCCGACAAAACAACGCTCGGCTCATCGGAGATCGGCGGCCTCCCTAACTTGATGGTGCGGCCCTTTGGCCACTCATCTTTTTCGTATGCCTCTGCTGCCTTTTCCAGCTCTCCGGGAGCAAACCCCATCATCTTCTCGAGCTGCTTAGCGTCCATAGCGCCTCCTATCGATCGACCCCGATTTCCCTGAGCACCTTGCGCGTAGGAGGGACAAGGGCGTGGTAAATGATGTAGCCATCTCGATCGGGGCAATATCGAGCGATGAGTTCCATGAGACGGCTTCTTCCATCAAGTCCAACGAGAACGTAATCGATACCTCCATTTTCAAGATCACGCCTGAACCATGCGAAAGCGGAGTTCCAGGCGCATGTAATATCCGTCTCCGTCAGCCCGTGCTTGAGGGCATGGGGGTGGATTGCGATGAGCTCCATAAGGGCCTCTCTTTTTGTATACAGTTTTGTAGACAAAAATGCAAGCAGTTAATAGGGTTAAGCGGCCTGTTTTGATTGGACTTCTCGATGTGAAATTGGCACCGGAGGCTCCAGCACTTCTTCGCTTCTCAGCTCGGAATGTGAGCGTCCGTTGAACTCCCAGAGGGGAGCGTCTTCATAGATTATCGAGAGGAGCTTGGAGACCTCGGGTGTTTTCTTGCGTTCATAAAGCTCGGGTCGTACGACAATCAATAAGAAAGCTGCGTCTTCGGCAATTTGCTGGGCTGTCGGCATACCGTTGAGTCCAACGGAACGCAAAAGCTTTGTCATGATGAAATCGAACTCATCTTCTCTTGCATGGAAATCAGATGCCTTGAGCTCAGGGTCTCTCAGGACGTACTGCTTGAGTCGTTCGACAGATCGACTGCACTTTATATGCCCGCAGATGACTTCGTCATAGCTGAGCCTTCTGATTGGAAGACGTTCGTGACCGGCGAAGATGGCTGCTACTCTGATGCCAACGCGCCGTTCGCGCAGCGCGCGCATCTCACCGGTGTATTCGCTGCGCCGTTCATATTTTCGATAGGAGTATCCGTAGTCATCATAGTAATAAGGGGCTTCATCAACAGCGTCATCGAGCTCTGGCGCTATGAGATAGAGTTTTCTATCTCTGGATATAATGCAGGGATTGTCGATTTGTCCCGATTCGTTCCTGATTTGCCAAATAGTCTCATTTATCTCAAATCTCGAGACTGGATTGGGGGCACAGGAGTTGTAGAGCTCAATAAGTTCATCGAGTGAAATGATTCCACAGGCATCTGTGTAGGCGCGGGCGAAGCGCCGTACTTCTTGATTTGATTCAAGCACACGGCGCTCCCAAGCATCCAAAGTGTCCTGCGGACTTCGATAGCGGGCATGACGATCGATGCGCAACGCGCTCCAATGGTTATCCGCGGCAACGTTCATCAGATCTAAGCGCAGATCTTTGTCGGCGATGTGAGCGAGCGACTGATAGTGTTCCAGATCAAGCTCCGGTCGAAAACCCATGTCTTCCGGAACAATTCGTGCGAGCTTTATGCAACGCTTGAGATAAGTCGGGCCCAGGCTTGGGCTAAAGTGCTGCTTGAGGTGGCAAGCGATGGGCGAGAGTAAGCCATTGAGATTGGAGCCTTGATTATCAACTTCATCCGAACACTCCCCACATTCATCCGTACATGTACGGATGAATGTGGGAACCCGATACCCTGAGGGCCGGACCGGCCGGCCCCGGGAGATCGGAGGACGGCATGTCCGGAAAGAGGAAGAAGGG
>DBEWTI010000047.1:0-2982 GCA_048205975.1 Collinsella sp.
TCATGTCCAAGAAATGGGAGGCAGTTCAGTCCGTTCTAGCGGGCTTAATCAGGTGATCGGTTAGCGCGCAGTAGTGCAGGCAAACCTTACGCAAACAGGCCGTAGATGCTGATGTTGGCCTTGGCGTAGAGGCCGTTGGCGTACTCGGTCCACTTGGAGCTGGCGCTCGAAGCCTGCGAAGAGTACTGCTGGTAGGCGGTGTAATAGGCGGTCATGGCCTGCTTGTAGGTAGCACTATCAGCCGTAAAGGCATCGTCAGCGAAGGCCTTAGCGTAGGTGCTATCGGCGTCCTTCCAGGTGCCCTTTTCGCTATCCCACTCGTCGCCGGCAAGTTTGATGATGTAATCGGCGTAGTCCTTGCTCGCGGTCTCCTCGTTGCCGTCAGCAGGCTCGGTCGGGGCGGTCGGCATGCTTGCGGAGCTATCGCCCACCTTCTTCTTGTAGAGCTTCTGCAGCGTCGCGGACTGACGGACGATCTGCTTGGCCTGGTCCTTGGACACGCCATACTGCGTGGCCATGGTCTTGTAGTCCGAAGTGCCGATGGAATCCTCGGCGTACTTCTTCATCTCCTTAGAAGAGACGGTGATGCCCTCGTCCTCGGCAGCGTCGAGCAGGATCTTGTTGCGCACGTAGGACAGGATGACGTCGGCAGAGGGAGCGGTGTAGTTGCCATCGCCATCCTTGACGGTGTCGAGGCTGTACTGGCTCTCAATGGCCTCGCGCGCGGTGATGTCGCTCTTCTTGCCGTTGTAGCTGTAGCTTGCCACGGTCGAATCGAGCTGGTCCTCGGTGAGGGTCGCCGAGCCGACGCCCTTGCCGCCAAAACCACCGTTGCCGATAAAGAAGCCGACCACAGCAGCGATCACGACTGCAACCACGAAGGCGGCAATCATCGTCTTCTTGTGCTTGGATGCGCGGTCGTCTTCGTCGGAACCCAGGATATCGTCGTCCTCGTCCTGCTCCTCGGGCATGAGGTTCTCGTCGGCGGCGTCCGCGGCGATCTTTGCCTCCAGGCGAGCGTCCTCCTCCTCGGCCGTCGTACCGGCGGCAATATGTTCGGCAGACGTACCGGCGACCAGATCGATCTTCTCCTCCTCATCACCATCGGGGCCTTCGCCGCGCTCGATGATCTGGATGCCGTCGATCTCGTCCTTCTCGTCCTTCTTTTGAATCAGACCCATTATCAGTTACTCCTTGTTAGGAAACATAGTCCGCAATAGAATACGCCCGACAAAGCGCCGGGCGTATTGATTCTCAGGTTATACGCAAACACTTAAGTACTATTTAGGCGTTTGCAGTCTGCATGCCTTAGGCCAGGTGCGCGATAACGGCATCGGCAAAGGCCTGCGTGCCCACAGCGCCCTCAACGGAGCCGGTCTGGGCACGACGAACGTCGCCGGTAACCTGCTCACCCTCGTCGAGCGTGGCAGAAACGGCGGCGCGAATGCGATTGGCCGCGTCGTTCTCGCCCAGGTGATCGAGCATCATCGCAGCAGAGAGGATCTCGGCCGTGGGGTTAGCGATATCCTGGCCAGCGATATCGGGCGCGGAGCCGTGCGTCGCCTCGAAGATGGCGCAGTCGGCACCGATGTTGGAACCCGGAGCCATACCCAGTCCACCTACCAGACCGGCGCACAGGTCGCTCACAATGTCACCGTACAGGTTGGGCAGCACCAGGACATCGAAGTCGTTGGGGTTCTGGACCAGGCCCATGCAGGTGGCGTCGACAATCTTGTCGTTGAACTCGATATCGGGATAGTTGGCGGCCACCTCGCGCGCAACGCGCAGGAACAGGCCATCGGTCGCCTTCATGATGTTGGCCTTATGCACGGCCGTCACCTTTTTGCGGCCGCAGCGGCGGGCGTACTCAAAAGCGTACTCCACAATGCGGCGGCTCTTGGCGATGGAGATGGGCTTGATTGAGATGGCGGAATCCGCGGCGAAGGTCTTCTGGCCCGAGCGCTCGACGAGCTGCGAGAGCTCCTCGACCTCGGCAGCGCCCTCATCGAACTCGATCCCGGCGTAGAGGTCCTCGGTGTTCTCGCGCACGATGACCAGGTCGACGTCGCGGAAGCGCGAGCCGTCGCCCGGCTGCGACAGGCAGGGGCGCACGCAGGCATACAGGTCGAAGTGCTTGCGCAGGGCCACGTTGACGCTGCGGAAACCCGTACCGACCGGCGTGGTGATGGGGCCCTTGATGGCAACCTTGGTCTCGGCGACCGCGTCGAGCACATGTTGGGGCAGCGGCGTGCCAAACTCGTCCATGACGCCGGCGCCGGCCTCCTGGACGTTCCAGTTGATCTGGACACCGGTGGCCTCGACCACGCGGCGCATGGCCTGCGTAATCTCGGGACCGATACCGTCACCGGGGATCAGGACTACATCGTGCGCCATAATCTGTTACTCCTCGTCTTCGGCGTCGTCAGATTTTTTAACGCTAGCATGCTTCTTCTTTTTGGAGAGATCCAGGCCAAAACGTTTAACAAGCATTTCGCAAATCTCACTCGAACGGGCCTTGAGATAGCTGCCCTTGCCGTTCTCGGCGTCGAACTTAAGGCGCAGCGCGAGCTTCTCGGCGACCTCGGCGTCGATCTCGCCCTGGCCAAACTCATACAGGCAACCGAGCATGTCGCGATACTCGAGGTCGCCGTGGTAGCACTGGATGGCCTCGTCCAGGATCGGCCAAGCCTCGCGCGAACGCTCGACGCTCGTGGCGCCCCACACGCACAGCAGGCGGAAGGCGGCATAGCGCAGCGTGGAGGAAATCTCGTCGAACAGCGCGGTCTCGGCGCCCTCGAAGGCATCGCCCAGCTGCTCGGGGCAGGTGGTGGCGAGCGCCGCCAGGGCATCGAGGGCCTCCCAGCGGGTCTGAGCCTCGGGGCGGTCGAGCGCCTCGATCAGCGCGGGCACGCAGGGCACGACGCGCTGCGGGTCGCGCTCGGCCAGCAGGTGCAGCACGCGGGCGGCAAACTGGCGGATGCG
>DBEWTI010000048.1:0-7228 GCA_048205975.1 Collinsella sp.
TGCTTCGCTACGTCTCGCCCCGCTCTCTGTGGGGCTGCCAGCTACTCTTTATGGCTGCCACCTCCCCGCTTGACCAGGAGCGCGACCACGATGAGCGCGGCTCCGGCGACCGCTGCGGCGGCCGCGGCGTACATTGCCATATCGCCAGTCGAGGGCATAAAGCCTCCGGTGGTAATGCTAGGGGGTGTGCCGGTAGGCGTGTTGATGAGCGACGCCTCCAGGCTGCCCGTCGACCCGTCAGCGCTGTCGGCGCGTAGGGGCGACTCGGCCGTGATGGTGAGTTTGGGCTTGGCGGCGGCCACCTGCTTGACGTCCAGGCCCTCGGCCTTGACCGTCACGGAGCGCGTGCCCTCAAAGGCGGCGTAGCCCTTGGGCGCCTTGAGCTCGCGGACCTCCAGCTTGCCCGAGTCCACGCCCGAGACGGTCACGCGGCCGTCCTCGCCCGTGGTGACGGTGGCCTTGCCCTCCGCATCCCACGTGCCGTCGGCCGCCAGTGTGCGGCCGCGGTCGTCGGCGATGCTCAGGACCGCCCCGGCAAGCGGCTTGTCGCCGTCGCTGCCGCGCTTGGTGAGCGCGAGATCCCAGGTGTAGGCCGTCGCGTCATCGCTCGGCGTGCGGGTGAAGCCGGCGTCGCCGGACTGGTCGGCGAAGGGAGAGCGCGGGTAGCGCAGGTAGACCTCGTTGGGGTTGCCCTTGGCGATGCCGTGGTTGCAGGCGCTGCTGAGCGGCGCGTCGTACACGGCGACCACGCGGGCGCCCGCGGCGAAGGCGTCGGTCCCGCCGAGCGCGGCGATCAGGTCGCCGGTGCGCACGGTGAAGGTCTTGCCGTCGGCCGCTACCTTGGTGGCGCACTGGGCCGTGATGTCGGTCCAACCCTTCGCGGGCTCGGTGCCGACGCGTCCGTCCTTGCCGGCCGAGACGGCGTCAAAGCCGCCGTCCGCGCCCGCCGCCACGTACACATGCATGCTCGCGGCGACCTTGGAGGGGTCGAGCCCCGCGCTCATGGTGTCGACGAACTGCACCGCGTAGGCGTCGTAGGCGGTGAGGTCCGCCGGGACCGTGGCCGAGAGGCGCCAGTACAGGTCGTCGGCGACCGTGGCGTCGGCGGCCTTGCCCCAGGCGGCGGTGCTGTCCTCCAGCACGTGCTTGGCGACCTTGGGCGTCGCGGCCTTGGGCTTGACGGTGACAGGGCTGCCGCCGACCAGGACCATGATCGGCGCGGTGCCGGCCTCGTTCTGGGAGATGGCGTCATCGTCGGCGACGATGAGCCAGTAGCCGCAGGGCAGCTCGGCCGTCGTGCCCGCGTTAAGGGCCACGGACACGGAGCCAGAGCTCTGGAGGGAACGAGCGAGCTGTGCGCTCAGCGCGCTCGTAAGGTGGGAATCGGTGTTGAGCCACTCGGCAGCTTCCCGCGCGGTGGTCTGGGAATTGGGCATGCCGGCGCTGTGCAGCACAGGCAGCGCGGCGTCGCGCGCGGCGTCGCTTGCCCAGGCGAGGTCGGTGGCGATCTTGGCGTCGCTGTCGCCGTCGACGACGTTGGCGCTAAAGATCTGGTAGGCGTCGTAGCTGCTCGCCACGGTGCCGCTCACCGTGATGGAACCGGTCGAGGTCGGCGCGGCCTGCGCGGAAGCGGGGAACACAACCGCGCAGGTGCCGATCAGGAGGGCAAGCAGCGCAAACAAGATCGGGAAGGAGCAAACTTTCTTATTCACGACGCTCGCCTCCCTTCGCATTCGCCTTGCGACGAATGTGCATCCAGGCCGCAGCAGCGCAAAGCACCGCCGCGCCGGCAAGGTACGTCAGAGTGACGCCCGACATACCAGAAAGGGGCAAAGAGGTGGAGTAGGTATTGGTGAAGGTGGGGGTAGTGTCGGGAAACTCGTGATCCTCGGTCTCGGCGCTTTCCCAAGTACCTTTGGCGTCAACGGTTCCCTTCTTGTAGGTCACCGCACAGTCGATATGTCCTTCGGTGTCATCCGTTGCCGTAACCGTGAACTTATAGACCGACTTGTCGAACTTGTAGTGCGAGAATATCGAGCTATCGTTCTTCTCGCGCATATAGTACGTGAAGGTCTTGGAGGCGCCACGACCCGTAGAGTCACCAGCAGTGTAGGGATCCTTCGTGATATCAGAGAGCGTGTACGCAATCCCCTTATCAAAGATGAACGGAAGCGTCTGCTTCTTTTTATCGCCAGAGATCACGGCAGTGCCGACGATGTCTTCTTTTCTAAATCTGCTGTCTTTCGCAAGTTGAAGCGTAAACTCCTTCATCTCGCCACCCACAACGACCTTAGTCGCCTTAGGAGTCCAGGAGCCACTGGAGGTGTACGGAGTGTACTTATTGGTGAAGGTCTTTCCCCCGTCGGGGCCGACAATCGAATAATAGCCTTGCTCGTTCTTTTCCAACGAGTTAGTTGAATCTCCCAGACTCACGCTTGTGATCGTGTAGTTGTGAACGCAAAGAGGAACCTCCGAGTTTGGATCTTCCTTGCTAGGCACATTCATGAGTGGCGTTTTGTTGTCCTGAACCTTCACCACAATCTTGTACACGGCTGGGTCGTACGTGATGTCGGGATCGTACGTGATGTCGGGATCATTGCCAGCATTTTCGACCAAGTAGTATGTAATCTCATTAGCCTCAACAGCCTTATCAACGTACTGTTCGCCAAGGTCAAAGGTGATGTTACCGCTCTTATCATTCTTGGCGGTTCCGACCAAGGTGCAGCCGCCATTGTTGAATGTCTTGTCATTCCAAGAGGGCTCCGTCGCGACATCCGAATCCCTACGGTAGACCGAGAAAGAGACTTGTCTTTGTCGAACTCCATGTTTTGATTGGCCTGTTTCAGCGCCTTGGTTGCCTTCAACTTAAGGCTCGGTAAGATATACGTATCCGCAGGCACGCCTAGGTACAAGTTGCCATTCGACATGATGCCGCCACCATGGTCCCAAGAATAGTTGCCCGTGATGAAAGTTGTCGCTTTATTCCGTACTGCATCAATCGTCGTTTTATCCTTGGTATCAACACCCGAAGTCAGACCGATGCTATTTTTTACCTGAGCAGCACCGTTGGCGGGGATGGTAATGCGATTCGTTAGCTCAATGCTTCCCGAATACTTGGCGTCTATATCGCCAAGCATCTTGCCGCTTACCACTGCGACCGGCGTTGTGTGACCTTTCGCCGCGAGGAAGAAATCGGCATGACCACTGGTACGAAAAACATGTTCGCCGTTGCTATCGACCGAGTAATAGGCGTCCTTGTCTTCTGTCTTACCGTTGCCACCGCCAGAAAGATGGGGGTTACCATCATTGTTATTGTTTTCACTATCGTAAGATTCGGCGCCTCCAGCGTCAGTGTTGCCAAAGATCGCCGTGCCGTCGGTGTTCGTTACCAACGTCTTGCCCGTCGGGCAGACTGCAACGCCACCACCATAGCCACCAGCGGTATTGGTGCTTATATAGGAGCTATAGACAAATAGCCTACCCGCATCAGATGCGGTCTCATTACTGCCCTGGACGAAGATGCCGCCGCCGCCCCAGTCATAGCGAGACATGCAGTGGTTATTAGTGATGTAGACTTTGCTGCCTGGAGTGTCGTTGTTGTCTGGAGTGCCGTTAATCATCGCGTCAACCCTCTGGCCCACTCGGATGCCGGCACCTTCAGATCGGTAGCTCACGTTAGAGGCAATAATTCCTCCCTTGATGTTGAGCCAAGCCTTACCTTGTTGTTTAAGATTGGTAACGTAAACGCCGCCGCCAGCTTCATCGGAATAGTTGCCAGTAATCTGGCCACCGGAAATGGTGACATGGGCGCCGCTATTGGCAGCAAGCCCAGCGCCGCCATGACAACCATTGCCATCAGTACCGCAGAATTTAGCGTATTTGTTGTTAGTGATATAGCCACCAGAAACGGTCACACTACCGCCCGAAACCAAGATGCCGCCACCGTGACCATCCGAATCAGAATACGTAGCGTTGCCAGAGATGATTCCACCCCGTAAGCTTCAAGGTGGCTCCGTTGTTAGCAAAGATGCCGCCGCCAGAAGCAGCCTTGTTTCCCGCGACCACACCGTCTGTCATTTCGAGGCTGGCTTTCGCGCCCGTTATGCACAGACCACCGCCCCAGCCACCGCGGTTGCCGTTGGTGACGTAACCGCCAGAAATATTGACAGCGCCCTGAGAGAGAATAACGTGGCCGTCGTTGCCCAGGGTACGAGGCGTTGTGATCATGCCACCCTTAAGGTTGAGCGTGCCCCCTTCCGCAACGGAAATGACTCGATTTACATAGCCCTCTTTGCATGCAACGATAGCGCCGAAATTGGTAACAGTGTGCAGGTAGGTCTTTTCGCTAGTGCCAGGACCGTTAGGCGTGCTTTCAGTTACGTAGTATGTGAGTTGTTGTGGAACACTTCCAGTGAACTGCATCTGTGCTAGCTGACCAGGTTCACCACTGGGTTCACCACTGGTAACTTCAGTCGGCGAGGTCTCCGCCTTATCTTCGACAGTTAGCGTAAAGCCCTGTGAAATTGTGATAAATGTACAACCAGTGTCGCCTATGCCCTTGTTACCGCTGCTGTAATAAAGCTTGTGATGCGCAAGGTCGATCGTAGTGTCTTTGTTGATCGTAGTTTTTTCGTTGATGGAGATCGGCTCGCTCGAACTAATATCAGCAGCCAGACGCAGCTTTGCGGGCTTTTCCGCCGCGGGAAGGTCAAGGTACGTAGACAGGTCTTTGTCACTCTGCAGCAGCGCGTACCCATCCTCATCTATTTGAAGTCCCGGAACCTTACCTTCATTTGCAACAGTAGCGACCTTATAGTCAGACTGCCCATCATCCGCGGGTTGCGCAGCGCTCTCGGCTCCCGTGTCATCGGCAGCCGGATCCGCCGCAGCAGCGTCTTCTCCCTCGCCACCCTCAGCGCCGTCACTTTTCCGGTTTTCAGCGTCTTTGCCCGTGGAATTGTCCGCACGGGCGTCCTTGCTTAAAGTGCCCTCGTCCGCAGCAACCTCCTCGGCAGCAACCTCCTGAGTGCCATTGGCAATGGCCTGCGAGATCGGAGGCATGACGAGCGACAGTACCAGGCTCAAAACGGAGGCTCCGCACAAAACGCCTGCCAGTACACGGCGCGTCGCTTTATTACTCTGCTTAGATTTGTCCGAATTCGCTTTCATCGATGTCTCCTCCCCAAGAGACCGCGATCTTGCTCTTTCACCATCAAACGTATCTGCGCAATCTGTAATTGCGCTCGTTTAGTAATGCAATTATAACGATTGTTTAAACACCTGAGCAACAAAACCGACATTTTTGTAGCGAGTTCTCAATTCTCTTGACATTTGCTCAGATTTACCTTCGTCTATTCGCTATCTATTTTTTGTTTCTGCTGGTAATTTAGTTGCGTATTATTTTTTAATGGCATTAGATTTATTTGCACAACATTTTGCTCAAGAGCAAACATCCTGTGAACGGTCGAAAATCGACCGTGAACGGTAGGTCATTAACCGGGAGGAATAGACCACTAAATTGATGGGAATATCTTTATCTCATCGGTGGTTAGAAGCATGATGTTCAGACAACTATATTTGAATTTTCGCGCAGATTTTAGGCATCATTTCGCCCAAATCGCCTGAGGCCGCCACAAAGGTGCCTATTCCCTTTGTGGTGGCTCTCCCCCGGCGCTACAGCAGATGTTCCTCGATAAAGATCGCGATGCCGTCTTCGTCGTTGCTCGCGGTTACAAAATCGGCGGCGGAGCGGGTGGCATCGCTGCCGTTTGCCATGGCCACGCCCACGCCGGCGTCGGCAACCATGCAGGTGTCGTTATCGGCATCGCCAAACACGCAGATGTTCTGGAGCTCCATGCCGTTGAGCTCCGCCACACGCACAAGGCCGCGCGTCTTGGACACGCGCGGATCCATGAACTCGTAGAGCCGCTGCGTGGTTTGCAGAGCCGCCGCCTTAACGGTGTTATCGGCAAACGCCGACGCCCGCTCAATCACCCGCGGCATTACCTCGGGCGCCATGGTAAACATCACCTTGGGCTGCGGCTCGCGCAAAAACTCGGCAAAATCGACCACCTGGTAGGGCACGCCGTCGACGCGCGACAGGTGCTCGACGCACGCGTTGCTCTCGGGCACGTAGAACACGCCGTCTCGGGGGCAGACGGGCGTTGCCGGAAGGTCCGCCATGTGCTTGCAGATGCGCGCGATGGTCTCGCCCGGCAGCGGATAGCTCAGCTCGTTGATGTCGTGTGCGCGGTCGATGACCTCGGCGCCACCGCAGCCCACCAGCACGTCCACCAGGCCTTCGATGCCCCAGAGCTCGTACATGGCCTCGGTCGCGTGGGCGTCGCGCCCGGTGCACAGGCCAAAGAGCACGCCGCGCTCGCGCAGGGCGCGGATCGCCGCCACGGTGCGCGGGGACACCGTGTGCTGGCTCGTGAGCAGCGTGCCGTCGATATCGCAGAACACGGCTTTGATGCGGCTGAAGGTGGCGTCCATGGGGGCCTTTCTGGGTAGCGCGGCGGTGTGGGGTGTATTCGCAAACGTCGTACATGGTATACCAAGGCACAGGCGCGGCCCGTCAAAGCAAAAACCACCACAAAGGTGCTTGGCCCCTTTGTGGTGGCCGGATCCGCAGGATGGCCTGGACCAGGGCGCAAACCATCACAACATTCGACGTTTTTCGGCAAAATCGCGATTTTCATCGAATGTTGTGATGGTTTTACTGCCTTGCGGCACGATCAAAATGCCTGCGACCAAACAGCAGCAACGTCGCAGGGACCGCCGTCACGACCATGCCTGCTCCGATGAGCGTCTGCTGCACGCCAAATGTCGCCGCCAGCCACGGGGCAATCGCCAGCGGCGCCACGCCGGCGAACATATTGCCAAAGCCCATGACCGAGTTCACACGGCCGAGTTGCTCGAGCGGCGCCGTCGTTTGCACGATGGTGTTGTGGAGCGGGTTGACGACACCCCAAGCTATGCCCAGGGCGACCTGGCCGACGAGGGCCACGCCCACGTACGGTGTCCCCACATAGAGCAGACTTCCCAGGCCCACGGACATGAGCGCCACGAGCAGTGTTTTAAGGTTGACGAAACGCGGCGGCATCCGGAGCGCGACCATGGCGCCCAGCACCGCGCCGACACCGCAGGCCGACGAGAGCCAGCCCATCCACTCAACACCGACGCGTAGGACATCGCGATAGAAAAACGACTCGAGCGGGTCGAAGGC
>DBEWTI010000055.1:0-5832 GCA_048205975.1 Collinsella sp.
CTCGCGGTCCTTGTACAGGACGCGGCCGTTGATGATGGTGGTGCGGCAGTTTTTGCCCATCATGCCAAAGAGCATGTGGCCGTCGATGTTCTCCTCGCTCAGCGGCGTAAAGGGCTTGTAGTCCATGACGATGACGTCGGCAGCAGCGCCGGCCTCGAGCACACCGAGCTTGCGATCGAAGTACTTGCTCGCCATCTTGGCGTTGTTCTCGAACAGCATGGTCATGGCCTCGCACCAGCCCACGTTGGGCATGGCGGCGTTGTGGCGCTGAATGATCAGGAAGACCTTGAGGCTCTCGAGCATGTCGTGGGTGTAGGCGTCGGTGCCCATGCACACGGGGATGCCGCGGCGGAAGAACTCAAGCACGGGGGCGCAGCCCACGGCGTTGCCCATATTGGATTCGGGGTTGTTGACGAGCCAGGTGCCGGACTCCTTGACGATGTCCATCTCGGCGGGCGTCACGTGGATGCAGTGGCCGAGCATGGTGTCGGGATCCAGCAGGTTGTGTTGCAGCAGGCGCTCGACGGGGCTGATGCCGCCGCGGTTGAGGCGGGAATCCCACACGTCATTCATGCCCTCGCACACATGGATGTGGAAGCCGGTCAGACCGTTGTTGGCCTCGGCCATCTTGTCCATGGTCTCGTCCGACAGCGTAAAGGTGGCGTGACCGCCAAACATGGCGGCAATCATGTGGTTGTCGTTATCGCGACGCTCCTTGGCGGCCCACTGGGCAAACTCGGCGTTCTCGGCAATGGCCTGGTCGCATTTTTCCTGACCGCGGCGGTCGGAGACCTCGTAGCACAGGCACGAACGCATGCCCAGCTCCTGAGCTGCATCCTTAATGGTAAAGAGGCTGCCTGGGATCTCGCAGAAGCTCGCGTGGTGATCGAAGATCGTTGTGACGCCATCGCGGATGGAGTCAAGAATCGTGGCATAGGCGCTGGCCTTGGTGCCGTCGAGCGTCAGGTTGTCATCGATCTTCCACCACTGCTGCTCAAGATTCTCCAGGAAGTTGGTGGGGTTGCAGCCCTTAATGGCAAGGCCGCGGGCCAGACCCGAGTAGATGTGGGTGTGACAGTTGATGAGTCCGGGCATGATGAGGTTGCCCTGGGCGTCGACGTACTCGGCATCCGGGTACTTGGCCTTGAGCTCGCACTCGGGGCCCACTTCGACGATCGTATCTCCGTCAATGGCGACCGCACCGTTTGGAATAAACGGGGTCTGAGCGTTGCGGGTAAAAACGGAACCGTTAGCGACCAGAAGCATGGATGCTCCCTTCAACATCAGAGGCGGGGTTTGACACCTCTGACATAGCGGAAGTGCGAAGCGCCGGCCTACACCGGAAACGGGCCCTCTCCCGTCAACGCTTCACCAAAGGGACAAACCCTTTGAAGTGCGGCTTGGCGCCGCATGACGCCGGCGGACGAGGCGATGCGTCCGCCGACGAATAGCACCGAATTGGCTACTTCTTGCTCTCGGGCAAGACCAGATCCACGGCAGCGTCCTTGGCAGCATCGATGTGCTGAGCCACGACCGGCGTCTGCGGAAGGATCAGGTTAAGGACAATGGCCATGATGGCGGTGGGGGTTACGGCATTGGAGCCGATGACGGTGGACACCCAGGCGGGCATACCCTCGCCGGCAAGGCAACCGCTGGCCATCCAGATACCCAGGCCAAAGACGACGGAGGTACCGACGATGGTGGTAGTGCGCTGCGTGAGGCCCTCGCGGGTGAACATGCGCACGCCGTTCATGGTGATGGTGCCAAAGACGCCGACGGTCGCGCCGCCGATGACGGGCTGCGGGATAGCGGAAAGGACGGCAGAGAGCTGCGGGAACAAACCAGCGATGGCAAAGACGGCCGCGATGATCACAAAGACCCACTTGTTGACGACCTTGTTGGAGCAGATGATGCCCACGTTCTGGCCAAGGGCGCTGGTGGGAAGACCGCCCAGCAGGCCGCCGATCATAGAGGTGAGGCCCTGGGACACGATAGCGCCGGAGAGCTCGCGCTCGGTGGGCATACGGTCGATGGAGCCCAGGCAGGCGGCGGAGACGTCGCCGATAACCTGAATGGCGACCATGGGGAACACGACGGCGAGGGTAATGCAGACCTCGGGATCAAACTCGAGCGCGTAGGGCATGAGCTTGGGAAGGGCGAAGACCTGGGCGGTGGCGACGCTGGAGAAGTCGATCATGCCAAAGGGGATGGAGACAATCATGCCGACGATCATGCCAAAGAACACGGATCCCAGCTTGAGCGTGCCCTTGCCAAAGTTGGCGAGTGCAAAGACCACGGCGAAGGTGATAAGAGCGACGCACCAGGCCTGCGGGGTGCCCCACAGCGGCGTACCCATACCGCCGGCCATATACTTGACGGCCGTGGGATACAGCGAAACGCCGATGGAGAAGATGACCGTACCGGTCACGACGGGCGGGAACAGCCACTTGATCTTGCTGTAGGCCAGACCAAAGAGGACCGCGACGGCGCCGCCGACGATCTCGCCGCCCAGCAGCGCGCCAAAGCTAAAGCCCGAGGCACCCATGGCCTGCAGAGCCGGCAGGAACGCGAACGAAACGCCCATGACGATGGGCAGGCCGCCGCCGATGCGACGGAAGGGAGCGAAGGCCTGAAGGGCCGTATCGATCGCCGAAAGAATGAGCGCGACCTGGATGATGTCGGTGCTCTGCTGGCTATTAAAGCCGTAGACGCCGGCCATGATGACCGCCGGGGTAATGATGCCGGCAAACGATGCCAGTACGTGCTGAAGGGCACACGGGATCATTTCCTTAACGGGAGGCATGCCTTCGCGAGTGAACAGGGCTTCAGTGCCGTTCTTAACCGTCTCCTGGGTCATTTGACCACCAATCCTCGAAGTAGTTGTTTTCGCATCTAACGCTCTATTGTGACGCAGTGCGGGGTTGAGGTTGTGCCTTCGTTGGATATCGTATTAAAGATGGTTCTCATTCTCAATAATAATTTTTTGTTATCAGACTATTCTTCAGCTGAAATAACTCGTTTCCGCAGGTCAGGAATGTGTCTGGTCTAAATAACATCTTACTTTTCTTTTGGTCGACCGTTTACCGCCAAAATCATACCGTTCGTCTGCATTACGCAATGTACCTGCGGATATACGAGATGATGGGCAGCGTGTTACCATGAGAAAAAATTGTTATGAACATTTCCGATTTCACCCAAAGGAGTTGCCCGTGAACGAGACCGTACGTCGCTTTTTGCCGATGGTCGATTTTCTGGAGCAGATACTCGGTAAGAACAGCGAGATCGTGCTGCACGATTTCTCTGATCCCGACCACGCCATCGTCGATATTCGCAACGGCATCGTGAGTGGCCGCAAGGTCGGCGGTCCCGCCACCGATCTGGCGCTCAAGATCATGCACGACCCCAAGTATCGCGACCTGCCGTTTATTACGGGCTACGAGGGCCGCGGCGCCGGAGGCAAGACGCTGGAGTCCGCGACGTTCTTTATCCGCGAGGATGGCGAGATCGTCGGTATGCTCTGCGTCAACACCGACCTCTCGACCGTACGCTCCATCAACGCCATGGCGCAGCAGCTCATGGCGTGCTTCGACGCAGCGCCGACGCGCACGGAGCCCGCCCCTATCGAGGTCGAAAGCCTTTCGGAGTCCACCCAGGAGCTCATCGATCGCAGCATTGCTGAGTTGCTGAGCGCGCGCGGGCTGGATGTAGCGTCGCTTGGTCAGAGCGACCGCGTGGACGTCATTCGCCACCTCAACGGCAACGGGGTGTTCATGCTCAAGGGCGCCGTGGCCTGCGCCGCCACCGCGTTGGGCATCTCGGAGCCCAGCGTGTACCGCTACCTGCAAAAAGTCCGCAAGGAGGGCTAACAAGCAAAATGGAGCGCGGCTCCACAAGCGATTCGTCACTTGACAAAAGACCCTGCAGCTCGCACGCGCTGCAGGGTCTTTTTGCATGTCATGTTTAGTTGTGGCCAACGCCTTAGAGAGCGGCGACGACCTCGATCTCGACCAGACCGCCAGCCGGAAGAGCAGCAACCTGGAAAGCGCTGCGCGCGGGGAACGGGGCCTCGAACTTGGAGGCGTAGATCTCGTTTACGGCAGCGAAGTCGGCAATGTCAGCCAGGTAGACTGTGGTCTTGACGACATCGGCAAAGGTGGCACCGGCAGCGGTCAGCAGGGCCTCGACGTTAGCAAGGGACTGCTTAGCCTGAGCCTCGACGCCCTCGGGCATCTTGCCAGTTGCGGGATCGATGCCCAGCTGGCCGGACAGGAACACCATGTTGCCGGCCTGGATACCGGGGGAATACGGGCCGATGGCTGCGGGTGCGTTATCGGAAGACACGACGGTCTTGCTCATGTTTTTCTCCTTACGATCAGTTGAGAGAGCGTGAGCGCGGCGTTCACACCGGGAGGCACAGTTCGGTCTGAACACCGCGCTTAATTGGGATAGTAGGGGATGAGTTTGCCCGATGCAAGATAATTATCAGATTGCGAGAATATTTTATCGCCCAACGGTTTCCCCAGACCGCTGAACGGTTCTCCACGGGGTCAGCCAGTCCAAGCTGCTGAAGACTTTATCCCGCTTAGAGCACGGGCATCGCCTGCCGCGACGGCACCATTATACTTTTGAGTATCTGAGCATTTTGAAAGGCAGGATATGACCGCAACCGCCAGTCGAACCACCAACCGCAGACCCGAGCTTTTGGCGCCCGCCGGAGGGCCCGAGCCCTTTGCCGCCGCACTCGCCGCCGGGGCAGACGCCATCTACTGCGGCATGGGCAGCTTCAACGCACGCCGCAAGGCCACCAACTTTACCGACGAGGCCTTTGAGCAAGCCTGCCGCGCCGCGCATCTAGCCGGGTCGCGCGTCTACGTCACGGTCAACATCGTCATCAAGCAGTCCGAGATGGGCGATGCGCTGCAACTCATCCATCGCTGCTCCACGCTGGGCGCCGACGCCTTCATCATCCAGGACTGGGGCCTGTTCTTTGAGGTCAAGCGCACGATGCCCAGCATCGAGACGCATATCTCGACCCAGGCAAACATCCACGACGACCGCGGAACCCTTTGGTGCCGCGAGCAGGGCGCCGACCGCGTGACCCTCTCGCGCGAGCTTTCCATCGACGAGATTGCCGCCATCCACGATGCCGCGCCCGATGTGGACCTTGAGGTCTTTAGCCACGGCGCCATCTGCTTTTGCTACTCGGGCCTGTGCCTGCTGTCGAGCTTTGCCATGGCGGGCCGCTCGGCCAACCGCGGCATGTGCGCTCAACCCTGTCGCCTGCCCTACGAGCTAATTGACGAGAACGGCCGCTCGCTCTCCCCTGCCGGTCGCGAGCGCGCGCTGTGCCCGCGCGACACCAACACGTCGCAGCTCGTTCGCCGTCTGTATGACGCCGGCGCCGCATCGCTCAAGCTCGAGGGCCGCATGAAGGCTCCCGATTACGTGTACTCCATCGTCGATGTGTACCGTCACCAGATTGACGATATGCTTGCCGATGTTTCGACCTCTAAAGATGAGGATGCCGCCCGCCAGCGCCAGCTCAAGCGCTGCTTTAACCGCGACTTTACGCACGCCTACCAGGATGGCACCTCGGGCGACGAGATGATGAGCTACGAGCGCTCCAACAACCGCGGCCAGATTGTGGGCACGGTGCTCGGCAGCCGCCTGGCCAACCGCGATGTACGCGGGCTCAAGCCCGACGACCGCCGTCGCCGCGCCGCCATCGCCCGCATTGAGCTGTTTGAGCCCGTGGGCAAGGGCGACCTGCTGGAGCTTCGCCACGATAACGAGTTTGACCAGTTCCTGACCACCATTGCCGCCGATGATGCC
>DBEWTI010000077.1:0-2588 GCA_048205975.1 Collinsella sp.
AATCTGCCCGATGAGCCAATCGCACCAGGCATCCATGCCCTCGCCCTTGCGCGCGCTCACGGCAAACCGCGGCGCCTGCGGATTGAGGTCATCGAGTGTCTTAGTATACCTATCCATGTCAAAATCGAAAGCCGGGGCCACGTCTACCTTGTTGAGCAGCTGTGCGCCGGCGTGCTGGAAGATGCCCGGGTACTTGACGGGCTTGTCGTCGCCCTCGGGCACCGAGAGAATCATGATGGACAGGTTCTCACCCAGGTCAAAGTCGACCGGGCAGACCAGGTTGCCCACGTTTTCGATAAAGATGACGTCGATGTTCTCCAGACCGACGGCTTGGTCGAAGGCGTCGACGGCCTCCATGATCATGTTGCCCTCGAGGTGGCACAGGCCGCCCGTGTTGATCTGGATGGCGGGCATGCCGGCTTCCTTCATGGTGATGGCGTCGACATCCGAGGCGATATCGCCCTCGATGACGGCGCAGCGCAAGCCGGCCTTGTCGCGCAGGCGCTCGTTGGTGCCCAGGATCGTGGTGGTCTTGCCCGAACCGGGGCTCGACAGCACATTGATCACATAGGTGTTTGTCTCATTAAATCGCTGACGCAGCTGATCTGCCAGGCGCTCGTTGCGCGACAGAATCGGCGACGCGATATCAATCGTTTTCTCAGCCATACTTAGCGCTCCTTACTTTGGCCCCTTTATACCCCATCACCAGATGGCTAGCGGGCTAATCGTCGGGGGTTTCGATTTCGATGCTCGCGATATCGAGCTCGCGGCCGTGCAGTAGGCGCACGTTGGCGCCGCCGCATTGGGGGCAGCGGCAATGGAAGCGGTCGTGGTCAAAGACCTCGCCGCAGTCCAGGCATTCACTTTGCGGATGGATTTCCTCCACCGCGAGCTCGCAGCCGCGCGTGAGCAGATCCTCGTCGCGAAACGTCTCCCACGCAAAGTCGAGCGCCTCGCGCACGACCTCGGTCATATCCCCGATACGCAGCGTCACCAAAACGGCGCGCGAGGCCCCCGCCCCACGCGCCGCGCGAATCACTGTATCGAGTATGCCGTTGACAATGCCAACCTCGTGCATACCGATTTACTCCTCGTCGTCCTCGTCGTCCGAGAACAGGTCCAGACGGCTCACGAACAGACCCTCCTTGCCCTCGCGCGCGGTAATGACCACACGGGCGATGGCGAGCGAAATCTCGTAGAGCGAAAGCAGGGCACCGTACATAAGGCCCAGCGTAACGGGCGAGCCGTCGGGCGTAATCACAGCCGAACCCACGAGCAGGCCTACGTACACGTAACGCCAAGCGCTGCGGAAGGCCGCATAGGACACAATGTGGAAAACGGACAGGTAGAAGATGATGAGCGGCAGCTCAAACGCCACGCCAAAGCCGATCATAAAGAGCAGCTCCATGTTGACGTAGTTCTCCAGGTCGGGCAGCGCCGTAGCGACGGCCGAGGTCTCGCCGATGAGCCACTCAAAGCCCGCCGGGATGATGATGAAGTAGCAGAAGATGGCGCCCAGGAAGAACAGCACCGTCGAGGCGAGCACCGTGGGCACGACCCACTTGCGCTCGTTGGGACGCAGCGCCGGCAGGAAAAATGCCAGGATCTGCCAGATGATCATGGGCGTACACATGACCACGGCCATCTTGATGGCCAGCGAGAAGCGCAGTCCAAAGCCGCCGAGCGTGGTGGTGATGTAGAACTTACCGTCCGGCACAAAGGAGCGGATGGGGTCTTCCAGGATGTCGAGCACCACGGGCGTGGCGAAATACAGCACGATGGCGGCGGCAAACACCGACACGACCACGATGGTCAGGCGGCGACGGAGCTCGCCCAGGTGATCGAAGAGCGGCATGCGCGCAGGTCCGATAGGCATTACTCATCGCCTCCCTTCGGGGCGTCGGCGGCAGCGGCGTCGTCCTCGGCCTCGAGCTCGGCCTCGAGCTCGCGAGCGAGCTGGTCGACGACGGCCTTGCGCTTGCGGGGACGACGGGCATAGAGGTCGGCCGTCGTGGGCTCTGCCGGCTCGGGCTCGGGCTCTGCAACAGGCTCGGGCTCGGCGGCATCAGCAGCAACGGCAGGCTCTGCACCCTCGGCCTCCTCGGCAACACCTTCGCCCTCAGCAGCACCCTCGCTTGCGGCCTTCTCGGCAGCAAGACGGGCACGGCGCTCGGCAAAGGTCTCCTTCTTGGCGGGCGCTGCCGTCTCGGCGGCATCCTCGTCCGCATCGGAATCGTCGTCGGTCGCAGCAGCCTTCTTGGGCTTGACCGGGGCCGACGCGGCCTCGCTCACCGGATCGATTATCTCGGACTGAACAACGGCCGTCATCTTTTCCTGCGTCTCGCGGAACTGACGGATGGCACGGCCGATCGTGCGGCCCATCTGCGGGAGCTTATCCGGGCCAAACAGCAAAAAGCCGAAGACCACGATGATCGCGAGCTCACCCTCTCCAATACCAAACACACATACCTCCAAGGCTCGATGTGAGTCGAGCCCGCACCGCGCCATTCGGCCGGAACTCGTCTATTCATTCGGTCAAGTATAGCGCCCGGACGCCAAAACGTCCGAGCGCATCACAAACATATGCC
>DBEWTI010000085.1:0-28783 GCA_048205975.1 Collinsella sp.
TCCATTCCGAAGGCGGTAGAATATCTAGGCACGGGAGCCTCCCAACCTCGTTGCGGCGCGGCTGCGCCTCTGGCACTTCAACAACATTGTCGCAGCCCCGACCCGCGGTCACGAGCGGGGGCTCCTGTCGTTTCCGTGCCCCTGGATTGGGTCATAGTGTCTGTCCGTCCTCTACCTGCGGCGCTGCCTTGTTCCGGATGCGGTAGGGTAGTCATTGGGGACGTTCTTAAATGACTAGTCGAAAGGGACACTCTTGCGCCAAATCTGCCGGTCCTACACTGGGCTCGTCTTATGCTTTACTGAGATAAAGTGAACGTGTAGATTCGTAACCCACTCGCAACCGTTCTATGGCACGATATTGAACGAATGTATGCTATGCGCCCAAATCTTTTGGGCAGAGTGGGAGACAGTATGGTCAAGCTGTACGAGGATGGCATCTACCTGCGCGGCGGCAGCGAGGTTGTGCCTGCGGCCGAGGCTGCCGAGCGCGGTATTACGCAGACGCCCGAGGATGCCAAGCGCGGCACCATCGCGTATTCGATCCTCCAGGCACACAATACGTCCGGAGATCCCGAGGCGCTCAAGATTCGCTTCGACGCCATGGCGAGCCATGACATCACCTTTGTCGGCATCATCCAGACCGCGCGCGCCTCGGGCATGGAGCAGTTCCCGCTGCCCTACGTGCTCACCAACTGCCATAACTCGCTGTGCGCCGTGGGCGGCACCATCAACGAGGACGATCACGTCTTTGGCCTTTCCGCGGCCAAAAAGTACGGCGGCATCTTCGTTCCGCCCCATATCGCGGTCATCCATTCCTTTATGCGTGAGAACTTCGCGGGCTGCGGCAAGATGATCCTGGGTTCCGACTCGCACACCCGCTATGGTGCCCTGGGTACCATGGCCGTGGGCGAGGGCGGCGGCGAGCTGGCCAAGCAGTTGCTGCGCGACACCTACGACGTCGCCTATCCCGGCGTCGTGGCCATCTACCTCACGGGTGCCCCGCGCCCCGGCGTCGGCCCGCATGACGTGGCGCTCGCCATCATCCGCGCCGTCTTTGCCAAGGGCTACGTCAAGAACAAGGTCATGGAGTTCGTGGGCCCCGGCATCGCGAGCATGACGACCGACTACCGCAACGGCGTCGACGTCATGACCACCGAGACCACCTGCCTCTCCTCCATTTGGGCTACCGACGAGGACACGCACGCGTTTTTGACCATGCACGGCCGCGGCGACGACTATCGCGAGCTCAAGCCTGCCGACGTCGCCTACTACGACGGCTGTGTCGAGGTCGATCTGTCGAGCATTAAACCTATGATCGCCCTGCCGTTCCATCCTTCCAACGGCTTTGAGATCGATGAGCTCAACGAGAACCTCGAGGATATCCTGCACGAGGTTGAGCTCGAGGCCGCCAAGATCGGCGAGGGCAAGACGCACTTCAGCCTGCTCGACAAGATCTTCGACGGCAAGCTGCACGTGCAGCAGGGCGTTATCGCCGGCTGCTCGGGCGGCAACTACGACTCCGTGGTGCAGGCGGCCCGCGTACTCAAGGGCGCCAACACCGGCTGCGGCGAGTTCTCGCTGTCGGTCTATCCCACGAGCCAACCCGTGGCGCTCGAACTCACGCGCCGCGGCTACATCTACGACCTCATGGAGGCCGGCGCGATCGTGCGTACGGCGTTCTGTGGCCCGTGCTTTGGCGCCGGCGACACGCCCGCCAACAACGGCCTGTCCATCCGCCACACCACGCGCAACTTCCCCAACCGCGAGGGTTCCAAGCCGGGCAACGGCCAGCTGAGCGCCGTGGCCCTGATGGACGCCCGCTCCATCGCGGCGACGGCGGCCAATGGCGGCATCCTGACGCCGGCGACCGACCTGCCCGAGGAGACCTGGGACGAGGCCTGCGAGTACACCTTCGACGACGCGCCGTACAAGAAGCGCGTGTACTGGGGCTTTGGCAAGGCTGAGCCTGCCGACGAGCTGGTCGAGGGTCCCAACATCAAGCCATGGCCCGCGATGGAGCCGCTCGGCGACGATATCCTGCTCAAGGTGTGCTCCAAAATCATGGACCCAGTCACCACGACCGACGAGCTGATCCCTTCGGGCGAGACGAGTTCCTTCCGCTCCAACCCGCTGGGCCTGGCCGAGTTTACGCTCAGCCGTCGCGATCCGGCTTACGTGGGCCGCTCCAAGGAGGTCGACGTCGTGGAGAAGCGCCGCGTTGCCGGCGAGGCCGCGGGTGACCTGGCGGCACTCGATGCCGAGCTTGCCGGTGTGTTTGAGGCGCTGGCCGGCGCGGGCGTCGCGGCCGATGCCAAGGCTACCGAGTTCGGTTCCATGATCTATGCCAAGAAGCCTGGTGACGGTTCTGCCCGCGAGCAGGCGGCGAGCTGCCAGCGCGTGATCGGCGGCCTGGCCAACATCGTCCACGAGTACGCCACCAAGCGCTATCGCTCCAACGTCATGAACTGGGGCATGGTGCCCTTCCAGATGGAGGCAGAGCCCAACTTTGAGGTGGGCGATTACGTTTTCGTGCCGGGTATCCGTGCCGCGCTCGATGGCGATCTGAAGGACATCGCCGCCTACGTGGTGCGCGCCGATGGTGCGGTCGAGCAGATTGAGCTCTATATTGCCGATATGACGGCAGAGGAGCGCGCCATCGTCAAGGCCGGCTGCCTGATCAACTACAACAAGTTCAAGGCCGCTGCCGAGTAACGCTGCCGTACGCCCCTGCCACACCTTTCCCTCGTGCTCACGCGCTTCGCGAGGGTCGCCCGAGGAAAAGGTGTGTCCGGGGCTACCGCGACGTTCTCGTTGGGTCTTGAGGGACGCTAAAAAAGACTGAGCTTGAAGCCGCCTCTTTGTATTGGGGCGACTTCTTTTGTCGAAAACCACCACAAAGGTGTCTGTCCGGCGGGTTCTTATTTCGATGGGGTCCAGGTTATCTCATCGTCAAATAGCCAAGTGCGTGCTGAGCCGCTGTCGCGCGCTGTCTGCGGATCGGGCTCGCAGGTTTGTTCGTAGGCATCCTCGGTACACCGATCCATAAAATCGACGACTGCCGTCTGGTCGCCTTCCATGACGTAGATCACGTTGCCATCCGAGATATAGACTCCTGGCCCTTCGTTGTCCACGTAGCCGGGGTCGTATGAGACGTTGCACAGTCTGCTCCCGTTTGCTGCATCGAGTTCAAGGGTCGAATGATACCCGCCATTCATTTGGCTATTCTTGACTCGATATATTACGGCGCCGTACCACCGCTTAAACGTCTTGCCTTTGAGCAACTTGGCTGCCTTACCGATAAGCTGCTCATCTTTGGTATAGCGCGTGGCCCCAAGTTCGATTCGGGGATAGTTGCTGACCCCAAGCGCTGCGGGCGTACCGTCGAAATCGATGGTGATTGAATCGGGTTTGACGATATCGGTGAGGATTTCGATGGGATAGCTTATGGTTTCAACCGCCGCCTGCGTCGCCGAGGCAGGGAGAAATGCGAGATAGATAATGCCTACGCCGACTGCGGTAATTGCAAACGCTAAGACGAGCAGGCCGATATAGGTGGAGCGTTTCACGGTGGGGCACCTCTCATGCAATATGCAATCATTAAGATAAATGATACAAGCTGACAATATTCAAAAGAAAGCGATCGTTCGAAATGGGGGGCTAAAAGGCCCTATTGGGCTTCGATTTGGGATCGCCAAACGTAGACTGGGCTTGATACCGCCTCTTTTAATCGGGGCTGATTCTTCTCTAGACCACCACAAAGGTGTCTGTCCCCTTTGTGGTGGTTTGCATGTCATGAGAGCACTCAGAAAATCTTATATATAGAGACTTAGATTTGTGTATAAGAACGCACAAAGCTGGCAACAATACTTCTCGAACAACGTGAAGCCGCCCCGTAGGGCGGCCGCCCCAAGAGAGGTGATTCCATGAGAATCGATAAGCTAGCAATGACGTCGCGCGAGGCGCTGCAGACCGCCATGAGCACGGCCGCCGACGCGCAGGCCGGCGCGGTGGAGCCGATCCACCTGCTGTCCGCTCTGCTCGGTGCCGGTGAGCGCAATATCTCCGTGATCATCGAGCGCATTGGCGCCGATCCCGCCCAGCTCGCGCGCTCCACGCAGGATGCCATCGACCATGCGCCCAAGGTTTCGGGCGAGGGCCAGCAGATGGGTCTTTCCAACGAGCTCGTCCGCGTCATCGAGAAGGCCGAGAAAAAGGCCACCAAGATGGGCGACAGCTTTGTGGTGACCGAGCATCTGCTCATGGCGCTTGCCGAGGACAAGGGCGAGGCGGGCCGCGTGCTGCGCGACGCCGGCGTTACCAAGGAGCGCATCGAGCAGGTCTACGAGGAGCTGCGCGGCGATGACCGCGTGACGTCTGCCGAGGACAAGACGCAGTTTGAGGCCCTGGAGCAGTACGGCCGCAACATCTGCGACCTCGCTCGCGCCGGCAAGCTCGACCCGGTCATCGGCCGTACCGATGAGATCCGCCGCACCATCCAGGTCCTGTCCCGCCGCACCAAGAACAACCCCGTGCTCATCGGCGAGCCGGGCGTGGGCAAGACGGCCATCGTCGAGGGCATCGCTCAGCGTATCGTGGCCGGCGACGTGCCGAGCACCCTGCGCGACCGCGACCTTATCGAGCTCGACATGAGCGCACTGGTCGCCGGCGCCAAGTATCGCGGTGAGTTCGAGGACCGCTTGAAAGCCGTGCTCAAGGAAGTCCAGAAATCCGAAGGCAAGGTCATCCTGTTCATCGATGAGCTCCACACCATTGTGGGCGCGGGTGCCACCGAGGGCTCCATGGACGCCGGCAACATCCTCAAGCCGGCGCTCGCCCGTGGCGACCTACACGCGATCGGTGCGACCACGCTCGACGAGTACCGCAAGTACATCGAGAAGGACGCGGCGCTCGCACGTCGTTTCCAGACCGTTTTGGTGAGCGAGCCCACCGTCGAGGACACCATCTCGATTCTTCGTGGCCTCAAGGAAAAGTACGAGATCTTCCACGGCGTGCATATCACCGATAGCGCGCTCGTGGCCGCCGCCGACCTCTCCGATCGCTACATCGCCGACCGCTTCCTGCCCGACAAGGCTATCGACCTGGTCGATGAGGCCGCAAGCCGCCTGCGTATGGAGCTCGACAGCATGCCGGTCGAGATCGACGCCACCACGCGTCAGCTCACCCAGCTGCAAATCGAGGAACAGGCGCTCATGAAGGAGACCGACGACGCCTCCAAGGAGCGTCTGGAGGCCCTGCGCCAGGAGATCGCCGAGGTCCAAGAAAAGCTCAACGTGCAAAAGGCCGGCTGGCTCAACCAAAAGAACGCCATCGACCATGTGCAGGAGCTCAAGGGTCAGCTCGACGAGGCCAAGAGCGAGGAGGAGCGCGCGACGCGCAATGGCGATCTGGGCCGTGCGTCCGAGCTGCGCTACGCTGTGATTCCGGGCCTGCAGCAGCAGATTCAGGAGTCCGAGGCCGCGCTCGAGGCGCAGAAGGAGCAGGATGGCGAAGGCCTCAACGAACAGGTAACCTCCGATGAGATCGCCGAGGTCGTGAGCGCCTGGACCGGCGTGCCCGTGTCCAAGATGATGCAGGGCGAGCTCGACAAGCTCAAGGGCCTGGAAGGCGAGCTGCACAAGCGCGTCATCGGCCAGGACGAGGCCGTGTCCGCTGTCGCCGCAGCTGTGCGCCGCAGCCGTGCCGGTCTTTCCGATCCGGACAAGCCCATCGGCAGCTTCTTCTTCCTGGGCCCCACCGGCGTGGGCAAGACCGAGCTCGCCAAGGCGCTGGCCGAGTGCCTGTTCGACGACGAGCGCGCACTTGTGCGTATCGACATGTCCGAGTACATGGAGAAGTTCAGCGTCCAGCGCCTGATCGGTGCGCCCCCGGGATACGTGGGCTACGACGAGGGCGGCCAGCTCACCGAGGCCGTGCGCCGTCGCCCGTACTCCGTGATCTTGCTCGACGAGATGGAGAAGGCTCACCCGGACGTCTTCAACGTACTGCTGCAGGTGCTCGACGACGGTCGTCTGACCGATGGCCAGGGTCGCCAGGTGTCCTTCAAGAACACAATCATCATCATGACGTCCAACGCGGGTTCCAAGGCCATCGCTGACCTGTCCGGTAAGGACGAGGAGGAGATGCGCCATCAGGTCGACGCGGCCATGGCTCAGACCTTCCGCCCCGAGTTCCTCAACCGTATCGACGACATTGTGGTGTTCCATCCGCTCGGCATGGCGCAGATCGAGAAGATCGTCGACATCCAGCTCGCCGACGTTCGCGCACGCCTGGCCAAGGAGCGCATGACGCTTGCCATCACCCCGGCGGCCAAGCAGATGCTCGCCGTGGGCGGCTTGGACCCGGTCTTTGGCGCTCGTCCGCTCAAGCGTCTGGTCCAGCGCGAGGTCGTGGATGCCATCGCCGCCGCCGTCATCGACGGCACGGTGCGCGAGGGCGATCAGGTGACGGTCGACGTCGACAAGGACGGCGGCTTTACCGTCGTGTGCGACAACACGCCGTCGGCCACCTACGAGGTCCCCGACGCCGAGTAGATTTTTGGGACATGCCTTAAAATCTACCAGTCGTCTCTAGACGCCAAGGGCGGCGGATCCAATTGGGTCCGTCGCCCTTTTTTCGTGCGACAATCGATGATGTCGAACGTGAGCACATGGCAAGGAGATATGCAGATGAACGACGAGGACAAGACGAACACACCGGCGACCGGGGCGGTGCCCGCGGCACCCAAGCCTGCGCCTAAGCCGGCCCCAAAGCCGCGCGACCCCTTCATTCGCGCCGAGAACGAGGACGACGACGGCTACGATCCCTACAGCGATCGCCGCCCCGAGCGCGAGCCGATGTTCGAAGCCGATCCCTGGCGCTAGGAAGCGCCCTCTGACTGACGGAACCGCGCGTTTCTGTCGGTTAGAGGCGTTCGTGTTTGCCCCTCAACCGCTCGACATCCTTCGGGACGTTAATAGAAAACTTGCTTAAGCATTAATCAAGTTCAACGAAATCTTGCTCTCCAGCTAATCAAGAAACGGGATGATTTTTCTGGGTCGCGAGCGGCTAGTCCTGGGCCTTGATGCTTGGCAGGAGAATCTGCGCGAGGTAATCGGTCTCGAGCTTGGTCGCGGCGTCGGCGTTGCCGTCTTTGCCGACCAGGTCGTTCTTAATCTGGCTGTACGTGTAGCGGTTGCCGGTCGTGAGCTCCACGAGCTCGATCGCCGTGTCCATGGGGTAGGTCGACACGGGATCCTGCGTGCGCCCGTTGATGGTCTGCGGAATTACATACGGATAGACGGGCCCGCTAGCATAGACGGTGTAGCCGTTGCCCAGGCTGACTGTGCCCAAAACCGTATCGCCGTCATCGGGCGTAAAGGTCTCGCCATCGCGCACGGCGACAAGGGTCACGAGCGGCGTGTTGGCGTCGCCGTCCAGATAAATGCACAGCGTGCTGCCGTTTTGCCAGGTCGCGACCTTGCCATACCACTCAACCGGAATATCGAGCTGATACAGATTCGTCGCCTTGTGTCGAGCATCAGCATCGCGGGCAGACTGCGCCTCGCTTGCGCTCACGGCGTTGGCGGCGGCATCACGGCGCGTGATTGCGGCCTGCTGAAGTATCTTGGCGGCAGCAGCAGAGCTCGCGCCGCCCTCCTCGGCATACTTGGCGGCGGCGTCGATCTGGTCGTCGGTCACCGTATCCGCCGAAGGCACCTTGAGCTTAAAGGTGGCCTCACCGCGCAAATCCTGGCCGTCGGCTTTCACCGTGACCTGCGCCTTGGTGGTCGGGACGGTGTAGATGGTTCCGTCCGCCGCGATGGGGGAGGCGGCGATGGAGAGCGTGTAATCGCCGGGCAGCAGTTTGATGCCACGACCGCGCTCATCGACGTAGAGCGTCTCGCTCACGGAAGAACCGTCAGAATCCTGTCCACTCACCTGTACGGGAATCTTGGAGCCAGAAGAGCAGTCGAGCCCCGCAGCATGCACGCCAATCTGCACCGACATCATGGTGTGCGCATTGGCGGCGACAACGGCAGCCTGTTCCTGTTGGTATCCGTTCCAGGCGGCATAGCCTGCACCGCCCGCGACAAGCGCGACGGCCACAACGCCGGCCACCATCAGATTGCGGCGCTTGGGCGTCATCTTGCGATGGCGGTCTTCGGCTTCGCGCGCCGAGGGAACAGACGGAAGGGGAATATCACCCATGGCGATGGTCTCGTCCACGGCGGGCGCAGAGCCCAAGCCGGGGAGTTCGCGGGTCAGCGAATCCTCGGCCGGCAAGCTATCGAGCAGGACAGTTTCCTCGCTTGCGCCGGATTCGGGCTGGTCGTCCGCCTCGCCTTCGGAGCTCACGTGGTCGGCCTCGTCTTCGGCTGCCTCAACACTATCGTCTGCGTCCCGATCATCGGGTTGCGTCTCGTCGTCCGTCTTGCCCTGCGCGTCGGCCCCCGCATCGTCAAACGCAATCTCGCCCAGCGCGATCCGGTCGAGGCTCTCCAGGGCCTCGGCACACGCTTCTGCATCTTGAGCCGCATCCTCGCGGCCCATCGTCTCATCGCTCATATATCCCCCAATGCAATATCGGCTCAACAATGTACCCAAAAATTGGGTCATATAGAGCCGGCGCGCAATTTGAAACCCAATTTAATTTGAGAGCAAGCCCGGTCCGAAATTGCGGCAACAAAAAGCCCCCGGAACGCGAACGAATCGCGTTCCGGGGGCTGCGCAAGGCAATGGATCGAAAGCCTGGCAAGTGGGACTATGCCCACGTGCCAACGACGACCAACACGTTACTCGGCGTGCGCGTAATCCACCTTGGCGCGGCGAGCGGTAGCCTTCTCCCAATCGCTGGTGCCCTCAAAGACGTCCTGCTTGTAGGGATTGCGGCCGAGCTTCTTGGCACGGTAGGCGATGTAGATGATCGCGGCGACGTTGGCGACCAGTGCGGCGATCGAGACCGCGGTAGCGGCGCCGGGGTCGAGCGTGGAGTGGGTCACAAAGATGGACTCCTCCTGGAAGTACGGGAACACCTGGGCAAACATGCACCAAATGGCCAGCGTAAAGGCGCGGTTCTGGATCCAGCCGCCCTTGTTCCAGATAAAGGCGGCGACGGTGGGCGCCAGCAGCAGCGCAAAGCCGCAGAACCAGGAGTGGGTGGGCAGGCAGTTGTAGGTGTAGCAGAAGTTCCAGATATCGTAGGCGATGATGTAGACCCAGGTCATGTCGGGCCACAGCATGTCGGTCTTGTCCTCGGAGGCGTAGACGCTCCACCAACCGGTCATGCAGAAGATGTTGATGATACCGGCGATGCCGTTGAACACGTTGTTCCAGCCGGCCAGCTGCGTAGCACCTTCGGAGGTGACCCAGGTGGACTGGCCCAGGACAAAGAAGTGATAGGCGCTCTCGAAGTCGGACACGACGGCGATCATGATGTTGATGGCGACGATCACAAACGGCCAAGCGCGGAACCAATGCGCCTTGCCGATCTTGCCCCACTGGTACTTAATGGCAATGAAGCCCCAGCAACCGGCCAGCGCCGCGTATACCTTGGCGTAGTGGAACCAGCTGTTCTGGTACACATGGGTGGGGTTGGTGAGCGCCCACTCGGCGCCTTGTGAGACGCCGATGGCGATGGCGACGCAGTAGATGGTCATGGCAAGCGGAGCCACGCCAAAGATAATGGCCGCGCCCAGCTTGGTGCGGCGGCCGACCTCGTTGAACACGATCAGGCCAATAAAGACCATGGCCCAGCCGGCCCAGTGGATAAGGGTATCGCTACCCCAAACATCGAACAGCATGCTGCTCTCCTTTCACACGCCCGCGGCCCCTCTTCTGATCGCGGGCAGTTTGGCCAAATGTCGTCAGTTCCCGGGCCTGCGCTCGGGATGCTTGGCGGTGTAGCCCTCGATGTGGAGCGTCGAGGCGATGATTTCCTTGACCGTCTCGTCGGGCACATCGGGGTGCGTGCGGATATACATCAACAGTCCCATGATGAGGGTGTAGAACGTTTCGTAGACATGGTCGATGCGCAGGTCGTGATGGGCGACAAAGTCCACCACGGTGGTGTCGCAGATGTACTGCGCCACGCGCTGGACCACGTTGTGCAGAAAGCCGCCGTAGAGCGCGCCGCTGTTACTGGTCAGCGTGTGCGGCAGCTCGTGGCCGCTGGCGACCAGGCGCTTAAAGAGCGGGGCGACGGTGTCGAGCGCGCCTTCGATATCGCCGACGGTGCGGCTGGCGTTCCACTGCTCGAGCTCGGAGATAAAGCCATCGATCGCCTCGTCCATAACGGCGGTGACGGCGGCGTCCATATCGGCAAAGTAGTGGTAGAACAGCGAGCGCGTGCAGCCGGCCCGCTTGGTCACGGCCGATACCGAAAGGTGGGACACGCCCAGCTCGGAGCTTACGGTGCGCACGGCATCGAGGATCTCGCGACGGCGTTCGTCACCCGTCAGGCGCTTTGCCGCGCCGTCGGCTGTCGCGGCGGCATCGACGGCGGGGACAGCATCGACCACGGAGGTATCTGCCGCGTTGTTGCTCATGTTTTGCCGCCTTTCATCCTCTTTTGCCCAACCGTTCGCCTAACAGTCTTGAATATTGTTGACGGTTCGTCAATACTATTTTTGACACAATGTCAACAATGGCGGGTGAACGGCATGGGGGCATGCCCGACCTGCAAAAAAAGAGGGGCGCTGCGGTCTCGCCGGGCTGCGGCAAGAGAAGGGACAACCATGATTCTCAACGGACCGGGAATTAGCTATACCGAGCCCGACATCGGTGCGGAGTTCGTGCCGCCGCTGCCGGAGCATCCGCGCGAGGCCATCGTCAAGCTTTGCGAGCACTGCACCAACCGTCTGCTTCATCGCGACGAACTGCTGGGCTACGAGTACTGGTCGTTTGCCGAGGCCGCGACCGATGAGCAGGCCGAAGTGCTCTGCAAGATGAAGATGCGCCGTCCCTACACGCTGCCCGAGATGGTCAAGCTCACCGGCATGCCCGAGGCCGATATCGAGAAGATGCTCGACGACATGAGCTACACGGGCTTGCTCGAGTACAACTGGGAAAACCCCGAGCGCGCCAAGCAGTGGGTGCTGCCCATGCTGGTGCCGGGCTCTGCCGAGTTCCTCAACATGCGCGTGAGCCAGCTCGAGGAGCATCCGGTCTACGCCAAGTTCTTTGAGCAGGCGTCCAAGGGCCCGCTGTCCAAGGCCACGCCGATGGTGCCGCCCGGAGGCGCCGGTATCGGCATGCATGTCATTCCGGTCGAGAAGGCTATCGATGCTTCGAGCACCTCGGTGCCGATCGAGCATATCGAGCATTGGCTCGACAAATACGATGGCAAATATGCCGCCAGTACCTGTAGCTGCCGCGCGAGCCGTCGCGTGATGGGTGAGGGCTGCGCCGACGACCCGGCCGATTGGTGCATCGCCGTGGGCGATATGGCCGATTACGTGGTCGAGACCGACCGCGGCCATTACGTGACACGCGACGAGGTCTACGACATCCTGCGCCAGGCCGAGGACAACGGCTTTGTGCACCAGATCACCAACATCGACGGCGAGAACAAGATCTTCGCCATCTGCAACTGCAACGTTAACGTGTGCTACGCCCTGCGTACCTCGCAGCTGTTCAACACGCCTAACCTGTCGCGCTCGGCCTACGTCGCCAAGGTCGAGAAGGACAAGTGCGTGGCCTGCGGCCGCTGCGTTGAGGTGTGCCCGGCCGGCGCCGCCAAGCTGGGCCAGAAGCTCTGCAGCAAAAAGGCCGGCGGGCGCGTGCCCGAGTATCCGCGCCAGGAGCTGCCCGATGCCACCAAGTGGGATCACACCAAGTGGTCGCCCAACTACCGCAACGACAACCGCATCGAGACACATGAGTCCGGCACGGCGCCCTGCAAGACGGCCTGCCCTGCGCATGTTGCCGTTCAGGGCTATTTGAAGCTTGCGGCCCAGGGCCGCTATGACGAGGCCCTGGCGCTCATCAAGCGCGAGAACCCGCTACCCGCTATCTGCGGTCGCGTGTGCAACCGCCGCTGTGAGGACGCCTGCACCCGCGGTCGCGTGGACGAGGCCGTGGCCATCGACGAGGTCAAGAAGTTCATCGCCCAGCGCGATCTGGATGCCGCGACCCGCTATGTCCCGCCTGTGGTGACTCCGACGCGCGCCGGCGGCTTCGATCAGAAGATTGCCATCATCGGTGCCGGCCCGGCCGGCCTGTCCTGCGCTTTCTACCTGGCCGAGAAGGGCTACAAGCCCGTCGTGTTCGAGAAGAACGAGCGCCCGGGCGGCATGCTCACCTACGGCATCCCCAGCTTTAAGCTGCAGAAGGATGTTATCGAGGCCGAGGTTGAGGTCATCCGCCTGATGGGCGCCGAGTTCCGCTACGGCGTGGAGGTCGGTCGCGATGTGACGCTCGATGAGCTGCGCACGCAGGGTTTTAAGGCCTTCTACGTGGCTATTGGCTGCCAGGGCGGCCGCCTTGCCGACATTCCGGGCGAGGACGCCGAGGGTGTGACCGTGGCCGTCGACTTTTTGCGCGAGGTCAACAGCGGCAAGATTGACGCGCTGCCCGGCCGCACCATCGTGGTGGGCGGCGGCAACGTTGCTATCGATGTCGCGCGCAACGCCTGCCGTCTGGGTTCCGAGCACGTTGAGATATTCTGCCTGGAGAGCGAGGCACAGATGCCCGCCAGCGAGGAAGAGCGTCGCGAGGCCATCGAGGACGGCGCGCACATCAGCTGCGGTTGGGGCCCCAAGGAGGTCCACCTGGACGAGGCCGGTCGTGTGTGCGGTATCACCTTCAAGCGCTGCACGCGTGTCTTTGACGACGAAGGCCGTTTTGCGCCCGAGTACGACGAGAACGACCTGCGCCGCGTCGATGCCGACCGCGTGGTCATGTCCATCGGCCAGTCCATTGTGTGGGGCGACCTGCTGGCTGGCTCCAAGGTGGAGCTTGGCCGCGGTCAGGGTGCCCTTGCCGACCCCCAGACGTACCAGACCGCCGAGCCAGACATCTTTGTGGGCGGCGACGTCTACACCGGCCCCAGCTTTGCCATCGATGCCATCGCCGCCGGCCACGAGGCCGCCGTGTCCATCCATCGCTTTGTGCAGCCGGGCTCCACGCTCACCATCGGCCGCAACCAGCGCCGCTACACCGCGCTTGACCGCGACGACGTCGTGATCGAGAGCTACGACAACGCGAGCCGCGAGGTTGCCCATGTGGACCGCGAGCGCGAGAAGGCCGCGCCGTTTAGCGAGTACGTCGAGACCTTTACCGAGGAGCAGGTGCGCGCCGAGACCGCCCGTTGCCTGGGTTGCGGTGCCTCGATCGTCGACCCCAACAAGTGCATCGGCTGCGGCCTGTGCACCACCAAGTGCGCGTTCGACGCCATCCATCTGGATCGCGACCGCCCCGAGTGCTCCACGATGGTCAAATACGAGCAAAAGCTCCCGAGCCTGGGCAAGTACGCACTCAAGCGTGCCATCAAGATCAAATTCGGTCGCAAGTAAGTAGTCATAACGGGAACGGCGGAAGGAATATAAAAGTGCACGAGCTCGGAATCGTCTATCACATCATTCGCGATGTTGAGAATGTGGCTCGCGCCAATGGCGTGCGTCGCGTTTCGAGCGTGACGTTGCTGCTGGGCGAGGTCTCGGGCGTCGTTCCCGACTTGCTGCTCGACGCTTGGCGCTGGGCAGCAGATAAAAAGCCTATCACCGAGGGCTCGGAGCTTATCGTGGAGCCCGTTGAGGCCGTGACACATTGCGAGGCGTGCGGCCGCGACTACGCGACGGTCGAGTACGGAAAGACCTGTCCCCATTGCGGTAGCGGCGAGACTTATCTGCTGCAGGGCCAGGATGTCATGATCAAGCAGATCGAGACCCCCGACGAGAACCTGGCAGACGCTACCCCTGATGGTCCCGCTGCTCCTGACGCCGTCGACGCCGCCAACCCCCTCCACATCGCCTAACTTAGTCATTGGGGACGTTCTTAAACGACTAGTCATTAAAGAACGTCCCCAATGACTATTCTTTTTTGACGGTTTGCTAGAGCATAACTAACGAAATTAGTCAAGTCACGTCTGTTTAAACAAAATATCGAAGAGTCAAGCAGGTTCTTATCCGATTTAAATCGGTATTAGTGAATGCTGTGCCTGTATCTGTTTTCTAAGATGGTCAAACTAATTATGTTTAGCGAGGAATAGCTGAAAACCAGCGATGTAACCAACTTGTAACAAAAGCATGACGTTTAAACAAATAATCCAACCATTCACATTTTTTCCTATAATTTTGCCACACTTGCGGCTATACTCTTTTTTGTCGTGTAGGAAATACGTAGACAAAAAGGAGGTTATGTGATGGTAAGTATTGTTCTTGCTAGCCATGGTGACTTGGCGGCTGGAATCAAGCAGACGGGCTCGATGGTCTTTGGCGATCAGCCGTCTGTAGCCGTGGTCTCGCTCGAGCCGAGCATGGGCCCCGACGACTTCCGTGCCAAGGTCGAGGAAGCAGTCGCTTCCTTCGAGGACCAGGAGCAGGTGCTCTTCCTCGTTGATCTGTGGGGCGGTACGCCGTTCAACCAGATCAGCGGGCTCATCGAGGGCCACGATTCCTGGGCTATCGTCACCGGTGTCAACCTGCCTATGCTCATCGAGGCATATTCGCAGCGCTTTGACGCAAAGAACACTGCACATGCGATCGCAAAACATCTCGTGACTGAGGCTAAGGCTGGCGTGCGCGTCAAGCCCGAGTCTCTGGAGCCCGAGGAGAAGAAGCCGGCTGCGGCCGCCGCTGCTCCTGCAGGCGCCATCCCTCCGGGAACGGTCATCGGCGACGGGCACATCAAGATCGCCCACGTCCGTATCGACACCCGTCTGCTTCATGGTCAGGTGGCCACCACGTGGACCAAGCAGATCAACCCCAACCGCATCATCGTGGTTTCCGACGGCGTTGCTCACGACGAGCTCCGCAAGACCATGATCGAGCAGGCTGCCCCTCCGGGAGTCCATGCCAACGTCGTGCCCATCAAGAAGATGGCCGAGGTCGTCAAGGACACGCGCTTTGGTGACACCAAGGCCATGCTGCTCTTCGAGAACCCGCAGGATCTGCTCAAGGCCATCGAGGCCGGCGTCGACATCAAGGAAGTCAACATCGGTTCCATGGCTCACTCCAAGGGCAAGGTCGTCGTCACCAACGCCGTCGCTATGGGCGATGACGACGTTAAGACTCTCGAGGCCCTCAAGGCCAAGGGCGTCAAGTTCGAGGTCCGCAAGGTTCCTTCGGATTCCTCCGAGGATCTCGACGCCATGTTGAAGAAAGCTAAGGCCGAACTGGCCGCTCAAGCATAGTAAAGGAGGGTCCGATACATGTCCGCGCTTACTATTGTTCTTATCGCGATCATCGCGCTGCTTGCCGGTATGGAAGGCGTTCTGGACCAGTTCCAGTTCCATCAGCCGCTCGTTGCGTGCACGCTTATCGGTCTCGTAACCGGTCACCTTCAGGAGGGCATCCTCCTGGGCGGCTCGCTTCAGATGATGGCTCTTGGTTGGGCTAACGTCGGCGCCGCCGTCGCACCTGACGCCGCCCTGGCTTCTGTCGCCTCCGCCATCATCATGGCGCTCGCCCTTAACGGCGGTGCCACCGATTCCGGCAAGGCCGTTACCGCCGCCATCGCCGTCGCCGTGCCTCTGTCCGTCGCCGGCCTGTTCCTGACCATGATCTGCCGTACCCTGGCTACCGCTATGGTCCACGGCATGGACGCCTGCGCCGAGAAGGGCGACTTCGCCGGCATCGAGCGTTGGCAGTACGCCGGCATCCTCATGCAGGGTGTCCGTATCGCCATCCCGGCCGTGCTTCTGTGCATCATCCCGGCCGAGGCCGTTACCAACGCGCTGAACGCTATGCCCGACTGGCTGTCCGGCGGCATGGCCGTCGGCGGCGGTATGGTCGCTTCCGTCGGTTACGCCATGGTCATCAACATGATGGCCACCAAGGAGACCTGGCCGTTCTTCGTCCTCGGCTTTGTCCTTGCTGCCATCCCTCAGCTCACGCTGATCGCCCTGGGCCTCATCGGCATCTCCCTCGCCCTCATCTACCTTGGCCTTAAGGATCTGGCCAAGCAGGGTGGCGGCATGGGCGGTGGCTCCGGCGACCCGCTCGGCGACATTCTGAATGATTACGAGTAGGAAGGGAGTGATACATATGGCAGAGAACAAGATTCAGCTTTCTAAGTCCGATCGTCAGAAGGTTTGCTTCCGTCATCAGTTCCTTCAGGGCTCGTGGAACTACGAGCGTATGCAGAACGGTGGCTGGTGCTACTCCATGATCCCTGCGATCAAGAAGCTCTACACCAGCAAGGACGACCAGATTGCCGCGCTTAAGCGCCACCTGGAGTTCTATAACACGCACCCCTATGTTTCCTCCCCCGTCATGGGCGTTACCCTCGCCCTTGAGGAGGAGCGCGCCAACGGTGCCCCGATCGACGACGTCGCCATCCAGGGCGTCAAGGTCGGTATGATGGGCCCGCTCGCCGGCGTCGGCGACCCCGCCTTCTGGTTCACCCTTCGCCCGATCTTGGGTGCTCTGGGTGCTTCCCTGGCCCTGTCCGGCAGCATTGCCGGTCCGCTGCTGTTCTTCTTCGCGTGGAACATTATTCGTTACGCCTTCGAGTGGTACACGCAGGAGTTTGGCTATAAGGTCGGCTCCTCCATCGCCAAGGACCTCTCCGGCGGTCTGATGGGCAAGGTCACCGAGGGTGCTTCCATCCTTGGTATGTTCATTATCGGCGCCCTGGTCGAGCGCTGGGTGTCCATCTCCTTCACCCCGGTCGTCTCCAAGGTCACGCAGTCTGCTGGCGCCTTTATCGACTGGGCTAACCTGCCCTCCGGTTCCGAGGGTGTCAAGGAAGCACTGACGATGTATAACTCCATCGGCGGTACTGCCCTTGATCAGGTCAAGGTCACTACGCTTCAGGCCAACCTCGATCAGCTCATCCCCGGCCTTGCCGCCGTGTGCCTGACCCTGCTGGTCTGCAAGCTCCTCAAGAAGAAGGTCAGCCCGATCGTCATCATCCTGGCCCTCTTCGCCGTGGGCATCATCGGTCGCGTTTGCGGCTTCATGTAAGCACGTTTCGGCTTAAGACCGAGAGAAGCTAGACAAGGGCTTTTGAGCCATTGAAACGGACCGCACCCGGTGGGTACACTGGATGCGGTCCGATTGTTTTAATTGGAGGGCGAGGCGCGCATGGCGCAATCACAGAACAGCACGGTCGATCTGGCAACGCCGGCAACCTGCCTGATGGGGCTTACCAGCCACGGCAACGTGATGGTGGGCAATAAGGCGTTCGAGTACTATAACGAGCGCAATCCCGAGGATTATATTCAAATCCCGTGGGATGAGGTCGACTACATCGCCGCCGAGGTTTTGCGCGGCACCAAGAAGATTACGCGCTTTGCCATCTTTACCAAGGACAACGGTCACTTTACGTTTTCGACGCGCGACGATAAAGAGACGCTTCGCGCGGTCCGTAAGTACGTTGACGAGGATAAGCTCGTGCGTTCGCCCGACTTTATCGATGTGACGGCCAAGGGCGCCAAGAGCATCCCAAGCGCTATCAAAAGCCTCTTCCACAGGGGCAACTAGTCATTGGGGACGTTCTTAAACGACTAGTCATTAAAGAACGTCCCCAATGACTAAGGCTCAACTTCGAAGAGTGGCTATGCGCTGCATAGCAGCGGCGCAAATCTGCTACACTAGTACAACATGCCTCCGTAGCTCAGGGGATAGAGCACCGCTCTCCTAAAGCGGGTGTCGACGGTTCGAATCCGCCCGGGGGCACCAGAGGAATATCGAGTCCGGTACCGCTACGGTGCCGGGCTCTTTTGGTCTAAGGGCAGGATTCGAGCCGTCGACACCCGCGTCACCAATTTCCCCGCGGGGGGAGTGTTCGAATCCGCCCGGGGGCACCAGAGATTTGCCGAGCCCGGTACCACCACGGTGCCGGGCTCTTCTGGTTTAAAGGCCGGATTCGGGCCGTCGACACCCGCGTCACTCATTTCCCCGCGGGGGGGGATTTTCGAATCCGCCCGGGGGCACCAGAGGAATATCGAGCCCGGTACCGCTACGGTGCCGGGCTCTTCTGGTTTAAAGGTATGCCGTGGTTTTCGCTGCCTCAGATGAAGAAAACGCCCGTTTGCCGGGGGAGCAAACGGGCGCCATTGAGCGAATGTTTTTGCGTCATTAGCCGCTGCGGGCAACGTCTTGATGACTAGTCGGTCGTGCCGGAATCGTCGCCTGAATCAGTACCAGAGCCAGAAATCGAAACCGTCAGCGTGATCGTGCTGTCGGTGGACTGCTTGCCGGTAGGGGAGACGCCCGTAACGGTGGCGTTTTCGTTGCCGCTCACGGGGTTGCCGTTCTGATCGCAGAATGCGATGTTGTAGAACCCGGCGTTGTTGAGCGCGGTGACGGCGGCGGAGATGCTCTTGCCGTACAGGTTGCCCGGAACGCCGGCCTTGCCGGACTTCTTGGCGATGACGACGGTGATCGTGGCGCCGGGCTTCTGCTTGCCGCTGGGGTTCCAGCTAATGACGGTGCCCTCGGTGACGGAATCGTTCTCCTGGTAGCTCACGTCGACGCCAAAACCGGCCATGTCGAGGGCGTTGCGTGCCTGGGCCTCGGTCATGTCGGTCAGATCGGGGACGGAGGTAGTGTCGGGTCCGCTGGAGACCTTATACGAGATGGTCGTGCCCTTCTCGACTTCCTTGCCGGCATCAGTGCCCTGCTCAAAGACCTGGCCTTCTTCGGCCTCGTTGGCCTCCTCGGTTGCGTTGCCCTTGAGTCCTACGCTTGCCAGTGCGGCCTCGGCCTGGTCCTTGGTCAGGCCGACGAGCCGCGGAACCTCAACTTTCTCGGAGGGCTTGGGGCCCTTGGAGATCACCAGGTTCACCTTGGTGCCCTTGGGCTTCTTAGTGTTGCCGTTGGGGGTCTGCTCGGCAACCTTGCCCTCGTCGACATCGTCGTTATAGCTCTGATCGACGGTGCCAACCTCGAGGCCGGCCTCCTTGATCAGCTCCACGGCAGTCTGCTGATCCTTGCCCAGTACGTCGGGCACCGTGACCTGCTCGCCGCCAAAGAGCCCCGTGGCAAAGGCCACCACGATGCCGATGACGGCAACGGCGGCAACCACGGCGGCGATGACCTTGTTCTTGTTGGACTTGGGCTTCTCGACCTCGTAGGAACCCGTGGAGCCCGAAACGGCGCTGCGGGCGTTGTTCTGGCCGCTCACACCCGAGACGGGACGTACCATGGCGCGCGTCTGATCGGACAGCTCACGGGTCTTGGTTGCGCCCAGGTCGCCGGCGGCGCCAATGATGTGCGTGGGTTCGGAGACGTTGACGGCGCGGCCGGACAGGTAGTTGTTGAGCACCTGGCGCAGCTCGTCGGCCGTCTGGAAGCGGTTGGCCGGGTCCTTCTCCATACACTTGAGGATAATGCGCTCCAGATCGGCGTCGACACCGGAGTTGATCTGGCTCGGCGGAATAGGCAGCTCGTTGACCTGCTTGAGTGCGACCGAGATAGCGTCATCACCGTCAAAGGGCACGCGGCCGGTGGCGCACTCGTACATCACGACGCCCAGCGAGTAGATATCCGAAGTGGGGCCGAGGTCCTGACCACGGGTCTGCTCGGGGCTCACGTAGTGGGCGGTTCCCAGCACGTTGTTGTCTTGTGTGAGGTGGCTGTTCTTGGCGCGCGCGATGCCAAAGTCCATCACCTTGATGTTGCCGTCGGGCAGCACCATGATGTTCTGCGGCTTAATGTCGCGGTGGATGATCTCGTGCTTGTGTGCGACCGAAAGTGCGGAGCTGATCTGCGAGCCGATCTGCGCGACCTTCTTGGGATCGAGGGCGCCGTGGCTCTTGATGCCGCTCTTAAGGTCGGTACCGCGCAGGTACTCCATGACGATGTAATAGGTGTCGCCGTCCTTGCCCCAGTCGTAGACGCCCACGATATAGGGGGAGGACAGGCCGGCAGCTGCCTGAGCCTCCTGTTTAAAGCGGGCGGCGAAGGTGGCGTCGCCGGCATACTGCGGCAGCATGATCTTGACGGCAACCGTGCGGTCGAGGACCTGATCCTGTGCACGGAAGACGGTCGCCATACCGCCCGTTCCCACCTTATCCTTGAGGAGGTATCTTCCCCCGAGGACCCTCTGTTCCATTCCTGCTCCTAACATAACTATTCGCTCAACGATGTGTGTAGTACCAGATGTGTGGCCGCTGGGGCCGTGTGGCGCGTTGCCGCTAGCTCATCGGCCGCGGCGCGCCATAAGTATCCGCTTTGATCATGGGCATCACGCTCCCTGTGCGGCGAGCGCCGCGGTCAGGACGATGCCGGCAATCTTGGCCGCCTCGACGTCGTGTTTGTCGAAATCCTCCAGGGCAACCGAGATGGCAACCGTGGGTGAATCGTAAGGTGCAAAGCCAACAAACATAGAGTTGACGTTGGTGCCGCCGGTCTCGGCCGAACCGGTCTTGCCGGCAACCTTGACGCCCGGAATCTGGGCATCGGTGCCGGTACCGGACTGGACGACGGCGAGCATGGCCTGCTTGACCTGGTCGGCCGTGGCAGAGCTGACAGCCTGGCCCAGCGAGCGGGACTGCGTGGTCTTGACCACGGTTCCGTCCGGGGCGAGTATCTGGGACACAAAGAACGGGTCCATGACCACGCCGCTGTTGGCGATAGCGGCAGCGATCACGCAATTCTGCATGACGGTGGTCTGCGGGCCAGGCGTGTGGTCCATGCCGACGGGCTGGCCGGCGCCTGCCCAAGCGGTCTCCCACTCGGTCATAAGCGACGGGTCGGCCATGATGGAAGCTGCGGTGGTCAGATCCTGACCGAGCTTTTGGCCGTAGCCAAAGGCGTTGGCAAACTGGACGAGCGAGCTGGCGCCAATCTCGTTGGCCACCTGGCCAAAGACGACGTTGGACGACACGGCGAAGGCCTGCTGCAGGCTGATGGTGCCGTAGCTCTCGTTGGCAGAGTTGGTGACCGGCGCGTTGCCAATATCCATGGAGCCAGGCGCCTGGTACGTGCTGGTAAGGCTGGCGGTGCCGGTTTCGAGCGCCGCGGAGAGTGTGACGACCTTAAAGGTCGAGCCCGGGGTGTACAGCGCGTCCATGGCACGGTCGTACATGGAGCCGTCCTCGCCGCCGCCCGACTGGAGCAGCGCATCGATGTTGGTGTTGTCGTAGGTGGGCGAGCTCGCGCACGCAAGGACCGCACCGGTGCGCGGATCCATGACCACCACAGCGCCCTTAAAGCCCTTGAGCGCCTGCTCGGCAGCCGTCTGGATGCGCGAGTCGATGGTGAGCTTGGCGGTATTGCCCGGCTGGGTCTGCCCCGCGAGCGACGCGATGGCGTTGTTCCAGCTGGAGTAATCCTTGGAGCCGGTGAGCGTATCGTTCATGACGCTCTCGATGCCGGCGGTGCCGTATTGCTGACTCACGTAGCCCACCACGTGCGCGGCCATGTTGCCGTTGGGGTAGGAACGGGCGTAGGTGCCGTCCTCCTGCTGCAGCGACTCGGCTAGCGTCACGCCGTCGGACGTGATGATGGAGCCACGCTGGATGTACTTGGAGCGGGCGATGGTGTGGTTGTTGGTCGGCATGTCCTGATAGTCCTTCGCCTTGATGACCTGGACATAGGTAAGGTTGCCGATAAGGATGGCGAACAGCGCCGTAAAGGCAAACACGGCACGAGTCAGACGGTTGGCAAGTGCCACGCGGCCGAGCACGCCGGACTCTGGCGTGTCGAGCAGGCGACGACGCATGCGAGAACCCGCGGAGTGGCTGCCGTTGCCGTAGGAAGGTGCGTTGGCAAAACGCGTACCGGTCGGGGCAGCGGCGGATGCGACCTGGTCATCGGTGATGGCGGCCATGGTGCCGGTGCCGGTGAGCTCGGCTTCGCGTCCGGTTGCCTCGTCGCCGGCGCGCAGCAGCAGCGCGACGATGATAAAACTCGCCAGCAGCGAGGAGCCGCCCTGGCTCATAAAGGGCAGGGTGACGCCGGTCAGCGGGATTAGGCGGGTTACGCCGCCAACGATTAAGAATGCCTGGAAGCTGATGGCCGCCGTAAGGCCGGTCGCGCTAAAGGCGGCAAGGTCGGACTTGGCGCGGGCTGCCGTGGTGAGGCCACGCACGGCAAATAGCATAAACAGGATGAGCACGGCGCCGCCGCCCAAAAGGCCCATTTCCTCGCCGATGGCCGAGAAGATAAAGTCAGACTCGACGACGGGGATGTTGTTTGCCATGCCGTTGCCAATGCCGACGCCAACCAGGCCGCCGTCAGCCAGCGAGTAAAGTGACTGTACGATCTGGTAGCCCTGGCCCTGGGCGTCTTTAAACGGATCGACCCAGACCTGAAAGCGCACCTGCACGTGCGACAGGAACTTGTAGGCGCCCACGGCGCCAACGGCCAGCAGCGCAAGGCCGATGATGACGTACGAAAAGCGTCCCGTGGCAACATAGAGCATCAGCAAAAAGATGGTGTAGAACAGGACGGCCGAGCCCAGGTCGCGTTCGAAGACGACGATGAGCAGGCACACGCCCCACACGGCAAACAGCGGCAGCAGCAGGCGAAAGCGCGGAATCTTGAGGCCCAGGATCTTGCGGTTGGAGATGGAGAGCAGCTCGCGGTTCTCGGCAAGATAGCCTGCCAGGAACAGGACGATGAAGACCTTGGCGAACTCGCCGGGCTGGATGGTGAATCCCGCGATGCGAATCCACAGCTTGGAGCCCGAGATCGTGGTGCCGATAAAGATCGGCAGCATCAGCAAGATGATGCCGATAATGCCAAAGGTGTACTTGTAGCGCATGACCACGTCGAGGTTCTTGACCAGTGCGAGCGTTCCCACCATGAGCGCCACCGAGACAAACAAGATGATAAGCTGCGAGATGGCGAGGTCGGGGGCCAGGCGCGTCACGAATGTGATGCCGATGCCCGAGAGCACAAAGACGATGGGCAGGATGGCGGGGTCGGCGCCGGGCGCCAGGATGCGCACGGCGATATGCGCCGCGGCGAAGGCGGCGAACAGGCCGATCGGCACGGCGAGCGTCTCAAAGGAAATCGTGGCGCCCGCGGTGAGCACGTACATCGCATAGAGCAGGATGACGGGGAACGCCGAGGCGATGAGCAAGAGCAGTTCGGTGTTGCGGCGACTCATAAGCGGCACTCCCTTTCTAATTCTTATCGGAGGCTTCGGCCTCGGTTGACTGTTCGGCGGTTTTCTCGGAATCTGACTCGGAGGTGGATTTCTGATCGGTGTTGTCGCGAATCGTTTGCGCGTCAATCACCTGACGGGTCTGCTCCTCGTCAATCTGATGGCGGTACTTGGAAATGGTGTCCTGCGCATCGTCGACATTCGTTTGCGGAATGCCTGCCTTCAGGCGGTTTTGCGTGTCTTCGGGCAGGTCGGACAGCTTGATACTGGTTTCGCTCTCGAGCCAGTGGAGTTCGACCCCGAGCGTCTTGCCGGGCAGGCCGCGCCAGACGGCGACATTGCCGTGGTAGGTTCCCAAGTAATAGGAGCCGGTGACGCCCGTGTATGCCCAGATGCCTGCTACCAGCACAAAGACAAGGGCCAAGATGGCGGCGATGGTGACATTGCGGCGTCGGAGGCGTTTTGCCTCGCGCATGACGCCGTCGTCGACCAGGTCGACGACCACTACGGTCACATTGTCGTGGCCGCCGGCGGCGAGCGCCGCGTCCACCAAGTTGTCGACACAGATCTGTGCGGTCGAGGACTGCGTAGCGATGTTCTCGATATCGCTATCGGGAATCATGCTCGAAAGACCGTCGGAGCACAGAATCAGGCGGTCGCCTTCCTCGATGTGCAGGGTAAAGTGGTCGGCATACATGGCGGGATCCGAGCCCAGCGCGCGGGTGATGACCGAGCGGTTGGGGTGGACGCGGGCCTCGTCGGCCGTAATCTCGCCGGCATCCACGAGCTCCTCCACGTAGGAGTGGTCGCGGGTCACACGGATGAGCGTGCCCTCGTGGAGCAGGTAGGCGCGCGAGTCGCCCACGTGGGCGATGGCGAGCGTGTCGTGTTGGATATAGGCGCAGGTGGCCGTGCAACCCATGCCGGGCTTGCCCAGGCCATTCAAGGCAGCCTCGATTACGGCGGCGTTAGCGGCCTCAACGGCTGCAGCCAGGCGTGCGGCATCGGCAGACTGCGGGGCTGTCTTGGCGATGGTCTCGACGGCGATGGAGGATGCCACCTCACCGGCGGCATGGCCGCCCATGCCGTCGCACACGCAAAAGAGCGGCGACTGCACCAGGTAGGAATCCTCGTTGTGCGGGCGCACACAGCCGACATCGGAGCGCGCGCCCCACATGAGTTGCGTGGTGGTGCCGGCATCATAGGTCGAGTCGGTCTCGATGCGCTCCTCGGTCAGGGGCTCAAAGCTCATGGTCGAGCCGGGATCCTTGAGCTTGGCTTCCACGGCGGCAACATCGATTTCCGCCGTGTCGCCGGGGGAGACGGTATCGGCTTCGACGCTTGGGGCGGCGTCGGTGGCGTCCGGGGAGTCGAGCTCCTCGGACGCGTGGACGGCCGACTGGTCGTCTTGCGGCTCGATAATCATGGGCTCGGGCGTCGCAAAGTGCGACGGAGCGGGCGTGCTTTGGGGCTGGGCGGCGGGCTCGGCAATTGCGACGGGCTCGCTTGCGGGCGCGGGCTGCGGGGCCTCGGGTGCGAGGGTGTCCTCGGGGGAGGGCACTGCCTCGGGCGCCGGTGTGGGTGCGGGCGCGACCTCGGTGCCCGAGGCTACGGGAAACACCGGAGCGGCGGGCTCGGGTGCCTCAAACACTGCGGCGCTCTCGTTGATTGCCGTGGCGACAGGCTCGGCAAAGTGGGCCGGCGCCGGCGTTGTTTCGGGTGCTGCGGACTGCTCGGCAGCATGCGCTCCGATGGGCGCTGCCGCGGCGTCCTCTGTGCCCTCGTCATCGGCGAGGGCCGAATAATCATGCGTTACATGCGAAAGAGGCAGGGAGAACACGGTGTCCTCGGGCTCCACGGGCGCGGAGTCCACCGGAGCGGCGTGGGCCGGCGCAGCTGCGGGGGCAGCCGGTGCCTCGGTCATGGTTGCGGACTTGTTCTCCTCGTCGATCATCGACGGTTCACCTTCATGACCACGTCGCCAATCTGGACCTCGTCGCCCTCGCGCAGCGTCGCGGGCTCCACGAGCTGGCGGCCGTTGACGAGCGTGCCGTTAAGCGAGTTGAGGTCCTCGATGATGAGTGCCGGGCCCTGCAGCGAAAAGCGTGCGTGCGAGGCCGAGACAAACGGTTCGTTGATGCAGATGTCCGAAGACGGCGAGCGGCCGACAATGACGGGGCCGAGCATGTCTACGTGGATGCCGCGGATGCCGCGCGGACCCTTGTCCACATCGATCGTCCAGATAGCCGAGTCGCGGCGCTGGCCGCGCACGAGGCCCACGCCGGTCTTCATGACGGCGAACAGGAAGATATAGAGCAGGGCGACCAGGACGATGCGGCCTGCAAAAAGGACGATATCGATGTTCATAAGCGACTATCCCCTAAATTCAAAGGTGCTCAGGCCAAACGTCAGCAGATCGCCGTTGCGCAGCGGGCAGCGCGTGATGCGACGGTTGTTGACGAGCGTGCCGTTGGTGGAATTGAGGTCCTCGATCGACCAGTCCGAGCCGGTAAAGGTGAGCTGGGCGTGACGGCGCGACACGTTGGGGTCGCGCAGGGCGATATCGGAAACCGAACGCTCGCGGCCGATGGTCACCTGCGCGGAGGTGATGCTGTGGTTCTCGCCGCTCACGACGTCGACGAGTTGGGCGAGCGGGCGCTGCGGGGCGCGGGTGCTCGCCATGTTGGAGGCGATACCGGCCGCGCCGCCAAGGCCCACGGCGGCACCGGTCGCGGCGGCTCCGCCCATGCCGGCAAGCGCGTCGCGCGAGACGGTCTGCGGCACCGGAATGGGTGCGGCGGCGGGGTCGGGGACGCTGGGCGCGAAGGGGTCGGCCACGGCGAGCGGGTCGGGAGCGGCAGCGCGAGGCATCGGCTGCTGCTGGGGCATGGCTGCGGGGCGCTGTTGCTGCGGGGCGGCAAACTGCTGCTGGCCGGCGCGGGGAGCGCTGGCGGCACGGCTCGCGGCGGAGTTGTTCTGCCCCAGGCCGTTTTGATAGGCGCGCTCTTCTTCGTACAGGCGGCCGAGCGTGGGCGCATCGACATTCTCGGCGAAGACCGAGAACTTGCCGGCGCGCAGCTGCGGGTCGATCATAAAGCGCACGAGCGGTTCACCGACAAAGACGTAGCGGCGCTTTTCGGCCTGCGCCTTCACGAACTCGCGGACCTCGCGCGAAAGCTCGGGGTAGAACGGGGCGAGCATGGGATCGTCATCGGCGGCGATCAGGATGGTGTAGAGTGCCGGCGCGGTGTTGACGCCGTTGATCACCAGAGTCTGATCCTCCATGTCGCGAGCGGCCTGCTTGGCAAGCTTCTTAAAGGAGAACGGGGCACGGGTGGCACCGAAGATGCCGGCCACGTGGTCCTCGAAGATGTTCAGGAAGTTCACGAAAGATCACTCTCCGTATAGGTTCTTTGGTATCCGAGCGAATATAGGCATATCCCAACGATTATAGAGGATAGGATTCCCGCAACCGCCGCCTTGGCGACGACCGCGCCTGCAAGGCTGGCAATTTCCATATGGTGTGCAAGACAGGATGCGGCCGTCGTGCCGACGCCGGTGACGGCGATGGCGGCGGTTGCGGCAAGGTTCGCGCCCTGCTCGGCGCGCTTGGCATGGGCGTTGAGCAGCAGCGATGTTGCCGCGGCCGTGGCTGCAGCCAGTACGAAGGCGGCCCAAAGGAACACGTCGCCCAGTGCTGCAGCGACGTTGCCGAGTCCCAGCACGCCTCCGGCAGAGAGAGCGACCGTGGCCAAGCGGGCAAAGAGCGTGCCCATACCCGTTGCTGCCGCCGCGCTTGCCGGGCCGAGCCAAAATGCCGCGATGCCCGCGGCGGCTCCGGCTGCCAGAAAGGTGTTGCCGGTCAGGCAGCCGAGCGCGAGCGCACTGGTGAGTGCGGTGCTTGCGGCGGCCTCGGTGCGTCCCCAGGCGATCCACCAGCCGGACATGGCGGCAGCAAAGATCACCGCGACGGGCAACATCGACAGAATACCCTGTGCCTGCATGGTGGCGTTGGCCATAAGTACCAAAAAGCCCACGGCCGAGATTGCCGAGCCAATCTGCGGGGCTAGGCCGGCGGCCGCCCCGATCGCGATGGCGGCGACGATAAGTCCGGGAAGCGCCGCGACGCCAGCCGTCTGCATCAGCAAAAAGCTGAAGGTGCCGCACGCTAGCGCCGAGATGGCGCGTATGGCGTAATCGCGCGCGTGGCCCCAGCGCGTGCCCGCCCAGCCGAGTGCGGGGTCGATCTCGATATCGTCGTCCTCGTAGGGTAACGGTTCGATATCGTCTGCCGCGTGTTCGTCATCCGACAGCTCGCCCACCATCTGCTCCAGACTGCGACGGCCCTCGCGTACGCTGCCCAAGCCGGCGAGGAGTTGGTCGCAAAATGCCTCGATGCTGTTGGGGCGGTCTTGCGGCATGGGTGAAAGCGCGCTCATCAGCGCAGCCTCGGCTCCCGGGGGAAAGTGCGGGATCAGTTCGCTGGGGTAGGTGGCGCCGCCGATGATGCGGTCGAGCGAGTCGGCGGGCGTTGCTGCCATAAAGGGAGCGCTGCCGCACAGGCCCTCGTAGATCACGCAGGCAAGGGCAAAGACATCGGCACGCTCGTCGACCGTGCCGGTCTCGATATCGAGCTGCTCGGGCGGCATGTAGCCGATGGTGCCGCCGCGCGAGCCGCCAAAGCCGCCGGCCGACGACAGTCGCGCCATGCCAAAGTCGGTGAGCTTTACATTGCCCGAGTGGTCGATGAGCACGTTGGCGGGCTTGATATCCAGGTGGAGTACGCCGTTGCTATGAGCGAAGGCAAGCGCCTGGCTCAGCGCGTCGGCAATGGTAGCGGCCTCGTCAAAGGTGAGCGAATGTCCGTCCACACGATGCAGGAACTCGGCCAGCGACATGCCGTCGACATATTCCATGACCAGGTAGGCATAGGCGGTGTCGTGCGTAAAGTCGATGACCTGCACGATATTGGGATGTTGAAGCATGGCTGCGGTGTGCGCCTCGCGCAGCACATCCATGATGTCGCTGGCGGGCATGCCGGCGCCGCCCGTGAGGGGGATGCGCTTAATGGCGACGCGGCGGCGCAGATGCGTGTCGCGGCAGATCTCGATGGAGCCAAAGCCACCGGTCGCAAGCGTCTCGAGCGGCTGGTACCGCTTGAGCAGCTCACGAGAGCTGGTGCCCTCCAAGGGAACGTCCGGCGAGAACCGGGCGGTATGTTGCGAGAAAAGCGGCATGGCCAACCCTCGTGCGTTTAAAGTTCGTTTGCGAGCGGCGGGCGCGGGGCGTGGCCCGTTCCAGCGTTCGCGGTGGCATAGATGCTGCTAGTGTAGCACGCTCGGGTGAAAGGAAACCGCATCCCACTTTGGAGCGCCAAAACGGGATGCGGTTTCCGCTGTCAATCTAAGTTTTGCCTAAGCAGAAGGCTGAGGCTTGGGCCGAGCGTTCGACCTTAGTGCTTCTTCTTGTCCTTCTTCTGCTTGCGCTGCTTGCTCTTGGTGTCCTTGGGCTTGTCGGCCTTGTCGCCCTGCTTGGCCTCGGCGGCGGCCTTCTCGGCCTTCATTTT
>DBEWTI010000089.1:0-2697 GCA_048205975.1 Collinsella sp.
TCATTTTCTTCTTTTTGGTCTCGATGCGGAGTTTTTTGTTGATGCGGGCCTTGAGGAAGGGGCCGAACTGCTCGGCATCGCCACGGACGAAGGTGTCCTTGGGGATCGTCACGCCCTGGTCGGCGAACATGGCCACAAAGATGCGTTCGCCGTCGAGCACGTGGTCGAGCTTGTCAAACGGGAAGAACTGCGACTTGCCGCTCTTGCCCCAGACCATCAGGCCGTCCTCGTTGGCGGCGACGCGGCGGTAGCGGCCGCCCATGGACTCATCGGCCTCGACGGCGTCGATATAGTCGCGCGCGAGCGTGTGGTGCAGGTTTTTGCTCCACCAGGCCAAAAAGGCGCCGAATACGATCAGGACGACGCCGAACTTGATCCAGTTGCCGCCGGCCACCAGCATGCCAACACCCAGCAGGGCGGCAGTCGCGGCGGCGACGTACAGGGATCCGCGGCGTCTGGGCGAGGCGACTAGGCGGGCGAAGTCGGTGACGAGGTCGTTTTCGTACTGGTACTCGTTGAGGTACAGAATACCGTCATCGGCTGCTGCCTGCGCCTCGAGCGCGACCTCGACTTGGTCGGCTGCTTCGGTGGGGACGAGGTTGGGCTCTGCGTCTGCCATGCTCTTTGGACTCCTATCGCGGCGGGCTCGCCGTACGGGTTATTATGGATGCAGTATGCCGTGCGACCGCATGGCCGTCGCGGCAACAAGACTCAGTATACCCGGGGGAGCACCCATGGAATCGTTGTACCGAAAGTATCGCCCGCTCACCTTCGAGTCCGTGGTGGGCCAGCAACATATCGTCTCGACGCTCGAGCACGCCATTACCGAGGGACGCCTGTCTCACGCCTACCTGTTCTGCGGTCCGCGCGGCACGGGCAAGACCACCATGGCGCGCATCCTTGCCAAGGCACTGCTCTGCCGCAATGCCGAGGCGGCGCGTGCCGAGGGCGCGAGCGGCTGCATGCCCGACGGCACCTGCGAGGAGTGCGAGCTCATCGCCGAGGGCAACCACCCGGACGTCTACGAGCTCGATGCCGCAAGCCGTACCGGCGTGGACAACGTGCGCGAGGAGATCATCAACTCCGTCAACTTCGCCCCGGTGCGCGGCAAGTACAAGATCTATATCATCGACGAGGTCCACATGCTCACGACGGCGGCGTTCAACGCGCTGCTCAAGACACTCGAGGAGCCGCCGGCGCACGTGATCTTTGTACTGTGCACCACCGACCCGCAAAAGATTCTGGAGACCATCCTCTCGCGCTGCCAGCGCTTCGATTTCCACCGCATCGGTAACGAGGATATTGAGCATCGCCTGGCCTATGTGTGCGAGCAGGAGGGCTTCGACTACGACGACGAGGCACTGGCCATCGTGGCACGCCATGCCAAAGGCGGCATGCGCGATGCACTTTCCACGCTGGAGCAACTGAGTGTTTTTGGCAACGGTGCCGTACATGCGGACGATGCCCGCTCGCTTTTGGGCGAGGTCTCGGACCAGATTCTGGGCGAGTTTGCACGCGCCATCGCGTCACGTGACGTTGCCGAGCTCTACGGCCTCATTCGTGCACAGGTTGAGGAAGGAAACGACCTGCTGGAGTTGACGCGCGACCTGGTGGCGCACGTACGCGACGTGTACGTTGCTTGCGTTGCCGGCGCCCGTGCCGAGCTGTTTGAGGGCGGAGCCGAGCAGGCCGAGGCGCTTGCTGCCGAGTCCGCTGCCTTTGGCGAGCATCCTGCCGACCGTCTGGCTCGCGTGCTGACGGTGCTCGACGACGCCGCATTGGAGATGAGGGGCGCGAGTGATGTGCGCTTGGTGCTCGAGATCGCTTGCACCCGTCTGGCGCGTCCCGAGGCCGATCTGACCATTGAGGCCCTGGCCGAGCGCGTGGCGCGTTTGGAGGCTAGGGTTGCCAATGCCGCGGTGCCGGCGAGCGTGGCTGCTGCTCAGGCTGCCCCGGCGGCCGTTGCGGCTGCGTCTGCGACGGCACAGCAGCCGACGCTCATCTCGGGTGCCCGAGCTGCTGCTCCGGCGGCGACCGCTCCTGCCGCTACGTCCGCGCACCAGGGCGGCATGCCTTGGGACCGTGGCGCCGCGGCCGCTCCGGTGGCTCAGCCCGCTCCCGCACCGACTTCCAAGCCCGCGGCTCCTGCGCCTGCGCCCACGCCGGCTCCTCAGCCCGTTGCGGCTCCGGCTTCCACGCCTGCCGCATCGCCCGCGCCGGCGCCTGCGTCCAAGCCCAATAACGCCGCCCAAGTTGCCGCCGCTGCCGCCGCCGAGACCCCTGCGGTCGAGGACGCTGGCGAGCTCCAGCGCAAATGGGCCGAGGTCGTCGAGCGCGTCAAAGCTCGTCAGGCCTCCTATGCGGGCCTGCTGCTCAACGCTCGCGCCACGGCCGATGATGGCTCCAAGCTCACGGTCTCGTTCCCCGCGGGCTCGACCTTTGCCATCAAGATGCTCGGTCGCGCCGACACGCAGTCGGTGGTCCTGCCGACGGTCTGCGCGGTCTTCGGTCGTCGCACCGTCGACTATGTCCTGGATGGGGGTGGCACGCCGGCTCCTCAACATGAGGAGCATTCTCCATCTGCACGGGCTGCGGTATCTGCGGACCCGCAACCCGTGTCCTCGGCGGCCCCTGCATCCTCGAACGCCAACGCGCCGCAGCAGCAAGCGGCACCGGTAGCGGGGCCGCCGCCCCCCG
>DBEWTI010000090.1:0-42109 GCA_048205975.1 Collinsella sp.
GAACGCCGGCGTGGGCGTTGGCCTGCCCGATGCCGGCCGCTGCAAGATTCGCGTCGAGGATGGCCGCGCCGTGGTCTACGCCGCCACGTCCGACATCGGCCAGGGCTGCAACACCGTCTTTTTGCAGGACGTTGCCGAGGCATGTGGCCTGCCGCTTCACTGCATTGCCAACGGCGAGTGCTCCACCGAGAACGCTCCCGACTCCGGCACCACGTCTGGCTCGCGTCAGACGGTCGTGACCGGCGAGGCCGTGCGCGGTGCCGCCTTCCTGCTGCGCGATGCCATGGTCGGCATCGAGGCCGGCAAGTCTGCGCCCGCCGCTCCCGTGAATGCGCATGGCGACGGCGTCAAGATCGAGTACGACGACGGTCGCGCCTATCAGCTGCACGCGCAGGAGCTCGTCGCCGGCCAGGGTATGCATCCTCAGGATCCCGCGGCCGCCATCAAGGCGCTCGAGGGATGCGAGTTTGGCTACGTGTACCTGGAGCCGACCGACAAGCTGGGTGCGGATGTTCCCAACCCCAAGAGCCACATCTGCTACGGCTTTGCCACGCATGTGGTTATTTTGGACGACGACGGCCGCGTGAGCGAGGTCTATGCCGCGCACGATTCCGGCAAGGTGGTCAACCCCATCTCCATCCAGGGTCAGATCGAAGGTGGCGTACTCATGGGTATGGGCTATGCGCTTACCGAGGACTGGCCGCTCAAGGACTGCGTACCCCAGGCAAGGTACGGTACGCTCGGACTGTTCCGTGCGCCCGAGATTCCGGATATCCACGCCATTTACGTGGAGAAGGACGAGCTACTGCCTGTGGCATATGGCGGCAAGGGCATCGGCGAGATCGCAACGATCCCCACGGCGCCCGCCGTACAGAACGCCTACCGCGCGTTTGACGGCAAGCTGCGTCCAAATCTGCCCATGGTGGATACGCCCTACAGCCGCGTCCGCAACCGCGGGTAGGGTAGGGCGCGGGCGGCCATTGCTGACGAGCTGTTCGTGCTCAACATCAACTGCATATGCTGCGCCTTTGGCCCCAGCTCCATCGTGAGCCGGGGCCTTTTGCTTGGAGCGGAAACTGTGTCCCGGAATCCAGCCTCTGAACGGGATGAACTTTCCCAACGGGGCCGCACGCGGAAACTGCGTCCCGGATTCGATGCTCAGAATGGGACGCATTTTCCCCTTGAGCCTCTAGCGGAAAGCGTGTCCCGGAATTCGGCTCCAGAACGGGACACGCTTTCCGGAACAGCCCTCAACCGGAAACTGCGTCCCAGAATTTCGCTTCAGAGTGGGATACCGTTTCCGGCTGAACCCTCTGGCGGAAAGTTCATCCCAGAATTGACGCTCGGAGTGGGACACGGTTTCCGGATCGGCCCTCAGCGGAAAATGTATCCCAGTTTGAGCGTCTATTCCGGGATGTAGTTTCCGCTGGGCGTTCAACCGGAAAGCGTGTCCCAGATCGGCGAGAGGCCACGCGGCAATACGCTACTCAGCAGCCCCTACAGGTCTACCTCGTTGAGCCATGTTGGCAGCGCGGTCTGCCGGATGCCTGCCGTCTGCAGCTTTTTCGCGAGCATGCCTGTCGAACGGACTTCGTTCATGGTAAAGCGGATGAGCGGATGACCGTAAAGCGATAGGTGTGCCTCGCGCTGGCGTTCGGCAACGAGCGCCTCGGCGGTGGTGCGCCCGGCTAGCATGGTCTGGTCGGTATATTTGACAAGCCCGTCGAGTTCGCCCAGCGTGAGCTCCCTAGCTTGATGCTCCCAGACAAAATCCGTTCGCATGCTTTCGGTCGAATCGAAGGGATCCGTTAGCTCGTATTGAAGTTGGTCGGGTGCAAAGCCGGTCTCGATCATGACAGCGCGGGCGACCGATTCCCCGCCGCTCTCGGCGCGCGCGTCAGCATATTGGAGCGTGGTGAGGGCCGTGCGCACCGCGCGACCGTTGCGAGCGCCCGCTCGTTTTTCGACTGCTCCCATCAGCTGCTCCCGCGTTAGACCAAGCTTTGAGATCGCCGAATCGGCAATGGGCATGCCATCGGCAAAACCGGTCTGCAGCAGGCAATCTGTAGCCGTTTGGATGGGCGGCGTTATCGATATGCCGGATAGATAGATTGCTCCGGCCGGCTCGATCTGGTGCCGCTGAATATGCGCGCCCGGGCGAGCCGACGGCTTGGTGGCGCTGCAGACATGCACGACGTTCAGGTGCCGCCACGAGACTTCGAGTCCCAGGAGGCATGCTGCCGAAAACGAGCAGAACGTCCAATCGGGATGGATGATCGCAAGGGCGCGGATAATCTCGCAATGGCGTTGCGCTCGGTTGAGTTCATCCCAGCGCGTTTTTCGCGCAAACAGCCCCGGCATGGGCGAGACGACCGTGACGCCCATGCGCCGAAGGAGCGCTTTTCGGATCGCCATGCTTGGGGGAATAAGGCATCGTCCCTCCTGCTCGGCTTGAGTGAGCAGTTGGTCGATGAGTTGGTCATTGCAATGGGCCATGAGCTACCGCCTCCTTTTGGGTGGCAAAAACGTATCAGCCGGAACTTGCCGCTCAACTGACCAAAAGCTGACCAAAATCTAACAATGCAGGTAGATGGCCTGGTTTTGATGTCATTTTTTGAAGCTGAATCGGTGGGCGGTAATCGGCGACCGTGAACGGTAGCGAGTTGTGAAGCCTTGGTAAGTTTCGGGACGTGTACTTTTTAGAAAAATGGTTGTTTATCTGCTATTTTGCAGCTCTTGATTGCGCGTTTGAGGACGTGTGATATGAGCGGTTGATCGGATTTCAAACGGAAACTGCGTCCCAGAATTCGGCTCCAGAGTGGGATGCCGTTTCCGAATCGGCCCTCAAACGGAAATTGCATCCCGGAACGAGCTCTCAGAGCGGGATGAACTTTCCCGGCGGGGCTGCAGGCGGAAATTGCGTCCCGGATTCGACGCTCAGAATGGGATTCGTTTTCCGATAGAAGCTTCAGCGGAAAATGCATCCCAGAATTCAGGCTCAGAACGGGACACGCTTTCCGGATGGGATGCTTGGCGGAAACTACGGCCCAGTTTTTGGCTCCAGAACGGGATGCATTTTCCGGAACGGTCCACGTACGGTGGTGTACCGCCCCTTTTGCGTGCGCCGCTTGTCGAATTACGTTATAGCTAGCTATATTATAGGAAGGTATAATATAGCTAGCTATAACGTAAAGGAAGGATGGCCCTATGTTTATCGGAAGAACAGTGGAAATGTCCGAGCTCAATCGACTGTATGACACGGGCTCCTTTGAAATGCCTGTGATTTACGGCCGCCGTCGTGTGGGTAAAACGCGCCTTATCACAGAGTTCATCCAAGGCAAGAAGGCTATTTACTTTCAAGCTCGTCGTACCAATGCGGAAGCAAACCTGCACGGCTTTAGCCAGGCGATACTTGCAGGCTCGGTTGGTGCCGCAGACGTGTCGTTTCGTAGTTTTGACGAAGCGTTCGATGCATTGGCCACCATGGCTCGCACGGAACGTTTGGTTGTCGTGATTGACGAGTATCCCTATCTCGCCCAATCGAATCCCGAAATCAGCTCGTTGCTGCAAGACAAGATCGACCACTTGTACAAAGAGACCAGGCTCATGCTGATCCTATGCGGCTCGTCTCTTTCGTTTATGGAGGAACAGGTGTTGGGCTACGAGAGTCCGCTATACGGTAGGCGTACGGCCCAGTTTAAGATCATGCCGCTCGATTTTACGACGACCCTCGGCCTGTGGCAGAGCATGAGTCGCGAAGATGCTGCAGTTTGCTATGGCATGACGGGCGGCATTCCTGCATATATCGAGAAAGTCGATCCTGCCGCACCGCTCAAGGATAACATCAAACGTCTTTTTCTTACTCCTACGGGCTATCTCTTTGAGGAGCCGAGTAACCTGCTATTGCAAGAGTGCCGCAATCCTGAGCAATATGATGCGATCGTGCAAGCAATTGCTCAGGGGCGCTCGAGGATCTCGGAGATTGCGAGCTCTACGGGAATCCCTGCGAGCAATGTAAAGAGCTATGTGGATAAGCTGGCGTCGCTTGGGATTGTCGAGCGCGAGCTGCCCCTAAACGAGACGAGCAATAAGCGAGCCGTGTATCTGCTGAGCGATCAGATGTTTAGGTTCTGGTACAAGTTTGTTCCGCAGAACATCGGGCTGATTCAAAACGATATGGCCGAGATGGCGTATAAACGCATTGAGTCGCACGTATCGGATTACATGGGTACGGTCTTTGAGCTTATATGCAGGCAATATGTGTACGAACTCGCGCGCGCAGGCCGGCTCGATGTGGTTCCGGCGAGCGTCGGGCGCTGGTGGGGGACGGATAATCGCACGCATACGCAGGAAGAAATCGACTTAATTGTTGACGATGGCGAGGGCACTGCTCTGTTTGCGGAGTGCAAATGGCGCAATGAACCGGTGGGCGAAGACGTGCTGCAAAAGCTCGTGCACCGAAGCGAGCTCTTTAGACGGCAACGAAAAAGCTATGCACTATTCTCAAAAAGCGGCTTTACGCAGGGATGTCGGGATGCCGCGGATAGCAGGGGAGACGTCAAGCTGATCTCGTTTGCCGAGATGTGCGAGCGGAGATAACCAAGCGCGCTCTGATGTGATGCTCGGAATGGGACGCGCTTTCCCTTTGGCGGAAAGCGCATCCCAGATTTCGGCCTCAGAGTGGGACGCATTTTCCGGTAGAGGCCTGGAGCGGAAAGCACGTCCCAGAATCCGGGCAATTCGCTGGTCCGGTGGTTGAGCAAGCGCCGCGCCAAGGATGCCGAGCGTAAAACCTACAATGAAAACGGCGTAAAAACTGCATTGAGAATGGCGTAATTTCGCAGGATGACGTCGCCCGCTGGTGCTGCAGGAGCGGTGACCTGCAAACCTTGGGTTTTCGGACGAGCTTGCGCGAGAGAGCAGGCCAGTATGTGCGCTCGAAGGCCCGCGTTCGCGTGCGCCCCAAGCGCTACTTCTGTGACCCGTCACTTGCGGCGGCGTTGCTGGGGCTACCCCTGAGCGGCTGCTTGGCGATATGCAAACGCTGGGGATGCTCTTTGAGAATCTCATCCTGCGCGACGTGCGCGTGTTCCTTTCCACCTACGGCGGTGTCGACAACAGTGTTCATTATTTCCGAGATGAGAAGGGCCTTGAGGTCGATCTGATCGTTGAGCACGACGGGCATTGGGGAGGCGGCGGCGTCGACAGCTCGATAACGCCACCGCTCTGTTTCTAAATCATTGCAATCCCGCGCACGGCACTCAGCAGCTCGTACTCCCTTTGACTCCACTGGCGCAGCTCGACAGCCTCGACGGCATCGCGGCACAGGTCCAGGAACACCTCGGCTCCCTCACAGAAGTACTCACGGGCAAAGGCTCCGGACCCGCTTGCGACACACGCGCCGTCGGCAAAGAGCTTCCAGCTAGACGGCTCGCGCGAGTCGTCTCCGAGCAGCTGAATCTGCAGTACGTGCGGATTGCCGGTAGTGCAAAGCACTTCCTCGAGTTTCTGCACCGTAAAGCGCATCTGGTGGGAGAGCCTGCTCTTGACCATGGCCGAGGCGTAGCCGTTCGGCTTGTCCAGAAGATGCATTCGTTTTGGCTTGGCTGTCAGGTTGTGGAAGTTGCGCTCGCTGCGCACGGAGAAATTGTCCATACGGACTCCTTTCATCGATGTTGGCAGGGCCACCGTGCCTCTTGGCCGGTTGGCGTCGGGATCGTGGAGCCAACTCTCTACCCCGACTCTGGATAAAACGCGCCCACTCCTTGCGGGCAAGAGGAAGTCTATCAGCGTGTACGGACGGAAATCAAACGCCGCCTGCGAAATGACGCGTGAACGGCGTTAGTTTCCCAAGTGATTATTCGGCTTTCATCCGGAAAAGTGTCGAAATGGGCACTTTAAAACTTCGGAAAAGTGTCAAATTCGATAGGCAAATTATCCGGAAAAGTGTAGCCGGATGACAAAACGGCACTTAGAAGTCGGTGCTGGATGCGGGATCCTGCGGCCGCCTTCAGCCCTCGCTACTCGTCGTCCCCGTCGTTGGGGTCGCCCTTGAGGGTGTTGATGTCCAGGTACTGGTTATCGTCCTCTTTTTGCTGGGTCTCCGACTCCGCTTGGGTGGGGCCGCGGAACAGCTGGAATCCCTCAAACGCAATGGCGCCGAGCAGGGCAATGACAATGGCGATAAAGGCAACCTTGACTGCCTGCGGAAATTCCGAGAAACGCAGCGCCTTTTCCTCGGCGTAATAATCGGCGAAGCGCTCTTCGCCCGTGCTTTTGGTATACGCCGGCGCGGATGCGGCCTCCGGGTCATATTCCGGTGCAGGCGTGGCAGCGTACGGATCGTTGAGATAATCGCTCGATGCGGTGTCATAATCCTCGGTCTCGATGCGATCGGTGCCAGCATAGCCATCGGAATAATCGGAATATGCCGCACCGCCCTCATAGTCCGCGGCGCTCGTGTTGGCGGCAAAAAGCGGGTTAACTGGAACGTCGAGCGCCGGCATGCCGGTAGAGGTCTCATCCAGATCGGCTGCAGCCCAGGAATCGTAGGCAACCTGATGGGCAACGGGCTCATCGAGCCTTGTGACCGGAGACTTGCGTGCCGCAGGAACGGGCAACTGCTGGGCGCTGTACATAACGGTGCTGTCGGCCGATTTGCTCCGCGTCGCCGCAGCGAGAAATGCCGCCGTCTCGGACGGGTCGCTTGCGGGGCGGGGAGTGGGCGTGGGCGCCGAAGTGGGTGCGGGCGTAGACGCGGGCGTCGAAACAGGCGACTGCGCAGGAGTCGGCGCAGATGCGGGCTTAGGCGCAAGTGCGGGATTGGGGCTTGACGGGCGAGCCCCACCGCCCATGAGTTCGTCGGCGGTCCACGGGCGATCATCCATCACGTCGTCAAGGCTCAGCGAAAACAGGTCGTCTTCACCCTCATCGAACATGCGGTGCACATGTCCACCAATTGCCGGAATCAATCCGCGACCGGTGCATGATGCCTTGCTCAACGCCATTCTGTTCCACCCTTTCGAAATACTAATGACATCGATTATATGGAACTTTCCAAGCGGCTCGGTCTTGGATTCATGCTTTCCAGAACTCGCGCCCAAAAGGGGAGGGGCAATCCAGGCGAGTGCCTACTTGTCGCCTGCTGCCGCCTTGGCCTCATTGAGGTAGCTATAGAAGCTGTACTTGGAGATGCCAAAGAACTCGCAGGCGCGTTCGCTCGACTTGGAAATGAGGAAGGCGCCGCGACGGTCGAGGTAGCCAATGGCACGAATACGCTCGTCTTTGGTCATGAGCGCCGCGGGCTTGCCCACAAACTGCTCGCACTCGTGCAGCAGGTCCTCGAGCAGGTCGCCGATGTTCTTGGTAATGGGCTCGGGCTCGGTGTAGCCCGTGCCGCCGGTGCCGGTAAAGGCGTCGAGCGAACGCTCAAAAGCCTTCATAAGCGTAATGTCAAAGTTGATGCCCAAAATGCCGACGGGCTTGCCCTCGTCGTTGCGGATAAAGATGGTCGAGGACTTGAGCAGCTTGCCATCGGCGGTTTTGGTGAGGTACGGCTCGCGGTCGTGCACGTCGGCGGTGCCCTCGTGCATGGATTCAAGCACAATATGGCTGGGGCCGTCACCCAGTTTGCGCCCGCTGACGTGGCCGTTTTCGATCACTACGATGGAGTGGTCCACGTCATCGGTCTCCAGATCGTGGACGACGACTTCGCAGTTGGGGCCAAATTGGAGCGCCAGGCCGTGTGCAAGGCGCTTGTAGAACTCAATCTGTGCGGGGGTCATGGGTGCCTTCCTAAAAATTAGTTTGGGCTCACTGTGCCATAAACCACACATGACCGCAAACAAATCCATCAACAAGGCAATTCATGACCGTTCGGCGGCGAAAAAGTACCGATTACGGCAACAAACAATTCGTTAGATATACCAATCAAAAAGTGTGATAGAACATTACTAACAAACTTTTTGTTTGGCATCCACATAAAAGTTCAGTCGTGTGAATGGGATCGGGCTGAAACGCGTATGCGGGGGCCGGCAAGAGAGGACTTAAGGAGTTCACCGTATGGCCGATAAGATCCAGTGGGCGGGCAACACGATGCCCAAGAGCGATGACAAGCACTTGGGAATCATGAGCCTCGACCACGTGAAGAAGGCCCGCGCCTTCCACCAGTCGTTCCCTCAATATACCGTCACCCCGCTTGCCCGCCTGGACGGTCAGGCTGCGCGCTTGGGTCTGTCCAACCTGTGCGTTAAGGACGAGAGCTATCGCTTTGGCCTCAACGCCTTTAAGGTTCTGGGCGGCTCGTTTGCCATGGCCAACTACATTGCCGACGAGACCGGCAAGGACGTTGCCGAGTGCACCTTCGATTACCTGACCTCCGATCAGCTTGCCAAGGACTTTGGCCAGGCCACCTTCTTTACCGCCACCGACGGCAACCATGGCCGCGGCGTGGCATGGGCTGCCAACAAGCTGGGCCAGAAGGCCGTCGTGCACATGCCCAAGGGTTCCACCAAACCCCGCTTCGATAACATCGCCGCCGAGGGCGCCACGGTGACCATCGAAGAGGTCAACTACGACGAGTGCGTGCGCATGGCCGCCGCCGAGGCCGACGCCTGCGAGCGCGGCGTTATCGTTCAGGACACCGCTTGGGAGGGCTACGAGAAGATCCCGTCCTGGATCATGGAGGGTTACGGCACCATGGCTTCCGAGGCTGCCGAGCAGCTGCGTGAGATGGCCATCAACCGCCCGACGCACGTGTTTGTCCAGGCTGGCGTGGGTTCGCTCGCCGGCGCCGTGGTGGGCTACTTCACCAACCTGTATCCCGATAACCCGCCCACCTTCGTCGTGGTCGAGTGCGCGCCTGCCGCCTGCCTGTACAAGGGCGCTGCCGCCGGCGACGGCGACCCGCGCATCGTGGACGGCGACATGCCCTCCATCATGGCCGGCCTGTGCTGCGGCGAACCCAACATCCTGGGCTGGGATATCCTGCGCAACCACACCACCGCCTTCGTGTCCTGCCCCGACTGGGTCACCGCTCGCGGCATGCGCACCCTGGGCGCTCCCGAGAAGGGCGACCCGCGCGTCATCTCCGGCGAGTCCGGCGCTGTGACCACCGGCCTGGTCGAGACTCTCATGCTCGATCCCGAGTACGCCGAGCTCAAGGAGCTCATCGGCCTGGACAAGACGAGCTCTGTGCTCTGCTTCTCCACCGAGGGCGACACGGACCCGGATCAGTACCGTCGCATCGTCTGGGAGGGCGAGTATCCCACTTGCTAGCAGGATGACCTGTCCGGGTGACGGAGCATATGTTTGCTCCCTGCTCGGACAGTCCTGCTCGCACGGAGAGCACATTAAGTGCTCTCCGGCTCGTGCGGAACTCGCGACGGAGCAAACATATGCTCCGCCACCCTACGTTTACTTGCTTGCCGGGTACTCGACCTCACGCTGCTTGGCACAAGTGATCTATCTGAAAGAAATCCACCTGTAGGTAAACCCTTGTAGAAAGGTTGACTGTTATGACTAAGGAACTCGATTTCGAGGCAATTAAAAACGCTGCTGAGTCCCACCGTGCTGATATGACGCGTTTTCTTCGCGCAATGATTAGCCATCCCTCTGAGTCCTGCGAGGAGGGCGAGGTTGTCGCCTGCATCAAGGCCGAGATGGAGAGCCTTGGCTATGACGAGGTCAAGGTCGACGGCCTGGGCAACGTCATGGGCTTTATGGGCGAGGGCGACAAGATCATCGCCATCGACTCTCACATCGACACCGTCGGCATCGGCAACATCGAGAACTGGGATGCCGATCCCTATGAGGGCTACGAGACCGACGAGATCATCTACGGCCGCGGCGGCTCCGACCAGGAGGGTGGCATGGCTTCTGCTACCTACGCTGCCAAGATGATGAAGGACATGGGCCTCATCCCCGAGGGCTACAAGATCATGGTCGTCGGCACCGTCCAGGAAGAGGACTGCGACGGCATGTGCTGGCAGTACATCTACAACAAGGACGGCATTAAGCCCGAGTTCGTCATTTCCACCGAGCCCACCGACGGCGGCATCTATCGCGGTCACCGCGGTCGCATGGAGATCCGCGTCGACGTTCACGGCACCTCCTGCCACGGTTCCGCTCCCGACCGCGGTGACAACGCCATCTACAAGATGGCCGACATCATCGCCGACGTCCGCGCCCTCAACAACAACGGCTGCGACGAGTCGACCGACATCAAGGGTCTCGTCAAGATGCTCGACCCCAAGTACAACCCCGAGCACTTTGAGGACGCCCGCTTCCTGGGCCGCGGCACCTGCACCGTCAGCCAGATCTTCTACACCAGCCCCAGCCGTTGCGCCGTGGCTGATTCCTGCGCCATCTCCATCGACCGTCGCATGACCGCCGGTGAGACCTGGGAGTCCTGCCTAGACGAGATCCGCAACCTGCCGGCCGCCAAGAAGTACGGCGACGACGTGAAGGTCTCCATGTACATGTACGACCGTCCGTCCTGGACCGGCGAGGTCTACGAGACCGAGGCTTACTTCCCCACGTGGATCAACAAGGAGACCGCTCCGCACGTCAAGGCCCTCGTCGACGCCCACAAGGCCATGTTCGGTGACGAGCGCATCGGCTGCGAGCCCAGCATGGACAAGCGCACCGGTCGTCCGCTGTGCGACAAGTGGACCTTCTCCACGAACTGCGTTTCCATCCAGGGCCGCTATGGCATCCCCTGCGTCGGCTTTGGCCCGGGTGCCGAGTCTCAGGCTCACGCTCCCAACGAGGTCACCTACAAGGACGACCTGGTCACCGCTGCCGCCATGTATGTGGCTGCCCTGAACCTCTACGATCCGAGCCAGGCCGATGGCGACGCCACCGTGTTCCGCGCCGGTCTGACCAACAACAAGATCGACTAGTCCCATTCCTTGATCTTGTTGAGCCGGGGACCGCTCGTGTCCCCGGCATCCCCTGTTGACTTGGGGCCCGCGGTCGTTATCTCCCATGCTTCCTCAACGGTAGCGGGTCCTCGTCATAGCGCTCTGCATGTTCTAGCCACACGCGCACGCCGGAGCGCATTTACTCATTGCGATCGTTTCATCTTTGGAAAGGATATTTACATGGACGCTAAGTTTACCGAGCTCGTCGAGCAGCTGAACGGCCTCGATTTTAAGGGCATGTACGGCAGCGACTTCCTGCACACCTGGGACAAGACCACCGATGAGCTCAAGGCTCTCTACATCGTTGCCGACGCCCTGCGCGAGCTGCGCGAGAACAACGTTTCGTCCAAGATCTTCGATTCGGGTCTGGCCGTCTCCCTGTTCCGTGACAACTCCACCCGTACGCGCTTCTCCTTCTCTAAGGCAGCCAACCTGCTCGGTCTTGAGCTGCAGGACCTGGACGAGAAGAAGTCCCAGATCGCTCACGGCGAGACCGTCCGCGAGACCGCTACCATGATCTCCTTCATGGCCGACGTCATCGGCATCCGCGACGACATGTACATCGGCAAGGGCGACGCCTACATGGCCGAGGTCTCCGAGTCTGTCCAGCAGGCCTACGAGGACGGCGTTCTGGATCACCGTCCCACGCTCATCTCCCTGCAGTCCGACTCCGATCACCCCACGCAGTCCTCTGCCGACATGCTCTACCTCATCAACGAGTTTGGCGGCCTTGAGAACCTCAAGGGCAAGAAGGTTGCCGTCACCTGGGCCTATTCGCCTTCTTACGGCAAGCCGCTGTCCTGCCCGCAGTCGCTGATCAGCCTGCTGCCCCGCTTTGGCATGGACGTCACCCTGGCTCACCCCGAGGGTTACGACCTCATGCCCGAGGTCGTCGAGCGCGCCAAGGGCTATGCCGCCGAGTCCGGCACCACCTTTAAGCAGGTCAACACCATGGCCGAGGCCTTCGAGGGCGCCGACATCGTAATCCCCAAGAGCTGGGCTCCGTTTGCCGCCATGGAGAAGCGCACCAACCTGTACGCCGAGGGCGACGACGCCGGCATCGCAGCGCTCGAGAAGGAGCTGCTCGCCCAGAACGCCACCCATCAGGATTGGTGCTCCACGACCGAGCTCATGGAGAAGACCGCCAACGGCCAGGACACCATCTTTATGCATCCACTGCCCGCCGACATCTCCGGTGTCTCCTGCGAGCACGGCGAGGTCAACGCCGACGTCTTCGACATGCATCGTGTGGGCATGTACAAGGAGGCCAGCTACAAGCCGTACGCCATCGCAGCCATGATGTTCCTGCAGAAGGTTGCCGATCCCGCCGCTACCCTCAAGGCCCTCGACGAGCGCAACACCGCCCGTTGGTTCCAGGCCTAAAGCCGCGCTGAGGTAAGCCATGTAAAGGGGGCGCTCTGCCAACCGGCGGGGTGCCTCTTTTTGCATCGTGGGCGTGCGGGATAAGCGCTTTCGATGTAGATACCCCGCGACGCGAGTTATGGGTACGATGGTTTCAGGGGAGGTATCGCCATGAAACTTGGTTGCGTCATTATGGCTTCGGGCGAGGGCAAGCGGTTTGGCTCTAACAAGATGCTTGCCGATATCTATGGCAAGCCGCTGATTGCCCGGACCATTGATTCGGTTCCCCGGGGCTTTGACGTCGTGGTTTCGACGCGTTGGCCCGAGGTCGCTCAGATTTGTGATGACAAGCATTGCCCGTGCGTGCTGCATGATGGCGAGCTGCGCAGCGAAGGCGTCCGTGCGGGCCTTTCGTGGGGAGTCGAACGCAACTGGAAAGGTTGCCTCTTTTTGCCGGGCGACCAGCCGCTCGTGAGTTCGGATTCTTTTGAGGCTATGGTTCGTGCATTTGACGAGCGTGGCCGCAAGCATCCGGTGCGTCTTGCGTGCAACGGTGAGCCTTCGAGCCCGGTGCTCTTTCCGGCGGAACTGTTCGATGCACTTATGTGTCTTGAGGGCAAGGACGGCGGCGGTTCAATCCTCAAGGACCGTACCGACGTGGTGCTGGTCGAGGCGCGTGCCTACGAGCTGTGGGACGTCGATACCGTCAAGGGACAGCGACGCATAACGGAGCATATCGCCGCCTGCTCGTATTTTGATCGCGTGGCCAACTGCATCAATCAATAAGGAGCAATTATGATCATCATCAAAAACGGCGCACTCGTGACGCCCCAGGGGCTTCGCCGCGCCGATCTTGCCATGGATGGCGATAAGATCGTGCGGATTGCCGCGGCGATTGAGCCGGCCGAGGGCGATACCGTCGAGGATGCTGCGGGCTGCTGGGTGTTCCCGGGCTTTATCGATGGGCACACGCACATGCAGTGCTGGACCGGCATGGATTGGACAGCCGATAGCTTTGAGACCGGCACGCGCGCGGCTGCCTGCGGCGGCACGACGACCATTGTGGACTACGCGACGGCCGATCGCGGCGTGACCATGCCCGATGCCTTGGCCGAGTGGCATCATCGCGCCGACGGCACCTGCACCGCCAACTATGCCTTCCATATGGCGCTTGCCGAGTGGAATGAGCGCAACCGCGCCGATCTTTCGGCCATGCGCGAGGCGGGCGTGTCGTCGTTTAAGACCTACTTTGCCTACGACCATCTGCGCCTGGACGATGCCGAGACGCTCGAGGTGCTGGAGGAGCTCAAGCGCGTGGGCGGTATCCTGTGCGTGCATTGCGAGAACGGCACGTTGGTCAACGCGCTGCAGAAGCGTGTGTTTGAGCAGGGTATCCACGGGCCCGAGGGCCATGCGCTCAGCCGTCCGGACGTGTGTGAGGCCGAGGCCGTGAGCCGCCTGCTGTATCTGGCGCACTTGGCCGGGGATGCTCCGGTCAACGTGGTGCACCTTTCGACCAAGCTGGGGCTCGAGGCTATCCGTGCCGCTAAGGCGCGCGGGCAGAAGAATATCTATGTCGAGACCTGCCCTCAGTATCTGATGCTCGACGATACGTGCTACTTGGAGCAGGGCGAGGACGGCTTTGCGGGTGCCAAGTATGTGATGAGCCCGCCGCTGCGCCATGCTGGCGACCGTGCCGCGCTGCGCGAGGCGCTTGTGGCTGGCGAGATCGATACTATTGCGACCGATCATTGCAGCTTTAACCTGCACGGGCAAAAGGACCGAGGACGCGATGATTTCCGCGCGATTCCCAACGGCGGGCCCGGCGTGGAGCATCGTCCCGTTGCGATTGCCACGAGCTTTGAGGGTCAGCTGGGACCCGAGGATCTGTGCCGCTTGATGAGCGAGAACCCGGCGCGCGTCTTTGGCATGTATCCGCGCAAGGGCTGTCTTGCCGAGGGCTCCGATGCCGATGTGTGCGTGTGGGATCCGTGCGCGCGTTGGACCATTCACGCCGCGACACAGCATCAGGCTGTGGACTACACGCCGCTCGAGGGTTTTGAGGCACATGGCCGCGCCAAGGCTGTGTTTGTGAACGGCGTGCTGGCCGCGCGCGACGGCGAGCCTACCGGAGCCCAGCCCGGCCGCTACGTGCCCAGCTAACAGGAAGATCACCGGATTCCCCTCCGCAGTTGCGGTGGAATAGTTCCTGTTTAGCCGCCAAATAGGCCGTTTTAGGAACTATTCCACCGCAACTTATAGGTCTGCTGGGGCAGCGCCGGCTATTTGAGGCTGGTGGCGACGAGGGGGTGGTCGAGGGCCGCCTCGAAGCGATCTGCCATCGTGGGGTCGTTGAGCGTGTCGACTTGGTTGAGCATGATGCGTGCGGTGCTGAGTTCCATCGCCCGCATCTCGGCATTGAGCACCTGGGCGACGCGCTCGGGCGTGGCGATGTCGGTGAGCTCGCAGCCGCAACGCTCGCAAAAGAGCTCGGGGCGGTGGACGGCTTCGTTGATGGGCTTGCCGAGCCCCGAGGCGCCGACGAGCCAGATGACGTTGGCCGTGCCGGCGGGAACGACCGGCTCCCACGGGGCGTGGGCCTTGAGCGGGAGCCGCTTGCTGCCGTCCGCCTCGGCCAGGACGTAGTCAAAGCGCTGCGCCAGCTGGTCGAGCGGCTCGGCAGGGGAGGAGAGCTTGCCCGTCTCCGGGTCCAAAACACCCGCCTGGCAGATACTTCCGCGGCTCATGCCCGCGCATGCCTCGCAGGTGCAACCGGGGACATGCGAGGCGCCCGGCTTCCAAGGCGCGGCGTCCAGGCGACGGCTCGACCCGTCCCACGGCACGCCGGCGACGGGGAACATATGCGTGGAGGTGCAGAGGAGCGCGCGGCCGCCAGCGCGCATAAGCTCAAGGCCGAGCGTCTTTAGCAAGGTCGACTTGCCACCGCTGCCGATAATCGCGGTAATGCCCGGCTTGATCCTGAGCGCCGAGGCAAGATTGCCGCTAACCGTTTCCATCTGTTCACCGCCGTATAATACTGTGATAATAAATAATCATCAGAGTAGCGGTCGAACCGCATTTGCTCTGCTCAAACCGTAGCACAGGGAGGTGCCCCGGGAATGCTCGTTTATATTCGCGGCGCCGGCGATATCGCCACGGGCGTCGCCGCTCGCTTGGTGCGCGCCGGCGTGTCGGTCGTTATGGCCGATATCGCGGTTCCCACGTGCATCCGCCGCACAATCAGTTTTTGCGAGGCTATTCGCTTGGGCGAGGTCGAGGTCGAGGGCATTCGCGCTCGCTTGGCACAGACGCCGGCAGAGGCGCTTGCAATTACCGAGGCTGGAGACGTCGCCGTTGTGGTGGACCCCCAGGCCAAGATGCTCGGCGAGCTGAAACCCGCTGCCGTGGTCGACGCGATTCTGGCTAAGCGCAACCTGGGTACCACGCGCGACATGGCGCCTGCCGTCATCGCCGTGGGACCGGGCTTTACCGCGCCGGTTGACTGCGACGCCGTGGTCGAAACCATGCGCGGGCATTTCCTGGGCCGTGTCATTATCCAGGGTTCGCCCCAACCCAACACGGGCGTGCCGGGCATTATCGCTGGCTATGGCAGAGAGCGCGTTATCCACAGCCCCGCCGCCGGCGTGTTTCGGTCCGACCGCGCGATCGGCGACATCGTGAGCGCCGGAGACGTGATTGGCTACGCGGGCGATTCGCCCATGTGCACGCAGATCGATGGCTGTCTGCGCGGGCTTTTGGCGAACGGCGTGCAGGTGACCGAGGGCTTTAAATGTGCCGACGTCGACCCGCGCGGCGATGCCAGCTATATCAACTATATTTCGGACAAAGCGACGTCGGTCGGCGGCGGCGTGCTCGAGGCGCTCGCCATGCTCACCGATGTCTTTAGAGGATAGAAGGCGGCAATGGAAAAGCTCGATGTTGTGAATGCGGCGCTTGCCGCCCTGCGTGCTGGCGAGACGTGCGAGCTCGTGGTCGTGGCCGGTACGGCGGGGTCATCGCCGCGCGGTGTGGGCGCATGGATGACTGTCTTTGCCGATGGAAGCCAGGCGGGCACTATCGGCGGCGGCAAGATTGAGCTCTTTGCGCTGGATGAGGCGCGCGAGCTCCTGAGCGCGGGACAGTCGCGTCTGGTCCGCTACACCATGGGCGGCGAGAACTCCGATACCGGTATGATCTGCGGCGGAGCCATCTGCCTGTGCTATCTGCACCTGGACGCGACCAAGGCACCGTTGTTCCAGGAGATTGCCAATGTGCTGGCGTATCGACGCATCGGCGACTTCGTCATTGACTTTGAGCCGTTTATCGCAAGCGCGCTCGAGGGCGATGTGGCCGAGTACCATGGCGAGGCATCACGCCATACCATTGCAGGCTGTCCCGGGCTTTCGCTGGTGGAGGAGGGGAGTAAGGTCACCTACACCAACGCCGCCTCCGAGATTCCTCCCGCGCACATCGAGACGCTCTGCCCCGAGGGCCTGACCTATATCTTTGGCTGCGGGCACGTGGGCGCCGCGACGGCGCGCGTGCTCACGGCGGCGGGCTTTGCCGTCGTGGCCTGCGACGATCGCCCCGGCACGTTGACGCCCGAATGGGTGCCCGGCGTCTACGACCGTCGCCTGGTCGATTACAAGAACCTGGACGAGCTGTGCCCCATCGGCCCGCGCGACTTGGTGGTCGTGGCCACAGCAGGCCACAAGTCCGATATTGACGTGGTGATTCAGGCCATGCGCGCCAAGCCCGCCTATCTGGGTTGCCTGGGCTCGCGTCGTAAGACGGCCTTTGTGCGGGCCCGTTTGGAGCAGGAGGGCTTTACGCAGGAACAGATCGACGGGCTGCACCTGCCGATCGGCGTTGCCATCGAGGCCGAGGACCCCGAGGAAATCGCCATTTCCATTGCCGCCGAAATGATCCACCTGCGCCGCACCAAACTCGTTCCCCGCAAGCGCTAGTCGCATCCCCATATATGAGTTGCGGTGAAATAGTCCCTAGATAAGCCCGGCGGGCGGTCAGCCAGGAACTATTTCACCGCAACTGCCATTTCCGTCCCCAAGGGATCAATATGTGCGGGGGAGTTGTGGAGTTGTGCAGGCAGACGAGGTTTTTCTGGAAATACGCTCCCGATGCGCGTATAGTACCGATTGTTTTGTCGGCTCCTGCTGCGTCGAGTCCAAACCGCGAAATGCCATGAGCGGCGCGGATGCAGCCAGGAGGCACGAGGACAACCCACCGTGGCCACGCCCCGTGCTTAAAACCCCAAGAAGGAGTGAACAATGGCAGAAGAGAAGTATGTGCCGCGTCTGAAGACCAAGTACAACAACGAGGTCAAGCAGCAGCTTCAGGACAAGTTCCAGTACGAGAACGTCATGATGATCCCCAAGTTTGAGAAGATCGTCGTGAACATGGGTGTCGGCGAGGCCGCTACCGATTCCAAGGCCATCGACGGTGCCGTGCGCGACCTGCGTGCCATCACCGGCCAGCAGCCGATGATCACCCGTGCCCGCAAGTCCATCGCTACCTTCCGCCTGCGCGCTGGTATGCCGATCGGCTGCAAGGTTACCCTGCGTGGCGACCGTATGTGGGAGTTCTTCGATCGTCTGACCTCCGTCGCGATCCCCCGTATCCGCGACTTCCGCGGCATCTCCGCCAAGAGCTTCGACGGCCGTGGTAACTTCTCCATGGGCGTCACCGAGCAGCTCATCTTCCCCGAGATCGACTTCGACTCCGTCGATCACCAGCGTGGTATGGACATCACTTTCGTGACCACCGCCAACACCGATGAGGAGGCCAAGGCCCTTCTGGACGCCTTCGGTTTCCCGTTCAAGAAATAGGTTCACCTGCCCTATAAGCGCCGTTCCCACAAGGGGGCGGCGCTTGGGGCGAACAATACTCTATGTGAGGAGGATATAAGTGGCTAAGACATCGATGATCGTCAAGTGCAATCGCAAGCAGAAGTTCTCTACTCGTGAGTACACACGCTGCCAGCGCTGCGGCCGTCCGCACTCTGTGTACCGCAAGTTCGGCCTGTGCCGTGTCTGCTTCCGTGAGCTTGCACTCAAGGGCGAGCTTCCCGGCGTTAAGAAGGCCAGCTGGTAAGTCACTACCAGCGTTTCAAGCATCAGTTTGGAACAGGGAAAACGCGCTAAATAGGCTTTGCCGTTAAGGGCGGCGAAGAACCAAGAGCACGTGTTCATCAAGAACGAAGGAGAATCTGTATGAACCTTACAGACCCGATCGCAGATATGCTTACGCGCATCCGTAACGCTAACTCTGTGAACAAGGCCACGGTCTCCATGCCGAGCAGCAAGAAGCTCGTCGAGATCGCTCGTGTTCTGCACGAGGAGGGCTACATCGAGGGCTACGATGTCGAGGACACCGTGCCCCAGAAGACTCTGCACATCACGCTTAAGTATGGTCCCAAGAAGGCTAAGGTCATCAACGGCATCCGCCGCATTTCCAAGCCGGGCCTGCGTAAGTACACCGGCGTTGCCGACATGCCCCGCGTCCGCGGTGGCCTTGGTACCGCCATTATTTCCACCAGCCATGGCGTTATGACCGACCGCGATGCTCGCAAGCACAACGTCGGCGGCGAGATCATCGCTTACGTCTGGTAATTCGGTCGGTAGGTAGAAGGAAAGGAGATCACCGTGTCTCGTATCGGTAATAAGCCTGTCCAGATTCCCGCCGGAGTCGAAGTGGCAGTCAACGGCAACAACGTTGTCGTCAAGGGCCCCAAGGGCCAGCTCGAGCTCGATGTTTTTGAGAAGCTCACCATCAACGTCGAGGACAACGTCCTCACCGTTTCCCGTCCCGACGACGAGCGTGAGACCCGTGCCCGCCACGGCCTCACCCGCGCCCTCATCCACAACATGGTTGTTGGCGTTTCCGAGGGCTTCGAGAAGAAGCTCGAGCTCGCCGGCGTCGGTTACCGCGTGCAGCAGAAGGGCAAGAACCTCGAGTTCTCCCTGGGCTTCTCGCACCCCGTGATCGTCGAGGCTCCCGAGGGCATCACCTTCGAGGTTCCCGACAACACCCACGTGAACGTCAAGGGTATCAACAAGCAGCAGGTCGGTCAGATCGCCGCTGAGATCCGCGGCCATCGTCCTCCCGAGCCTTACAAGGGCAAGGGTATCCACTATGTTGGCGAGCACATCCGCCGCAAGCTGGGTAAGGCCGCCAAGTAGTCGTAACCGACTCACTCGCATAAGACCAGCACCCCGTTAGGTGCTGGCAAGATCAACCTTTTTAGGAGTTTACGTATGAACAAGCATAAGGCGAAGCTGGAAGGCCTCAAGCGTCGTCAGCGTCGTGTTCGCGGCAAGGTCTCGGGTACCGCCGAGCGTCCGCGTCTTCGCGTGACCCGTACTAACGCCAACATCTATGCCCAGATCATCGACGACAGCAAGGGCTCCAGCCTGACGCTCGTCTCCGCCTCGACCCTCGAGGCCGAGTTCAAGGGCACCCACACCTCGAACAAGGAGGCTGCGGAGAAGGTCGGTCAGCTCGTTGGCAAGCGTGCCATCGAGGCCGGCATCACCAAGGTCGCCTTCGATCGCGGTGGCCGTATCTACCATGGCCGCGTCAAGGCCCTCGCCGACGGTGCTCGTGCCGCCGGTCTCGAGTTCTAGGAGGTATGTAGCACATGGCTCGTAATCAGAAGCAGCAGCGCGAGGCCTCCGAGTTCGAGGAGCGCGTCGTTTACATCAACCGCGTGTCGAAGACCGTCAAGGGTGGTCGTCGCATGAGCCTCGTCGCTCTCGTCGTCGTTGGTGACGGCAAGGGTAACGTCGGCGTTGGCATGGGCAAGTCCGCTGAGGTGCCCCTGGCCATCTCCAAGGCGTCTCTCGATGCCAAGAAGAACATGTTCCACGTGCCGGTGACCGAGCAGGGCACCATCCCGCACGAGGTTCTCGGCCACTTTGGTGCCGGCCGCATCATCATCAAGCCCGCTGTCGAGGGTACCGGCGTTATCGCCGGCGGCGCCGTGCGTCCCCTCTTTGAGCTTGCTGGCATCAAGAACGTCCTGTCCAAGTCCCTCGGTACCGACAACGGCCTCAACATCATCAAGGCTGCCGTCGAGGGCCTCAAGGAGCTCTCCAGCCCTGAGGACGTCGCGGCTCGCCGTGGCCTGACGGTCTCCGAGATGTTCGTCGGTAAGGAGAACTAAGCATGGCTGACACCATCAAGATCAAGCAGGTCCGCAGCACCAACGGTTGCAAGCAGGACCAGGTCCGTACTGTCCGTGCCCTCGGTCTCCACAGGATCCGCGAGGTTCGCGAGATTGCTGACAACGAGTCCGTCCGCGGCATGATCTTCAAGGTCAAGCACCTTGTCGAGATTGTAGAGGAGTAGCAAATGCAGCTTCACGATCTTACTCCCGCGCCCGGTTCCACCAAGAACCGCAAGCGCGTCGGCCGTGGCAATTCTTCGGGTCACGGCACCACTTCTGGCCGCGGTCAGAAGGGCCAGGGTTCCCGCTCTGGCGGCACCAAGGGTGCCGGCTTCGAGGGTGGCCAGACTCCGCTGGCTATGCGCCTGCCCAAGCTTCCGGGCTTCCGCAACCCCCGTCGTATCGAGTACACCGCTGTTAACGTTGAGCGTCTCGAGCGTAAGTTCGAGGATGGCGCTGTGATCGACGGTGCCGCTCTTAAGGCCGCTCGCATCACCAAGAGCGAGTTCGAGCCCGTCAAGGTGCTCGGCAATGGTGAGCTCACCAAGAAGTTCACGGTCAAGGTCGACAAGGTCAGCGCTTCTGCGCAGGCCAAGATCGAGGCCGCCGGCGGAAAGGTCGAGCTGCCGTGCTAAATGGTCTTAAGAATGCTTTCCGCATCAAAGAATTGCGCGAAAAGATTCTTTTTACCATAGCTATGCTCGTCGTGTACCGCATTGGTGCGCACGTTCCTGTGCCCGGCATTCCCTTCCAGGGGATGCTGGGCCTTTTCTCGACCGATAACAATTCGGTCGCCGCAGGTGCTATGGCCCTCCTGAATCTTTTCTCTGGCGGCGCGTTGAGCTATGTGTCGGTGTTTTCGCTGGGCATCATGCCTTACATCACCAGCTCGATCATCCTCCAGATGCTCCAGGCCGTCGTGCCTTCCCTGCATGAGCTTGCCCGCGAGGGCGAGGTCGGTCAGACCAAGATTACGCAGTATTCGCGTTACCTCACCCTGGCTCTGGCAATCCTCAACTCCGTGGGTTACCTCTTCCTCTTTAAGAGCTTCGGCATCAGCTTCAATGGCGCCGGCGCTCCCGAGATCATCTTCGACCTCATGATCGTCGGCACGCTTACCGCGGGCGCCATGCTGATCATGTGGATTGGTGAGCTCATCACCCAGCGCGGTATCGGCAATGGCATGTCGCTGATTATCTTTGCGAACATCATGGCCGGTCTGCCGCAGGCTATCTTCTCCAGCACCGAGGGCAATGCCGGTGGCATCATCACCATGGTGATCATCTGCGCCATCATCCTGCTGGTTATCCCGCTGATTGTTTTCCTTGAGCGCGGCCAGCGCCGCATCCCGGTCTCCTACGCCAAACGCGTCGTGGGCCGTCGCATGATGGGTGGCCAGACCACCTACCTGCCCATCAAGGTCAACACCGCGGGTGTCGTGCCGATCATCTTCGCTTCGGCGCTGCTGTACTTCCCGGCTCAGATTGCCGTGTTCTTCCCCGGCATCGGCTGGATTCAGGCAGTTGCCTCTGCGCTTTCGACCGGTTGGCTCAACTGGGTGCTTAATGTTGTCCTCATTGTGTTCTTCGCGTACTTCTACACCTCCATGGTGTTCAACCCCGATGACACGGCTGACAACCTTAAGAAGCAGGGCGGCTTTATTCCGGGCGTGCGTCCGGGTAGGGCTACCGCGGCCTACATCAAGAACGCGCTCAACAAGATCACGCTTCCCAGCGCTGTCTTTTTGGCGCTCATCGCCATCGTGCCTTCGATCATCTTCTCCTTCACGGGTAACCAGCTGATCCAGGCATTTGGCGGCACGTCCATCCTCATCATGGTCGGCGTCGTGCTCGACACGGTCGATAAGCTCGAAGGCCAGATCAAGATGTATGATTACGATGGATTCTTTAAATAGGCTAGAGGAGGATTGCTCATGAACCTCGTATTGCTCGGAGCTCCGGGTGCCGGTAAGGGCACCGTCGCACAGGAGCTCGTCGCCGAGTTTGGCGTCGCTCACATTTCCACGGGCGACCTGCTGCGTGCTGCCGTTAAGGGTGGCACCGAGCTTGGTATTCAGGCTAAGAAGTACATGGACGCTGGCGAGCTCGTTCCCGACCAGCTCGTGATCGACCTTGTCAAGGAGCGCCTTGCCGCCGATGACGCCCAGCAGGGCTTCATCCTCGACGGCTTCCCGCGTAACACCGCCCAGGCCGTGACGCTCGATTCCGAGCTCTCCGCCATGGGTCGCGAGATCGATTGCGCCCTTCTGGTCGATGTGGCCCCCGAGGTCATCATCGATCGTCTGTCTTCGCGTCGCACCTGCCGCGCCTGCGGTTACACCGGCACCGCCGCCGATGCTACCTGCCCCAAGTGCGCCGGCGAGATGTACCAGCGCGACGACGACAAGCCGGAGACCATCAAGAACCGTCTCGACGTCTACGAGAAGTCCACGAGCCCGCTCGTCGACTACTATCGTGGCCAGGGTCTGCTCAAGTCGGTTAACGGTGACCAGGCTCGCGAGACCGTGTACGGGGATGTCAAAGAGGCTCTCGGTCTATGATCAAGATTAAGTCTGCAACGCAAATCGAGCAGATGAAGAAGGCAGGAGCGCTATCTAAGATGGCGCTCCGCCACGTTGGAGCCATGGTGCGCCCCGGCGTTTCGACTTTTGAGCTCGATCAGCTCGCGGAGCAGATTATCCGCATGCATGGCGGCACCCCGGCCTTTAAGGGTTACGGCGGGTTCCCGGGGACCATTTGCGCATCGATCAATGATGCCGTTGTCCACGGTATTCCCAACCCCGACATGATCCTGCGCGATGGCGATATCATCTCCATCGATACGGGAGCCGTTGTCGACGGTTGGGTTGGCGATAACGCTTGGACGTTTTTCGTCGGCACCCCTACGCCCGAGGCCAAGGCCCTGTGCGAGGTCACGCGCGATTGCCTTAAGGCTGCCATCGAGCAGGCTGTTCCCGGTAACCATATCGGGGACGTCGGTTATGCCGTTCAGTCCCTCGCCGAGTCTCACGGTTACGGCGTGCTTCGTGATTATGTGGGCCATGGCATTGGCCGCGTGATGCACGAGGACCCCAACGTTCCTAACTATGGAAAGAAGGGGAGGGGCGTTCGCCTCCAGGCCGGCATGGTCATTGCCATCGAGCCGATGGTTACGATGGGCTCCAACCATGTGAGCACGGGCTCCGACGGTTGGATTGTTACGACCAACGACCACCTGCCCGCCGCGCACTATGAGAACACCGTCGCCATTACCAATGACGGTCCGGTGATCCTCACCACCGACGCGCAAGGTGCTTGGTGTTCGCTCCAAGGCGGAGAAATGTAACAAGTTCCACTTAGATGTGGAGCCATTACGAAGATATTACGATACGTGCATGCGTATTGTAGAATACTCAATCGCTGTCGTTTTCTAGAGAAAGATGATTGCTTGTGAAGAAGGAAGACGCAATTGAGCTCGAGGGTACGGTAAAGGAACCGTTGCCCAATGCCATGTTTAAGGTTGAGCTCGAGAACGGTCATTCGGTTCTGTGCAACATTTCTGGCAAGATCCGAATGAATTACATCCGTATTCTCCCCGGTGACAGGGTTGTCGTGGAGCTTTCCCCGTACGACCTGACCCGCGGCCGCATCACCTATCGCTACAAATAGCGGCACGCATACACGCACTCCATTTCCGGCTGCAGGCTTAGCTCAACCTACGGTCGGATTGTGTGTGAAGACCAGCCATAGTTTTAAACGCCTGCGGCTGGGCGAGTAGATAGTAGGGAAGTAGTTTGAGCGCTACCGAAAGGAAGAACGATGAAGGTACGTCCTTCGGTCAAGAAGATGTGCGATAAGTGCAAAATCATTAGGCGCCATGGCAAGGTCCTCGTCATTTGCGAGAACCCCCGTCATAAGCAGCGTCAGGGTTAAGAGAGGAGACTACGTTGGCCCGTATTAATGGTGTCGACCTCCCGCGTGAGAAGCGCGTTGAGATCGGTCTGACCTACATTTACGGCATCGGCCGCACCACTGCGACGAAGATCTGCGTCGAGTGCAACGTTAACGTGGATACGCGCGTTAAGGACCTCACCGAGGATGAGGTTAACGCCATCCGCGATTATATCGATAAAAACCAGATCATGGTTGAGGGCGACCTCCGCCGTGAGCGCAACCAGAACGTCAAGCGCCTTATGGACATCGGCTGCAACCGCGGCCTTCGTCACCGCAAGGGCCTCCCGGTCCGCGGCCAGCGCACCCACACTAACGCTCGTACCCGCAAGGGCCCGAAGCGTCAGATCGGTGCTAAGAAGAAGAAATAAGGAGCGCTAGATAGATGGCTACTGCTAAGAAGAACGTTCGCGCTGCCCGTCTGAAGCGCGCGGACCGTAAGAACATTTCCGTGGGCCAGGCTCACATTCGTTCTACGTTCAACAACACGATCGTTTCGATCACCGATCCCCAGGGCAACGTCATTTCCTGGAAGTCGGCTGGCCAGGTGGGCTTCAAGGGCTCCCGTAAGTCCACGCCGTTCGCTGCCCAGATGGCTGCCGAGGCTGCTGCCAAGCAGGCCATGGAGCACGGTATGAAGAAGGTTTCCGTCTTCGTCAAGGGCCCCGGCTCCGGTCGTGAGACCGCCATCCGCTCCCTCCAGGCTGCTGGCCTCGAGGTCTCGAGCATCCAGGACAAGACCCCCATCCCGCACAACGGCTGTCGCCCCAAGAAGCGTCGCCGCGTGTAACTGAAAGGATCGTATCAATATGGCAATCGACAGGACTCCTGTTCTTAAGCGCTGCCGTCAGCTCGGGATCGATCCCGCTGAGCTCGGTTACAGCAGCAAGAAGGAATCTATCCGTCAGCCCAAGCGCCGTCGCAAGGAATCTGAGTACGGCATGCAGCTGCGCGAGAAGCAGAAGGTCAAGTTCATCTATGGCGTTCTGGAGAAGCAGTTCCACGGCTACTTCAACAAGGCCCGCAAGATGAACGGCGTCACCGGTGAGAACCTCATGATCATCCTTGAGTCTCGCCTCGACAACGTCGTCTTCCGTCTTGGCTTCGCCCGCACCCGCAAAGAGGCTCGTCAGTCCGTCCGTCACGGTCACTTCACCGTGAACGGCAAGCGCGTGGACATCCCGTCCTACCGCGTCAAGGCCGGCGACGTCGTCGCTGTCGGCGAGAAGTTCCGTGACCTCCTCCCCATCAAGGAGGCCCTGATTTCCTCCGAGCGCTTTGAGGTCCCTGGCTGGCTCGAGGTCGATATCGAGAAGCTGTCTGGTAACGTGCTCGCTCTGCCGACGCGTGAGCAGATCAGCGGTGATATCAACGAGCAGCTCATCGTCGAGCTCTACTCTAAGTAGTCCATCCGGGCTGCTGAGGCTGGAGGTAATACATGTCAGAATTCATTAGGCCTCAGGTTCAGGTCGAAGAGATCAACGAGACGTCTGCTCGTGTCTCCGTCGAGCCGCTCGAGCGTGGCTACGGCGATACGCTGGGCAACTCCCTTCGTCGCGTACTTCTGTCCTCGCTCGAGGGTGCCGCCGTCGAGGCTATTCAGATCGATGGTGCGCAGCACGAGTTCATGACCATCCCTAACATGGTCGAGGATGTCACCGACATCGTCCTGAATGTCAAGGGTCTTGTCTTCAGGGCTCTCGGCACGACCGACGAGGCGACCGCCACCATCTCGGTTGACGGCCCCTGCGAGGTCACCGGTGCGGACTTCTTTATTCCGTCCGAGTTTGAGCTGGTCAACCCCGAGCAGCACATCGCTACGCTCACCGAGGGTGGCCATCTCACCATGAGCATGCGCATCGGCTATGGCCGCGGCTATGTTTCTGGCGAGGCCAACAAGCGCGACAACGATCCCATCGGTGTGATCCACGTCGACTCGCTGTACTCGCCGGTTTCCCGTTGCGCCAAGCTCGTTGAGGCTTGCCGTGTCGGTCAGCACACCGACTACGACCGCCTTGTCCTCGAGATCGAGACCAACGGCTCCATCGCCCCGCGCGACGCCGTGGTCCAGGCTGCCAATATCATCAACCAGCATATGGCCGCCTTTATGAACCTTGCCGAGACCCCCGAGGTCGAGGAGGAGGCTTCGATCTTCGCTCCCGAGGTTACCAACGACAACGCCGAGCTGGACAAGCAGATCGAGGATCTGGACCTTTCCGTCCGTTCCTACAACTGCCTTAAGCGCGCCAGCATTCACTCGGTCCGTCAGCTCGTTGAGTTCTCGGAGAACGATCTGCTCAACATCCGTAACTTCGGTGTTAAGTCGATCGAGGAAGTGAAGGACAAGCTTGAGTCCATGGGCCTGAGCCTGAAGGCTTAATGCTTCGCATATTTGAGGAGAAACTAGACCATGCGTCACAACGTTAAGAAGGGCCTGAAGCTCGGCACCGATGCGAGCCACACCAAGGCCATGAAGAAGAGCCTTGCTAAGGCCCTCTTCGAGAACGACCGCATCAAGACCACCGAGACCCGCGCTAAGGCGCTGCGTTCGGTCGTCGATCCGATCATCACCTGGGCCAAGAAGGGCGACCTGCACTCTCGTCGTCTGGCTATCGCCAAGCTCGGCGATAAGCAGCTCGTTGCCGAGATCTTCGACAAGGCTGCTCAGGGCATGTGGCAGGACCGCAACGGCGGTTACACCCGCATCATGAAGCTCGGTAACCGCAAGGGCGACAACGCTCCCATCGTTATCATGGAGCTCGTCACCGAGCCTTGCACGCCTAAGGCCAAGAAGGCTGCTCCGGCCCCCAAGAAGGCCGCTGCTCCCAAGAAGGTCGAGGCTGCCGAGGAGGCTCCTGCTGAGGAGACCGCTGAGTAGACAATCCGTCTGCATAGGCTATATTCGAGGGGTACGTTCGCGTACCCCTCTTTTTTTGTCGAAATGCCATTGCCTGTTTGTTGGGAGCGCCCATGACTGCGCCGTCTGATTTCAATTCGACCCCCGAGCTCGATGCCACGCTCGTTTTCCGTGTGGCCTACGATGGCTCGTCCTATAGCGGCTTTGCCGAGCAGCCCGGTCAGACGACGGTTGCGGGCGAGCTGCGCCGCGCTATCGAGACGCTCCTGCGCCGTCCGATCGACCTGACGTGCGCGGGGCGCACCGATGCCGGTGTGCATGCGGTGGCGCAGTACATCAGTGTGCCCGTAACGGACGCTGAGCTTGCTTGTACGCGCCGTAGGTGGCTGAGGGCTATGGATGCCCTACTCCCGAAAGATATCGCCATAAATGAGGTCTACAAGGCCCGTAAAGGCTTTTCTGCACGCTTTGATGCGCGTTCCCGTACGTATACGTACCGTATTGCCGATCGCGACGCGCGTCCCGTGCTCTCGCGGGGTGCCGTGTGGTGGCATCGCTATCCCTTGGACGTCGAGGCCATGTCTGCGGCCTGTCCCGCGCTTTTGGGCGAACGGGACTTTAAGAGCTTTTGCAAGGTCGCCTCTGCCGTGGGCAAGCCAACGCACCGCTGCGTGATGCGGGCCGAGTTTGGCCATGAGGTGGCCTTTGGCGAGGATATCCTGACGTTTACCATCGAGGGCAACGCATTTTTACATTCGATGGTGCGTACCATTGTGGGCACGCTCGTCGAGATTGGCATGCATCGCCGCGACCCCGAGTGGATGCGCGAAGTCATTGATGCCTGCGACCGAACCGCCGCGGGCCCCACGGCGCCCGCCTGCGGCCTTACGTTTATGGGCGTGGATTACGATCCCGCCGAGCTCGTCGTGCTCGACTAGGGGAGGGGGAGGGTTCATCGCGCCCTCGTCGGCGTTTGCCATGTGTGAGCTGCGCGTGTGCAACATCTGTTCTTGGCGTGCAGCACAGCCGGCGTCCCGTTGCTTTTATTGCCGGGGTGTACCATGAACGACGGTTGATTAACAGTTGTCGAGAGGACGGAAAACTTGGTTCGACGTGGTTCGCATCCGCGACTTTCGGTGATCCTTATTGTTGAGGGTTCGCCCAGCTATGCGATGCGTGCGCTCGAGAGTGTCCAGAACCAAGACCTCTACGACCTGCAAATTGTCGTGGTTTGCCGCGACGTTGCGCCGGGCGTGCGCCATTCGCTCGAAGTTGCCGCAGACAGGGATATTCACATCGATTTGATTGACGTCGAGGATGGCACGCGTGGCGCGTGCCTCAGCGCCGGCTTTACCGCTTCGCGCGGGTCGCAAATCGTTGTGATGCATGCCGACGAGTGGTTTGCTCCGCAGTCTCTTTCCAAGATGATTGATGTCGCGTGCGATACCGCGGCAGATATGGTGATACCAACGGTGTCGCTCGACCGCTACGATGCTCATCGCGAGCGTCATTCGTCTGTTTTTGACGCTGCTCCCATTGCTATCGGGGACAAATCTTCGATGGCTGCTGGGCTGCCCCTGGTGGTTTCCAGCGGCCTAATTGCTCAGGCTTCCGGTGTGATGTATGGCCGCTCGCTGTTTGAGACGTGTCTTTTGCAAGAAAAGGCGTTCCGCGCCGTTGAGTTTATGGCTCGTGCGCTTTCACGGGCTCAGCGGGTGTATGGCTGCGGTACTGCCTGCTTCCACGCGATGGCGCCAAAACTTACGGATGCCTTTGATCCCGCTATGTTTACCGGGCTTTCCGATGACATTCGGGCGCTCGATGAGCTTGCTGAATCGCTTTCGGATACCGATAACGTTAACCAGCTGAGGACGGCAAGCCAGAAATTCTACTTTGCCGGTCTGGTCGCCTGCATCGAGAATTTGTGCTTGAGCCCGCATGGGGTGTCGTCAATTGAGCGTTCTGCCCGCATGCGTGATATGCTCGAAGCACCTCGAACCCGTCAGATGGTTGCGGCACTCAAGGATAACCATCGCGGACTCGGTCTTTTGTTTGGTCCGATTGCCAGCGCCAAGTCTACGCGGTGCGTGATGTACACGCATCTGGCCGCTTTTCTTAACCTGACGGGAGCAAAAACGGCCTAGAACGGTTCGCTGCGAAACTAATTTGCATAGAATTGTTTCGAAATACGTTCTTATACACAAAAGCCATCAAATAGCGCTAAACTATTCAATCATTGAATGATTGTCTCCGTCATCTATGGAGTGAGGTTTTGTATGGCTAAAAAACGCAACGGGCGCCAGGATGCCATTAGAGATATTGTGCGCAATAAGGATGTCCGCACGCAGCGCGTGCTGGTTGATGAGCTCCGTGCTATGGGCTTTGATTGCACGCAGGCGACTGTCTCTCGCGATATTGCCGACATGGGGCTGCGTAAGCTCCCTGAGGGCATCTATGTTCTGGCAGAGGACTTGCACCTGCAGCGTATGGTTTCCGAGCTCGTAACGGGCGTTCTGCGTACCGATAATCTGGTTATGATCAAGGCTCAGCCTGGCACGGCTTCCGGCATCGCCGCCGCCGTTGATGCGGCAGAGTTGCCCGATGTGCTTGGCTCGCTTGCCGGCAACGATACGATTTTGGTTATTGCCCAGACGGCCGAGGACGGCGAGCGTCTCGAGGCGCTGATCAATAAGTTGAGCAATTCTCGCAAGTAGGCGTGCGGGTCGTGCGTTCGGCATTGTGTGCGCTGACATAGTGGCTTGTAAGGGGTATCGACGTTGGTCGGTACCCCTTTTTGTTTGCCGGTATAAAGACCGCCCGCCAGGTCGCTTCAAACTAAAAGGCCCCGAGCAGTTCAATAAGCTGCTCGGGGCCTTGTTGGCTTTAGTCGCGTACTTCTTAGCCGACCGTATCGTCAGGCGTGGGCGAGGGGTCGGGAGTGGGCGTAGGCGTAGGCGTGCCGCCATCGCCGCCGGTCGAACCACCAGTGGAGCCGCCCGTCGAGCCACCGGTCGTACCGGTGCCGCCGGTGGTGTCGCCGCCCGTGGTCTCGGTGGTCGTGGTCGTCGTGGTAGTCGTTGTGGTGGTTTCCTCTTCGTCCTCGTTCTCGTCCTTGTCGTCGTTCTCCGACTTCTTGGTGTTGTTGGTGCCGTAGAACTTCCAGACGCTGTTGTTCTTGTAGGTGGGCGCCGTTCCGGTCGCAAACTCCTCGCGCTTGGTACCGGTCAGAACGGTGTTCATAAACCGTTTAAAGACAGGCAGGTTGGTGCTGTCGCCCAGCAGGTCCGTGCCGTACTTTTGGATGGGGATCTCGCCCGCGGAATAGCCGGTCCACAGGGCGCACGCCAGCTGCGGGGTATAGCCGCAGAACCACAGGTTAGTGGTGTTGTCGGTGGTGCCCGTTTTGCCGGCATAGGGCTGGTTGACGCTCAGGGCGCCGGCAGCACCCGTACCGCTGCCCTTCATGACGCCGGACAGAACATCGGTGACCGCGGCGGCCTCGCCCTCGGTAAGCACCTGTGAGGGATTGTCGGTGTGCTGGTACAGCACCGAACCGGTACGAGAGTCAATCTCGGTGATGGCGATCGGCTGGCGATAGTAGCCGCCGTTGGCAAACGTCGCGTAGGCGGCGGCCATCTCGAGCGGCGAGATCGAGCCGGTGCCGAGCGTCATGACGGGAACGTCCTCGATGTTGTCCTTGGCGGGGTCGATGCCGAGCTTTTTGACGAGTGAGATGATCTTGCTGTTGCCGACGGCTTCCGCCACCTGGATGTAGCCGGTGTTGGAGGAGTATGCCGTCGCCTGCTTAAGCGTGATGTTGCCATAGCTCTGGTTGGCGTAGTTTTGTACCTCGGTTGTGGTGCCCTTGGCCTTGAGCGGCGAGTTGCAGTTAAGGGTAACGTTGGGGTTCATGCCGTTTTGGATGGCAGTTGCCAGCGTAAAGGCCTTAAAGGTGGAGCCGACGGGACGCTTGGCCGTGGCATGGTTTACGTGGTTCTCGTCGGCGTTGTAGTCGTAGCCGCCCACCATGCACTTGATGTAGCCGGTCTTGGGGTCGACGACGACCATGCCCATGTCCAGGCCGTCAAGCGAGAGCGTGTCGAGCTGCTCGCGGACGGCATTCTCTGCCACCTGCTGCATCGTAGGGTCGATGGTGGTCTTGACGGTCAGGCCGCCCTTAAAGAGCACGTCGGTCGAGAACTCCTGCTCCAGCAGCTGCTTGACGTAGGAGACAAAGTAGGGCTGCGAGTATACGTCGACACCGCTGCCCGAGATTTCGGTCACGTTGAGGGTGATGGGCTCGGCCTGTGCGGCATCGTGCTCCTCCTGGGTGATGTGGCCCAGGCGCAGCATGTTGTCGAGAACCTTGTTGCGGCGGGACAGTGCCAGATCGGGATTGACCGTGGGGTCGTACTGCGAAGGCGAGTTGGGAAGGCCGATGAGTAGCGCGGCCTCGCTCAGGGTGAGGTCGGCAGCGCTCTTGGACAGATAGGTCTCGGCTGCGGCCTCGATGCCGTAGGCGCCGTGGCCGTAATAGATGGTGTTGAGGTACATCATGAGGATCTCGTCTTTGGAGTACATGTCCTCCATCTTGATGGCGATGTAGGCCTCGCGCACCTTACGCTCAATGGTCGAGTCGAACTGCTCCTCCTGCAGGATGGTGTTGCGCACAAGCTGCTGGGTGATAGTCGAGGCGCCTTCGTGCCCGCCGCCGAGGGTTGCCACTGCAGCACGCGCGATACCCCACAGGTCGATACCGCCGTGCTCGTAGAAGCGCTCGTCCTCGACGTCAACGGTGCCCTGCAGCACGTAGGGGGAGACCTCGTCCTTGGTGATGGACTTGCGGTTTTGCGTGTAGAAGCTCGCGATCTTGTTGCCGTTGCAGTCGACGATCTCGGTGGGCTCGCTCACCAGATACGCGTTGGCGTCGGTGTAGTCGGGCAGATCGGACAGCCAGCGGTTGACGTTGCCGACCATGCCGATGCCAAACGCCACGCCCGCAATCAGCAGAAAGCCCAAAAACGAGAGCAGGATTATGGGCAGGGCGTGCGTCTTTGAACGGCTGTGTCCCTGTCGTTGGCGAGGACCCATATATTGACCTCCAGGTATGTCGTGCCGGACGGTGGATGTGCCGTCGGGGCAGGATGGACATAAGTTATTACACGATAAACCAAACGGGGCGCGCGAGGCCTCGTGTATGCTGGAAGACGGCATTTTTCAGAGTGAATGCATACCTTGGTAAGGAGTTTGTCGATGGCGATTCGGGCGATGGGGCCGAGCGGACAATGCGAGACTGGATTAGATGTCGTCAGTGCGGCGCTGCCCGAGCTGCTGGCGCCGGCGGGCGGACTCGACCAGATGCTTGCGGCTATCGCCGCGGGTACCGATGCCATCTATGCGGGGTTGGGCGGCTTTAACGCCCGTGTGAGCGCCCACGGCTTTACGGATGACGAGTTTGCGCGCGGCTGCGCCGTGGCGCATGCCCATGGCGTGCGTGTGTACGTGACGCTCAACGTGTTCGTGTTTGACGATGAGTTGTCCGACGCGGTGGCGTTGGGAGCTCATGCACTGGAGCTGGGCGCCGATGCTCTGATTGTGGCCGATGCCGGGTTGGCCTGCGCGCTGAGCGCGGCGATTCCCGGGGTCGAGATTCACCTGTCTACGCAGGCGGGCGTTCATAGCGAAGGCGCCGTGCGGCTTGCCACCGATGAGTTGGGGGTCGAGCGCGTGACGACGGCGCGCGAGCTGACGGTCGACGAGATTGCGGCGCTCTGTGCCACGGGCGTGCCCATCGAGGTATTCTGCCACGGTGCGATTTGCATCGGCTATTCGGGGGCGTGCGAGTTCTCGGCCCTGCGGCGTGGACGATCGGCGATGCGCGGCGACTGCACACAGCCGTGCCGTCTGGCGTACGACCTAGTGGACGAGGCGGGACAGAGCGTTGTCGCCGTTGAGGGGGATCGTCTGCTGTGTCCGCATGACTATCTGGGTATTGCGCATCTGCCCGAGCTTGTAGATGCCGGCGTGGCGTCGCTCAAGATCGAGGGGCGCATGAAGAACCCCGATTACGTATTCAGCGTGGTGCGGGTTTGGCGCCGGGCGCTCGATATGCTGCGCGACGGCGCGTGGGACCCCGGTGCCGTGGAAGAGCTTGAGCGCGAGCTGGGAAGGTCGTTTAACCGTGGGTTTACCGATGCGTACCTGCGAGGGCGTTCGGGTGCCGAGCTGATGAGCTTTGAGCGTGCAATTAACCAGGGCGTGCGCGTGGGGCGCTTGGTCGCTGTGGGCCACGAAGAGGTGACCGTTGAGCTCGATGCCGCCGTGGCGGCGGGTGACACGCTCGAGATTCGGTTCTATCCGGGCGTCGACGCGCGCCCCGATGTGCCCAAGCGCTGGCCGCAGGTGCCCTGCCCGGTGGATGCCGCAGCGGGGAAGCGCGTCGTCGTGCATTGCAAGCGTAAGGTGGACGCGAGCTGCGAGGTATACCTGATTCGCAGCGCCGGCGTGTTGGATCAGACAACGGCGGTGTTGGAGCGCATGCGGGCCGAGGCGGATGCGATTGCGCCCGTTGCGCGCGCCGTTGAGGTGCTGCCCTTTGAGGACGTTGCGGTGGATGGCGGTGCGTCGACGGAGTTGGCGGAGCGCGCGGTTCCCGCTCACATGGTTTTTGCTTGGCAGCTGATGGATGCCGATCCGCGCGGAGAACGCGATTTGTCCGACGCCGTTGTGGTGCTGGACGAGGTGTGCCGCACGGGTGACGTTGATCGGACCCGCTCACTTATGCAGCGTGCCGGGCGCGTTGTCTGCCGCAACCTGGGACAGGTGGTGATCGCTCGCGAGCTGGGCATGACGTTTGACGTGGCGGCGCCGGTGTTCTGCGCGAATCGGGTCACGCTTACCTGGCTGCGCGGACTCGGGGCGGGGCGGGTGTACTTGTCGGCCGAGTTGCTCGGCAATGATGCGGAGCGTGTTGCCGAGCTTGCCGCTTGTCCCGGTGTCTTGGGGCCTGTCGATGCCGACCGTCCCGAGCTCATGGTGTGCGAGCACTGCCTGCTGACCGCCGAGGGCGTCTGCGCCACCGATGCGACGGGGCAGGTCCGTTGCCGCGGCTGCTTGCGTCGTCGGCAGGTGCGCTATCTGGTCGAGCGTGACGGCACGCGTCTGCCAGTTGCCATCGACGCATGCGGCAGGACGAGGATTTTCCTGTCGTAGGTGCTGCGTCGCGTCAGTTTGTTATCATAAGAGAGTTTATGAACTTCCAGCACCGCCGTATCCGGTGAGGGTGCTATAGCAAAAGGAGGATACCCAATGCTGTCTGTTGACGAGCAAATGCGTATCATCACCTCGGGTGCAGCGCAGATCGTCCCCGAGGCCGACCTTCGCAAGAAGCTTGAGAAGGGCGAGCCCCTCAACATCAAGCTCGGCGTCGATCCCACCAGCCCCGACCTGCACCTGGGCCATGCCGTGCCCCTGCGCAAGATGCGTCAGTTCCAGGACCTGGGCCACAACGTCACCCTCATCATCGGCAACGGCACCGCGCTGATCGGCGACCCCTCGGGCAAGAATTCCACCCGTCCGCAGCTTTCGCAGGAGCAGATCGAGGCCAACGCCGAGACCTACGTGAGCCAGGCCATGAAGATTCTGGACCCCGAGAAGACCACCATCGTGCACAACGGCGACTGGATCCTTTCGATGGACCTGGCCGGCCTGCTGCAGGTGTGCTCCAAGTTCACCGTCGCTCGCATCCTTGAGCGCGACGACTTTACCAAGCGCTACCAGTCCCAGACGCCGATTGCCCTGCACGAGTTCCTGTACCCCGTGATGCAGGCCTTCGACTCCGTTCAGATCAAGGCCGACGTCGAGATGGGCGGCACCGACCAGCTCTTCAACCTGCTCGCCGGCCGCGAGCTCATGGAGAAGATGGGCATGGAGCCGCAGATTGCGCTCACCATGCCGCTGCTCGAGGGCACCGACGGCGTGCGCAAGATGTCCAAGTCCTATGGCAACTACATCGGCCTGACCGATGCTCCCAAGGATATGTTCGGCAAGACCATGTCCATCCCCGACGAGATGATCGGCAAGTACTATCGTCTGGCCAGCTCGCTCGCCCCGGCCGAGGTCGACAAGATCGACGCCGCCCTGGCCGACGGTTCTGCCGACCCCTACGAGCTCAAGCGCGCTCTGGGCCGCGACCTGTGCGATACCTACCACGGCGCCGGCGCCGGCGACGAGGCCCAGGCCGAGTTCGACCGTGTGTTCAAGGAGGGTCAGCTTGCCGACTTCCCCGAGAAGCATGTCGAGCTGACCGTCAACGACGAGGGCCAGATTTACCTCGCCGGCCTGCTCAAGGACCTGGGCCTTTCGGCCAGCGCCGGTCAGGCCCGCCGCGACATCGACGGCGGCGGCGTCAAGATCAACGGCAAGGCTGTGGCTCCCAAGAGCTACAACATCGATCCGAGCGCCCTCAAACTGGGCGACACCCTCTCCGTGGGCAAGCGCAAGGGCTTTAAGTTGGTCTAACGAGCGAGTTGACCTCACAAGTGCAATAAGGCCGCAGCCGGGAATCCCGACTGCGGCCTTTTTGGTTACGACGATCCCTTGGGGACGGAGGGATCATTTGGCGGTGCCGTTAAGCGGAAGGGGTGTTAGCGGGACTTTCTTTTGGGCATACAATGGCTATTGGCTTGCTGCGGTGAAGGCCCGTCCGCCCCGCAGTTATTTCTACGGTTAAAGGAGTATGTATGTCCGTTGAGGTCATGAGGTCTGTGATCGACGCTGCCGAGGGCCGCGTGCCCGTCGACACGCTGTTTACCAATGCGCAGATCGTCGACGTGTATGGCCAGCGTGTGGCGCCCGGTAGCGTTGCCGTCAAGGACGGTGTGATCGTCGGCGTGCTCTACGATGGTCGCGACGATGCCGCTGGCACCTACGAGGCAACTGAGGTCGTCGACTGCCAGGGCCACTATCTTGCCCCCGGTTTTATTGACGGACACTTGCATATCGAGTCCTCGAACATTCGCCCCGCCGAGTATGCTCGCATGGCCGCGACGCGCGGTACTACCACCGCCATTGCCGACAGTCACGAGATCGCCAATGTTGCCGGTCTCGACGGCCTGCGCTTTATGATTGAGGACGGTCGTCGTGCGCCCATCTCCATCAAGTACATGATGCCTTCGTGCGTGCCCGCACTGCCCGATGAGCAGGCCGGTGCCGTCATCACCGCTGCCGATATGCAGGCGTTTTTTGCCGAGCATCCGGGCGACGTTTTTGGTCTGGGCGAAATGATGAACCTGCCGGGCGTCTTTATGGCCGATCCCGAGACCTGCGCCCGCATCGATGCTGCCAACCAGACGCCGTCCAAGCAGGTTGACGGCCACGCGCCGCTCGTTGCCGGTAAGGACCTCAACGCCTATGCCGCAGCGGGCATTATCGCCGACCACGAGTCGACGATTCCCGAGGAGGCGCTCGACAAGCTGTCCCGCGGCATGTATGTGATGCTGCGTGAGGGTACGTGCAGCCACGACCTGGCCAATTTGTCTCCGATGCTGCTGGAGAACCCTGCCCGCGCCCGCCGCTGCTGCTTTGCGACCGACGACCGCGCTCCCTCCGATGCTCTTTCGACCGGCATGATCGACAATGCCTGCCGCGTGGCCATCGAGGCCGGCATCGACCCGGTGGTCGCTATCTCTATGGCGTCCCTCTCCACGGCCGAGGCGTTTGGCCTGGATCACGGCTGCCGCGACCCGCACGAGCTGCGTGGTGCGATTGCCCCGGGCAAGCGTGCCGACCTGCTGGTGCTCAATGACCTGACGTTTGCTACGGCTCCGCATCGAGTATATGCCGCCGGTGCTCTGGTGGCGCAGGACGGCACTTTTGTGGGCGAGGTCGCACCCGAGATGGCCGAGGTTGCGGCCCTTGCCGATGAGCTGCGCGCCTCCGTTAAGCTGCCGAAGCTTTCGCTCGACGTGTTTGACTATGCCTTTAAGCCGGGCGAGGCCGTGATTGACGTGGTACCGGGTAAGGCCATCACGGGTATGGTCCGTCCCGAGACTGACGAGGACTTGCGCCGCATTATGCTGATCGAGCGCCATGGCCGCGGCGTGTCGCTGCAGACCGAGGGTGCCGATGGCGACGGTCCCGCTGGCTTGGGCCTGGTCGGCAAACACATCGGTCGCGGCTGGGTGCGCGGTTTCACCATCACCGGTGGTGCCATTGCCTCCACGATCGGCCATGACTCGCACAACGTGTGCGTGGTGGGCGACAACGCCGCCGATATGATGGCTGCTGTCGAGGCCGTGGGCCAGGGCGGCCACGTGCTGGTGCGTAGCGGCGAGGTCGTGGCGCGCATTCCGCTGGCGCTCGGTGGCCTGATGAGCGAAGGCACGGCCGAGGACGTTGCCGCGCAGCACGACGACTTTATGGTCAAGGCGCGCGCCATGGGTATTGAGCCGCCGCTCGACCCCATCATGGGCATCATCTTCCTGCCCCTGCCGGTTATCCCGACGCTCCGCATCCGCCCTGAGGGCATGTTCGACGTTACAACCTTCACCTACGCCGACTAGTCATCGGGGACGTTCTTAAACGACTAGTCGTTGGGGACACTCTTTGGCGTGTCGCCTGACGCTGCGATTGTGGGACCTCTGGCATGTGTGAGCTATTTGCCAGGTCCTTGTAACGTTTACGCCCGCGGAGTCTTATTTGAGCTCCCTTTGGGTACGTTGGAATCGGATACACGTTCGATTCCAACAAGCCCGAAGGGAGCTTTTCTATGTTTAAACTGATTGCATCCGATATGGACGGCACGCTGCTTGACGAAAACGGCCAGGTGCCTCCCGAGACCTACGAACTGATTCTGGCGCTACACGAGTATGGCGTGCATTTCGCCGCATCGTCAGGTCGTCGCTACGATCGCCTGTGCGAGTTCTTTGCGCCCGTTCGCGACAAGATGGACTTTGTCGCCGCTAACGGCGCCCAGGTCTACGCCGACGGTAAGATGGTAGACCGTGAGGTGTATTCGCACCTGGCGATTCGAAGGCTCGCCCAAGCCGTCAGGACGTTTCCCAATCTGCATCTTGCGCTCTTTGACCGAACCAAGTCCTTCCTGCTCGATGACGAGTGCAAATTCGTGCGTGAGGTCGATAAGGACCTTCCCAATGCCGAGCGTATTTGGGAGCTGCCCGATCCCAGCGTAAATATCATCAAAGCGAGTATCTTTTGCGACGACAGTGCGGTTATGGACAGTGCGTACGTGCTACAGCGCGAACTTGGTCAGCTCTTTACTTTTGCGCCTTCGGGCAACGCGTGGATCGATGCCATGCAGCCTGGTGTGTCGAAGGCCTCGGGTATCGCGCAGCTCGCGGAGCATTACGGCATTGGTCGCGACGAGGTCATGGCGTTTGGCGACTCGATGAACGACTACGAGATCATTCGCTTTGTCGGCACGGGCTGCGCGATGGAAAACGCGCGCCCCGCGCTTAAGGCGGTGGCCGATCGCGTGGTGGGTTGTAACCGCGACCACGCCGTCCAGCAGGAGCTCCGTCGCGTGCTGGAGAGTCTCTCCTAATCCGGCAGATGGGGACGTTCCTTTTCTGCCGACAGTGGGGGACAGTCCTTGCAGCTTTTTGCGAAGAGTGTCCCCAATGACTGACCAATGACTAGGCGAGGGCGGCCATGATGGTGCGGGCGACGCCGTCGTGGTCGTTGTCGTATTCAGTGATGGCGTCGGCGGCCTCGCAGTCTTCGGGCTCGGCGTTGATCATGGCCATGCCGTGGCCCGCTGCCTGCAGCATGGGGATGTCGTTGATGTTGTCGCCGAACGCCCAAGCGTCGGCGAGACGCTCGCCCAGGTGCTCGCATAGCCACGTGAGGGCCGTTCCCTTGGTGGCGCCCTCACCCATGACCTCGATATTCATGGCGTAAGAACGCGTGACCTCAATGCCTCCGAGCGTGTCGAGCTCAGCCGCGATGACGTCGCGATCGGCCGGGTCGTGCCAGTACATGGCGATGCGTTCGAGCGTCTCGACCTCGTCGATCTTGCTGTCGATATCCATGTCGATCGGTGTTCGTGTGCGCTTGAGCGAAGCCGCGATGTGGGGGTCGCCGCCGCAGAATTCGTCCAGGCGCGTGTAGAGCGAGCGGGGGAGGAAGCACTGCCCATCCGCGAAGATATCGAAGGTCACATCGTGGCCGGCGGCGATGCGACGGACGCGATGGGCAATGCCGCGATCGAGCGGACGGCTCAAAATGCGCGTGGCGCGCGAGGCATCGTTGGGCACATCGTCGTCGAGCTGCCAGACGCTGGCGCCATTGGCGCAGACGGCATAGTGCACGGCGGGATGGGCGAGGATGGGCTCAAAGATGCCCGATAGCGGACGTCCCGTGCAGGGCACAAACTCAATACCGCGGCGTGCGAGCTCGTCGAGCATCGCCCAGGTGGCATCGCTCATCTGCTTATCGCTCGTCAACAGCGTCCCATCCATATCGGAAAACACAATCATTTGATGCAGCCCTTTCTGCTGGCATAAAAAGCGTGGCCGAGGGCGGAGATGCCCTGGCCACGCTCGAGTTCTATAACGGTCCGCGTCCTAGCGGTCGGCGAGCGGCTTGTACTCCAGCGGCTCGATCACCGGACGATAGGCCGGGCGAATAATACGGTGCGCGCAGAAGAGCTCTTCCATGCGGTGCGCCGACCAGCCTGCCATGCGGGCGACGGCGAATAACGGCGTAAAAAGCGTCTCGGGCACGCCGAGCATCTTGTAGATAAAGCCTGTGTACAGGTCGATGTTGGCGCAGATGGGCTTGGTCATGCCGTGGTCGCGCATGACCTGGGGTGCCAGGCGCTCGATGCGCTCGATGAGTGCGAACTCTTCGCCCAAGTCCTTCTTGGCTGCCAGCGAGCGCGCGTAACGGCGGCAGACCTCGGCGCGCGGGTCGCTCAGCGTGTAGACGGCGTGGCCCATACCGTAGATGAGACCCGTGCCGTCGAAGGCCTGCTTGTCGAGGATCTTGCCCAGGTAGGCTGCGACCTCGTCCTCGTCCTCCCAGTTGGAGACATGCGCGCGGATGTCCTCGTGCATGGACACGACCTTGGCGTTGGCACCGCCGTGGCGCGGGCCCTTGAGCGAGCCGATAGCCGCGGCGTAGGCGGAATACGGGTCGGTGGCCGAAGACGACAGCACGCGGCAAGCGAAGGTGGAGTTGTTGCCGCCGCCGTGCTCGGCATGCAGCATGAGCATCACGTCGAGCAGCATGGCTTCGTCGCGGGTGAACGCCATGCCACCGCGCAAGACCTGTAGGATAGTCTCGGCGGTGGAGAGACCGGGCGTGGGGTGCGGCACGTGAACCTCGGAGCCGCGAAGCTTGGCGACCGAGGCCATGTGTGCGAAGGCGGCGATGCGCGGGAGACGTGCGAGCATGGAAATGGCGACGTCGATTTCATGTTCGGGCGTGATCACGTCTGGTTCGGCATCGAAGGCGTAGAGCAGCAGTACGGCGCGCTGGAGCACGTTCATGATGCTCGACGACACCGTGGTCATAGGGAACTCTTTAACGTACTCGTCGCTCAGATGTCTAAAGGCGCCCAGGCGCTCGCAAAAGCCGTCGAGCTCTTCCTTGTTAGGGAGCGAACCCGTGATAAGCAGATAGGCGACTTCCTCATAGCCGTAGCGATTCTCGGCCTGGGCATTGTTGACCAGATCCTCGATGCTGTAGCCGCGAAGCGTGAGCTTGCCCTGATCGGGCACGACCTTTCCGTCGACCTTGTTGTAGCCGTGCACATCCGAGATGCGAGTGAGGCCCGCGACCACGCCCGAGCCGTCGGCATTGCGCAGGCCGCGCTTGACATTGTGCTCGACAAACAGGCCCTCGTCATAAGGGTCGGTCGGCAGGCCGTGGTAGAGGTTTTCGCTCTCAGGTGAAATCTGGCGGCTTGCTTCGTAATCCAGAACCAGGCGGCTCAAGTGGTCATCGAAGCGGTAATAGATTTTCTTGGCGTCGTAGGCCATGCGCGCTCCTCTCCGGGCCGCATCGGGGTGACTTGCATGGGCATGCGCGCGTCAGGCTATCCCCAGCGGCTTGCTCGCTACAGGCGGTACATAAAGTTGAAGACGTCCTCGCGCTGGATGGACACGTTGACGCCCGAAAGCTCGCCGGCCTCGGCCAGCGCCTTCTGCAGCTCGGCGAAGTCGAGCTTGGACTCGGCGGTATCGGCCAGCATGGTCATGGTGAAGATGTCCTCGATAATGGACTGCGTGATGTCGCGGATGTCGACGTTGGCCTCGCCTAGGACACGGGTGACGCCGGCGACGATGCCGGGGCGGTTCTTGCCAAGGACGGTGATGACGATACGGGAGGACGAGATCTCGGCCATGGGAAACCCTTTCGCGTGGTTGCGGCGCGCGGGGCGCTCCGCTACGGTACAGTGTTCATCATTGTACCTGTCTGGCGCCAAAAGGGGTGTGCTTACTGCGGCGTTACACGTCTGCAACATGGGAGAAGGGGCGACAGGGTGCGTGTCCGCTGCGGTTGGCCACGCCGCGTTGCACAAAGACCGTGAACCTTTTGTGGGACGCGCGGCGCCGTGGTACCATAGCCAAGTTTGTTGTCTTGGTCGGAAACCAAGACGCCTTATGCGCTGATCGGTAACCAGCGCCTGACCAATAAGGAGTCCTACCATGAAGCAGGGTATCCATCCCCAGTATGTCGAGTGCACGGTGACGTGCTCCTGCGGCAACACCTTCAAGACGCACGCTACCGTGTCCGAGATGAAGGTCGAGCTTTGCAACGAGTGCCACCCGTTCTACACCGGCCAGCAGAAGTTCGTCGACACCGGTGG
>DBEWTI010000092.1:0-16358 GCA_048205975.1 Collinsella sp.
ATCACCGCCCAGCTCACAGGCGCAATACCCGAAATAGGCATTAGACAAGAGGGACAGGTGGCCTGATAGTCCCCCAACTTTGTCCTGCGTTGCATCGAGGCGGAGGCATATACCGCCTTTCGAGCGCGAGTGACGCCGACGTATAGCAGGCCGGTTTCCTCGATAAGCCCGTCTGGCATTCTCCTCATATCGACAATCCGGCAACTTTGCGCGGAACGTGAGCACATATCAGCTCTGTCGCACTGAACCTGCGCCCCCGACTCCCAAGAAGCTCAAAGAGATCGCGCCTCGTTCAAATGACCAGAGCGGTTTGGGAAAGTGAATAAGCTCCCTTTCCGCCTGCCACCCCCTCGCATATCCGCCACACACCAAGCATCGCTGGCTGCGGTTTCCCCCATTACATGGGACGCACGCGCCTTACGACCCGCGCCGAGCCGTATGAACCCGTCCTCCAACGGCACCCGCACGCTCATCGCGTCCGGCAGAAGCGACCGCCGCATCGGCGCCGCCCCGGCATCACGCCACCCCGCAGAATGCGATCCCCGCGCCGCTAAGCTCCGCCAGCACGGCGCGGGCCGCCTGCGTTGGCCCGCTCTCCACGCCGTCGCCCACATGGCGCGACACCTTGAGCGCCACCACGTCGCCGCCGTGATCCGCGAGCAGAGCCTTGGCCGCCGTTACGCTGCGAGCGCCCACGAGGCGCAGCTCGTACTCCACGCGCTCGTCCGTAGCGGCGGTCTTCACCGCCTCGATCTCACCGCGAAGCGCCTCGGCAGCCTCCTTGGAAGCGGAGGCATCGGCCACCTGTGCCTCAAACTCCGCGATCCGCTCGTCCCGCTTCGCAAGCATCGCCTGGTAGTCGTCGCCGGCTCCGCCCAGGGCCGTCACTTCCCCTTGCTCCTGCGCGTCTTCCGAGCCCGCCTCTTGCTGCTGCGCCTCGTCCGCTTGCCCGCCATTCGATCCCTCCTTCACGAGAACCGCCTTTCCGCTCGTACGGCAAGCACAACAAGATGCCCGCCTGGTTACTCATCAAGAGCAGCCTAGGCGGGCGTCAAAAAGTCAACCGCGCATCGGAGCCGCAAGGCGGCAGTGCCCGAAGAAATACGTCCCACTGGGTTACACACACCGAACTTAAGAAGCGTTTTTGGGCCATCATGGTAAAATTCCCATCGGAGGTAACGATGGAGACCATGCTACTTGATGACATAGAGTTGAGGGAGACTGCAAAGCGGCTCTACGATTCATACTCGACTGTTCTCTCCGAATCCAAGCTCATCTCCATCATCCAAGACGTCCTCGGCGACTTCGCCCCCGCGCTCGACTCCAAATACGCGGCCCGAAGGACCATCAACGACTTGGTGATGGGTTATTACCCGAACGAAGCCACCATCAAGGCCAATTTCATCGATAGGGTCCTCTTTCCGCTGAGCCCCGCGAACATCTCCATCTTCGAGCTTCCCATCGGCAACAGCCGCGTGGACATGTGTAAGGTCAACGGCCACAGCGCCGCCTACGAGATCAAGACCGACCTCGACACGTTCGATCGTCTCGAGGGCCAGTTGAGCGACTACTTCGACGTGTTCGAGACCGTCTACGTCGTGACGTCCGACAAGCGTTGGCAAGAACTGCCAAGCTACGTCCCCGAGGCCTGTGGGATTTACTCCTACAGCCAGGACGCAAGGGACGGCTCCTATCACTTCAAGGCACAGCGCAAAGCCATCAAAAGCACCAACCTGGACTCCGAAAAGCAGCTCGCGGTCATGCCCAAGCGCGCCCTCTGCGAGACCTTCGGCATCGACGGCGGGGGCACGTCAAAGCCCGCCATCATTCAAGAGTGTCTTGCCGAGAACAGCCAAGCCAAAATCAATCGGCTGTTTAAGGCCTATCTCAAGCAACGCTACGGTGCCTACTGGGAGCACTTCTGCAAAGTAAAGCCGCAGGTCTTCGGTATTGACTACGAATGGTTCTACCGCAACAGACTAGAGCCGGAGATTGTGTACTAGAGGTTGTAGCTGTTACCGTGGGCGAGGTAGAGCTGCTGCACGTAGCGAACAACGGTGTACACAATCCAAGTCTGCCAACCGCCATAGTTTCCGGCTGCGGCATGATCAGCTATTTCAGACAGTACGGCGCATTCGCCAGCACGTCTTTCCAGCTCGCCCCTGTCTGCAAGTATCTGTTTTACGACATCGTCGTAGCCGGATTGGCCTTTCTTCACGTCTGGATTGATATACCTTTTGAAGGTATTTGATGAACCGTCATAAAAAAGGGCAAGAGCACGTCCAGTGGCCCCCGCGCCCGGACGGGGCGGTAAGGAATCACGAAGCCCGGCATAGTCGCCGACGCCTTCGAAACCATATTCGGAAAAGTCACGAATGTGGCTATTGTCGATGAAACAGCCATCTTCGTACACCTTGTTCCCGTCATCGCGTTTGCGCGGCGAACACAGTAGGACAGAGTGCGCCGCAATATGAAGGTCAGCCAACTCGTCAAACTCTTCGATACGAGAAGCGGGCGGGGTCTCGTTGATGTCGTAAATCAAGTAGTCATCCGGCCCCAAAAGGTCAGACAAGATGTGCTCGTACCCCTCATATGTCGATATCCGGATGGCGACTGGTTTATTTGAAGAAGTCTTCCTTAGCTCCAAAATCAAAGCTTCCAAGGATTTTGGTGAGAGGTTGGACAGCTCGTCAATCACCGAGATGACCGGGATGAGATCTCGATAGTCGGCAAGCCGCTTAACCGCCTCCTCGTAAAACGCCAAGTCGTTGCTCATTTTAAGAACAAGCTTGCATTTTGAGGGGTCGGCGCCTTTGTATTTGGGCATATAGCAGCGGAAGAAGTCGACCAACACCTTTTTACCGGCAAAGGCATCACTAATGTTATCCAAGGTGACATCGCGCTCAGTCTCAAGATCATCTACCGTGCACATACGGGGCTGACCTTTGCGCTTTCCACTTTTATATGGCTTGTTGACCTTGACGTACTCACCCGTTGAGGGATCGACCAGCTTATCAAAGGCAACGTCCTTCTTAACCACCTCGACCAAAGGCAGAAGCCCTTCGTCTAAAAGTCCGAGCTCCCGCAGCCTTTGTACGGCCCTGAACTCATTTAGGCGATTCTTTAGTGTGAGGACATACATGGGGCGTCACCTACTAACAAGCGGACTTAAGATTAGAGAAAGCGTCAAACCCGATGCATCCATCATGCTGAAGAAAGCCGACCGTAATACCCGGATCCACCCTCTGGCTGGACGAGAATTCCCTGATTCTTCCCTCAGTAAAATGACCGGCTGCAACAAAGCTCTCATACTCGTCCAGGTCTACGAAGAAACGCCTTGCGAACGCATTGGCCTCTTCGTCCTTATGCTCTTCGCTTGCAAGTTCTTCCATCGACACGATTTGCTGCTTGGGGTCGTAATGAAACAAGAGGTGTGCAAGCTCATGCACGACCGTAAACCAGACATGATCATGATTCTTGTATCGCTTGCTGATGAAAATAGCAGGATGACCCAAGTAGGTTGTCAACACGCCACGTACTTTAGCGTTCGAGATAGCTTCATGCTCAACTAGGTAAACTCCACACCTGTTCAGAAACTTGCGTGCGCTCTTGATAGAACCGTTTACATCTGGATTCAGGGCAATCTTCTTCAAACGACCAAGCGACGACTCAAGCAGCTCTCTAGAGTATTGAGTATCGCTTAAATCCTTATTCTGAGTCTCAATCTCCTCTTTGCAGAGCCCGAGCCAAACGGCAACAGCCTCCGAATTGCCACCATCCTGCATGAACTCCATCCCGCCGGGAATTGCAGTCATGTAGCGGTCAAAATCCGAAACGCCCAGAATCTTCAGCATAGCCGCAGCTTGCTCAACCAAAGACATGCTCGTTCGCGGAAAGACCTCCTTGAAATGAAACCTCTTGGCGATCTCCTTAAGGTCAAGCTCCTCCAGATGTGCCTCCTCGCGTTCGCGGGCAAGGTACTCCTGATACTTGACCTCATAGTTAAGCCAAAAACTCGCGGGAACGTCGGGCATGACCTTCTCAAGCTTCAGCGCCATGTCCTCGGTAAGCCTGGTCTTCCCGTTCAGAAGCTGGGAGAGGTGGCGCTCGCTCACGCCGGTACGCTTCGAAACTTCCTTTTGGGTCAAACCGCGCGCATCAAGGTATTCCTTGATGATCTCGCCGGGCGCGACGATGAAATCACTCATAGCTATCTTCTCCTCTCCTAGCTCAGTGGTAGTCCTGAATATCCACGATGCAGACGCTGGTGATCGTCGTAAGGTCATCCGGGTCAAACTCCCCGACGGGACGGATGACCAGTCTCATGTTCTTGCTGAGGTCGATTCCCCAACAGCCCTCAAAGTTGCCGGTCAGCTTGTGCCTGCGCGGCGGCGGCAGATGGGTAATCTGCGAAAGGTCATTCGCAACCCGCAGATCGGAAAGACGATGAATGAGGTTCTTGGCTATCTTGCCGTAGTTCCTCGTTATCGCCCTCTGATCCTTGAGGCTCTTCTCCAGCGACTTGCTTGCATATTCGATATCCATCGCCACCTCCTTTGATAGAAGGATATTGCAATTGACCTCTGAGGTCAATATTGACTTTTGAGATCAATTTAATTCTGTACCTAGACCACTCAGACTGATACTCGTCTGACGTTAGGGTTTTCTAATGAGCGGTGCCACCTCTTAAATACTCTCGCATAAACCGCCCAATCTCTTCTCCGAAAACGCTCAAGCCGCCCGATGCAATAAGCTCTGGATGCACCCTAACCCCATTAATATCCCAGCCATCATCTCTGACATGCTGGAATTCAGTGAAATGCCCGCCACTCACAGGGCTGCCGCATGGATACAAAATGGGATGTAAATTTCAAAATTCCGCGCACATCCCGGCGCCAAACCACGTTATGCCCTATAGGAGGTGAGGGAAGAGAATGCATAGCTTTCCATACGGCAGCAACGGCAGGGCGGACGCGCCAGGCCGCGAGAACGACTCTTTGGTAGGGCGCTTCGCAGAGGAGCACTACGACAAGGTATACCGCTACTGCGCGCGAAGGCTCCCCTCGAAAGAGGATGCCCAAGACGTGACGCAGGAGGTGTTCCTTCGGCTCGTGCGGAGCGATGCGCTATACGCCGAGCATGGAAAGCCCCTTGCGTATCTCTACGCCTGCGCGCGCAATGTCTGTGCCGACTTCTACCGAGGTCAGAGACCGGTTGGTGCCTTGGACGAGGACGATGTGCAGACAATTCCTGACGTGCGGCATGCAGACATGGACGGACGGCTGACCATGGCGGGTGCCCTCGCCCGCCTTACGGAAGAGGAGCGCAAGGTCATCGAGCTTCGCTACGACCAGGACCTGCCTATGTCCGATATCTCCGCCGTGACGGGGAAGTCGAGGTTCGCTCTCTATCGAATCGAGCGGCGCGCGCTCAGCAGGCTCAAGGAACTGATGGGAGAAGGCAATGGATGACTCGAAGCTAAAGGATGCGCTGAGGAGCTACTACGCCGCCGACGCGGCATCCCCCGATGCCTCGGCGCGCAAGCGCACCTTGCTGCTCGTGGAAGCAGAGGCGGCTCGCGCCTGCGGAGGCGCGAGGGAGGCGGATTACATCCCGCTCTGGCGGTTCGTCGCGAGCCAGGTCCGGTTCGTGCGTCCCTGGGCATGGATGCTCCAGATCGCGCTTCTGGCATGCATGCTCGTTCTCGTCGGCGTGATCGGCCCACGCTCGGGAAGTCCCGTCGTCGTCATGGCGGCATCGGCCCTCTCGGTTGCCATAGCGGCACCATCGGTATTCAAGAGCTTCGAGACCCGCGTCTGCGAGATGGAGTACTCGTGCCGGTTCAGCTGCGTGCAAGTGTTGGCGAGCAGGCTTTTGCTTTTCGGCCTTGCCGACGTGCTTTGGATTACGCTCTCCGTTGCGGCAGTGCCAACGCTCGCGGGGATCGACGCGCTTCGCGTACTGCTGTACGCATGCACGCCGTTCTTCTGCTCGTGTGCCGCCTGCTTCTATGCGGCGCGCCGTCTGCCGGGCAACTCGCTCGTCGCCAGCGTCGCCCCTGCGATGTCCGTACTCGCAGCGCTCTGGCTGCTGAGCACGGCGTTCCCCCTCTGGTACGAGGGCGCGTCTCTCGCCGTATGGGTCACGGCGCTCATGGCCTCCATGGCGCTCGCCGCCCTGGAGGCGTCAAGGCTCATACGCTGCGTCTCAGGCGGCCTCTCGCCACGCCCGTCAAAGGCGGCGCTCTAGCTCTCCTCCTGCATGCCTGCAACATCGAACGAAGGACAAGGAACGAACATGGAACTCAGGCTTGACAGGCTCACCAAGCAGTTCGGCAGCCATATCGCCGTCGACCGCGTGAGCTTCAGCTTCACGCCCGGCGTCTACGGCCTACTCGGGGCCAACGGCGCAGGCAAGACCACGCTCATGCGCATGATATGCGACGTCATGAGGCCGACATCGGGAAGCGTGTTGTTCGGGGGCACCCCCATAGACCAGCTTGGCGACGGCTATCGGGCGCGCCTCGGGTACCTGCCCCAGGACTTCGGCTACTACCCGGACTTCACGGCCTGCGATTTCATGATGTACCTGGCATCGCTCAAGGGGCTCACCGCGCAGCAGGCGAAAGTGCGTACGCGCGAACTCCTGGGAGTTGTCGGTCTCGCAGAGGCCGCAAAGCGGAAGGTCAAGACCTTCTCCGGCGGCATGAAGCAGCGGCTCGGCATCGCCCAGGCGGTGCTCAACGACCCGTCTGTCCTCGTGCTCGACGAGCCCACCGCAGGGCTCGACCCCAAGGAGCGCGTCCGCTTCCGCAACCTCATATCCTCTCTCGCCCAAGACAAGATCGTCATCCTTTCCACGCACATCGTCTCTGATGTGGAGTACATCGCCGACGAGATCCTCGTGATGCGCGCTGGCGGCATCATCACGACGGGCACGGTCGACGAGATCACAGGGGACATCAGGGGATGCGTCTGGGAGTGCACTGTCGCCCCGAGGGAGGCAGACGCCATGTCGGCATCGCTCACGGTGGGCAACATCCACTACGCCCAGGACGGCTCTGCCATTGTTCGCGTGGTGGCGCAGCAGCGCCCGCATCCGAGCGCGCGCGCCGTGGAGCCGACGCTGGAGGACGTCTACCTCTTCCAGGAGCAGTCCGGGGGCCTGCCGGTTTCGCGGACGAAAGCGGAAGCGGGACGGGACGCAATCGCACGCAGGAAAGGAGCGCGCCGTGGGTAGCCTCATCAGATACGAGCTCAAGAAGATGCTCTCGAGGCGCGTCTCGCAGGTTTCCATAGCGGCCGTCCTGGCGCTGGTCGCGGTCATAGCCTTCTTCAACATAACGTCCCAGTACGCCCTCGACCCCAAGGAGATGGGCACCGAATTCGAAGGCACTGCCGCCATCGCCCAGATAAAGGCAAACACGGAAGCGCTCGCAGGCCCCATCACCGACGAGGAGGCCACCGAGGCGCTCCGCGAGTTCAAGGAGTTCGTCGGTCCGGACGGCGAGGTCAAGGAAGAGTACAGGACGGACAGGAAGCCCTACGGGGAGAAGGCGAACGAGTACTGGGAGTTCAGCGCGAAGAACGGCGCCCTCATGGCGCTGCTGACAAGCCCTTGGATGCAAGGCTACCAGATGCCCGTGTCCGCGGCAGCCGCTATCGACACGACTGGCACCGTCGACCTCTACGGGCGAGTCCGCTCGAAGATAGCCTCCGGGCTCGACGCGAACGGGGCCCTCTCGTACAACGACGATGAGAGGGCGTTCTGGAGCGAGAGGGCGCAAGGCATGCAAACGCCCATCGAGTACGGATACGCAGGAGGATGGGAGGACTTCCTCAACCTCGCCCAGTTCCTCATATTCGCGATGCTCGCAGTCGTGATAACGTGCGCATCGGTGTTCAACGGGGAGTACCGGGCCAAAACCGACGCCATCCTGCTGTCCACCAAGTTCGGCAAATCAAGGCTCGGGCGCGCGAAGGCGGCGGCCTCTATGATCGCGGCAAGCGCCATATACTGGGTCTTCACACTCGTCTTCCTGGCAATAACGCTCGTCTTCTACGGAGCCGACGGCGCAGGTCTACCCATCCAGATCTACAACATCACATGCACCTACGGCATAAGCCTGTCAGCCGCCGCCCTCATATGCTGCCTCGTCGGGTATCTCGCAACCCTCGCCCTCCTTGGGATAGTGCTCGCACTGTCAGCCAAGATAGACAGCCCCATGGGAATCCTCGCAGTCGGCGTCGCTCTCATCTTGATTCCGATCTTCGTGCCGACGATGACGAGCAGCATCGCGAACCGCATCATCTACCTGTTCCCCTACGACGCACTGAACCCCCTCAACCTCTTCGGCATGGTCTCGTATGCCATAGGCCCTGTCGTGGTCGAGCTGCCCGTGTTCCTCGCCGCTTTCTACCTCCTGCTTTTCGCGACGGGCATTGCTCTCGCGATAAGGACGTTCAAACGCCATCAGGTTGCCTGATGATGTCAAGGAGGGCCGTTGCCGCCAAGGATGCGTGAATCAGCGAGCCTTCGAGTGGATGCATGCCATCGCATTTCAGGGCGAAATCCTCTCCGATTCGCCTCTGGCTGTTAGGGTTTAGGGCTGAATGTTGCGCAACTGCGCCCTGGCCCCGACCGTAAAACCTCTCTAGCTTCTTTCCCTGCCGTCTCCAAACACAAAGCCGGAGTGCCCTCCATATGGAAGGCGCCCCGGCTTGTTCATTGCCCAATGCGGAAGCGGCTCTCAAGTTAAGGCCAAAGCAGACCGCCTTAGGCCAAGAACTCCTTGGTGGTTGCCACGATGTTGGCGGCGTCCAGGCCGTACTTGTGCAGGAGCTCGGCACCCGGGCCGGACTCGCCGAAGGTGTCGTTGACGCCGATCTTCTTGAGCGGCGTCGGGCACTGCTCGCACAGGACGTCGGCGACGGCGCTGCCCAGGCCGCCGATCACGGAGTGCTCCTCCACGGTCACGACGTGGCCGGTCTTGGTGGCGCTCTTGACGATCAGGTCGGCATCGATGGGCTTGATGGTATGCATGTTGATGACCTCGGCATCGATGCCCTGGGCAGCGAGCTGCTCAGCGGCCTCGAGAGCCTCGCCGACCATCAGGCCGCAGGCGATGATGGTGACGTCGGTGCCCTCGCGCATGACGATGCCCTTGCCTACCTCGAACTTGTAGGTCTCGGGGTCGTTGATGACCGGCGAGGCCAGACGGGCAAAGCGCATATACACGGGGCCGTCGCACTCATAGGCGGCGCGCGTCACGGCGCGGGCCTCCACGTCGTCGGCGGGAACGATAACGGTCATGCCGGGGATGACGCGCATCAGGGCGATATCCTCGCAGCACTGGTGCGTGGCGCCGTCCTCGCCCACCGAGATGCCGGCGTGCGTGGCGCCGATCTTGACGTTGAGATGCGGATAGCCGATGGAGTTGCGGACCTGCTCAAAGGCGCGGCCGGCGGCAAACATGGCAAAGGTGCTCGCGAAGGCAACGCGGCCGGTGGTTGCGATACCGGCGGCAACACCCATCAGGTTGCTCTCGGCGATGCCCACATCGAAGAAGCGGTCGGGGCAGGCGGCCTTAAACTTGCCGGTCTGCGTGGCGGCGGCCAGGTCGGCGTCGAGGACCACAAAGTCATCGTGCTCGTTGGCGAGCTCGACGAGGGCCTCGCCGTAGCTTACGCGCGTGGCGATTTTCTTGACGTCTGCCATCCTAGAGCTCCTCTCCGGCGGCCGTGAGCTCTGCCATGGCCTGCTCGAACTGTTCATCGTTGGGGGCCTTGCCGTGCCAGCCAACCTGGTTCTCCATAAAGGAGACGCCCCTGCCCTTCGTGGTTTCGGCGATGATGGCGGTCGGCTGACCCTTGGTGGCGCGGGCCTCGGCAAAGGCGGCGCGGATCTGATCGAAGTCGTTGCCGTCGGCGAGCTCCACCACATGGAACTTGAAGGCGCGGAACTTGTCGGCGAGCGGCATGGGGTCGTTGACCTCCTCGACGGGGCCGTCGATCTGCAGGCCGTTGTGGTCGACGATCACGCAGAGGTTATCGAGCTGCTGGTTGCCGGCGAACATGGCGGCCTCCCAGACCTGGCCCTCCTCGCTCTCGCCATCGCCCAGCAGGGCGTACGTGCGGTAAGTATCGCCCCAGTGCTTGGCGGCAACGGCCATGCCCACGGCGGCGGAGATGCCCTGACCGAGCGAGCCCGTGGACATGTCGACGCCCGGGGTGTCGTTCATGTTGGGATGGCCCTGCAGGTGGCTGCCGATATGGCGCAGCGTCTCGAGGTCCTCCTTGGGGAAGAACCCGCGCTCGGCGAGCACGGCGTACAGACCCGGAGCGCAATGGCCCTTGGAGAGCACGAAGCGGTCGCGGTCGGCCTTGCGGGGATCGGCCGGGTCGACGTTCATTTCCTCGAAGTACAGATAGGTCATGATGTCGGCAGCGCCGAGCGAACCGCCCGGATGGCCGGACTTGGCAGCGTGCACGCCGGTGACGATGCCCTTCCTTACCTCGTTGGCAACCTTTTTGAGCTCTTCGTCGCTCATTGTGCCTTCCTTTCATCCTCATTAGACAAAATGCGCACGGCACGGAAAGGTAGTCCCAACACAGCCGCAATGCACGTACGTCATTCATTATGCTGGAAACTGATGGCTTTACCAGACTTTTTATCATTATTTGAGCAATTTAGCAGGCAGACCCGCTGATGAAACGGTTTATCAATGTGAACGTCTTTTGGATGGAACGCAGTCTGCCCTACGCATTAATGTCCTTGAAGCCCTCGCCGAAGGTCTCCGTAACGTCGGCCACCGTGACGATAGCGTGCGGATCGCGCTCGCGCACAATGGTCTTGAGCGTGTTGAGCTCGCGACGGCTCACGATCACCATGATCACCGGCTTCTCGGCGCCCGAGTACATACCGGTCGCCCTCAACTTGGTGCAGCCGCGACCCAGGCCATACATGATGTCGGCCGCGATATCGGGAAAGTTATCCGAGATGATGAGCACCATACGGCGCCTGTTGCCGCCGTCGACCACGGCATCGATCACATAACCGCTAATGACCATCGAAAGTCCCGCGTACAGCGCGTTTTCGACCGAAAAGACCGGGGCGGACAGCGCACACACGGCGACATCGATTGCCATGACGGTCGAGCCCACCGGCAGCGACGTATTGCGCGAGATAATCTGGCCGATGGTGTCGGAGCCACCGGTGTTGGCGCCGGCGCGCAGCACCATGCCGTAGCCGATTCCCGTGATAATGCCGCCCCACATGGCAGGAAGCATCAGATCGGAGTGTGCTAGCGGTGCCACAAACGGAGCGAACAGGTCGGTGAAAAAGCCCAGCAGTACAAAGCCCGTCGCGGTCTGCACCACGTAGAACATGCCGCCCGCGCGCATAACCACCAGCAGCAGCAAGGCGTTCATCACAATGGTCTGAATACCGACAGGCAGCGAGATGCCGTGCGACGCGCCGACCGCCTGGATAATGGTGGCAAGACCCGTAACGCCACCGGCAGCAAGGCCGTTGGGAATCAAGAACAGGTCCGTCGCGATGGCTGCCAGAGCACAGCCAAACATGATCTTGGGCAGATCATGAAAGAAGTTCATCGAAAGAATGCGCTTGATGTCCAGACGATATGCCATGCTACCTCCCTCAAAAAAGCGCACCCAAACGGATGCGCTTTGAACTTCTCGCTCTCTTTGATTCTACCGATTCGGCGGGCAAATACCACCCCTGAACGGGGCTTGAAGCAGCCCGAAGCTCAACCCAAGGATTTAGGCTTCCGAGCCTTCCGCATCGGCGTTACCGGTTGCCCAGCGATGGTAGCCGATCACAAACGGATCCAGGTCGCCATCGTCAAGAACGGCCTCGACGTTGCTGGTCTCGACACCCGAACGCAGGTCCTTGACCATCTGATACGGATAGAGCACGTAGCTGCGAATCTGGTTGCCAAAACCGATCGTGGTCTTGGGGCCGCGAATCTCGTCGAGTGCCTCGGCACGCTTCTCGAGCTCGATCTCGTACAGGCGGGCCTTGAGGATCTGCATGCACGCGGCCTTGTTCTGAATCTGGCTACGCTCATTTTGGCAGGTGACCACAATGCCGCTGGGAAAATGCGTCACGCGCACGGCGGAGTCGGTGGTATTGACGCCCTGGCCGCCCGGGCCGCTCGCGTGGTACACGTCCACGCGAATGTCATCGGGACTGATCTCGATATCGATATCGTCGGGCAGTACGGGGATGACCTCGACGCCGGCAAACGTGGTCTGGCGACGCTTCTTGTCGTCGGTAGGGCTAATGCGCACCAAGCGGTGCACACCGGCCTCGGCGCGAAGCATGCCAAACGCATCTTTGCCCTCGACCGTAAAGGTCGCGCGATCGATGCCGATGACCTCGGCTGCGGGGCAATCGTTGATGGTGACCTTCCAGCCGCGACGCTGGCAGTACTTCATGTACATCTTAAAGAGCATGAAGGTCCAGTCCTGCGCCTCCAGGCCACCCTGTCCGGGCTTGATGGTCACGATCGCGTCGCCATGGTCGAACTCGCCGGTGAACCAACTCGAAAGCTCGAGTTCATCGATGGCGCGGGCCAGGCGCTCCGACGTGGCGGCAGCCTCCTCGCGCAGGGCGGCGGCATCGGGGTCGTCACCCATCTCCTCGGCAAGCTCCAGCGCCGCGCGAGCATCGGAAAGCTCGCCGCGTGCGTTGTCCACGGCGGCGATGTCCTCCTTGGCGCGGGCGATCTCCTCCATCGTGGCGCGGGCGGCGTCGGCGTCATCCCAAAAGCCAGGAGCCACGCTCTTGGCCTCGAGCTCGGTCACGCGCGTGCGCCTCTCGTCCAAATGGAGATACGACTCGACCTCGCCGAGCCGGTCCGCAAACGCGTCCAGCTCGGCGGGCGTTACCTCTAAAGCCTCGGCCATTAACGATTCCTGCCGTGGCAGTGCTTGAACTTCTTGCCGCTGCCGCAGGGGCACGGATCGTTACGACCCACGTTGACGTACGGGTCGTCGCTCTCGTCCTTACGGTAGGTGGTCACCTTGCCGCCGTTGTTAACGGCAGCCGGACCGCCCTGAACGGCCGTGCGAGCCTGCACCTGAGCCTGCTTGCGCAGCACCGAGTTGCCGTTGTCGCCATCGACATCGGCGGGGCCGGAGAACTGCGCACCCTCGAGCGCAGGGTCCTCCTTGTGCTCCACGGCCTGCGGGGCGGCCTTGATCTCGATGCGCAGGACGGTGCGCAGGTAATCCTCGTACATGGTGTCGACGAGCATCTGGAAGGCGCCGTAAGCCTCGGTCTTGTACTCGACCAGCGGGTCGCGCTGACCAAAGCCGCGCAGGCCGATGCCGGTCTTGAGGTAGTCCATCTCCTGCAGGTAGTTCATCCAGCGGGTGTCGATGACACGCAGCATGACCTGGGTGTTGAGCTCGCGCATGAGGTCCTCGCCCAGGCGCTCGGCCTTCATGTTGTAGCACTTCTCAACATAGTCCAGGACATCGGCAGCCAGAGCCTCAAAGTCCTCGTCGGGGAACTTGGGCGTATCGATATGGCCGGTGAGCTCCACGACCCACTTGCGCAGGCCCTCGAGGTCGCGCTCGCCCTCGTGGCTGTCCTTGGTGCAGAACTCCTGCACGCAGCGGTACACGGTGTCGTGCATGACCTCGGTGATGTGATCGGTCAGGTCCTTGCCGTCCAGAATCTTGTTGCGCTCGGCGTAGATGACCTGGCGCTGCTTGTTCATGACGTCGTCGTACTCAAGGACGCTCTTACGCATGGAGAAGTTGATGCTCTCGACCTTGTGCTGGGCGCTCTCGACGGCCTTGGAGATGATCTTGTGCTGGATGGGCATGTCGTCGCCCATGTCGGCGGTGACCATCATCTTGGAGACGCGGTCCATCTTGTCGCCACCGAACAGGCGCATGAGGTCGTCCTCAAGCGACAGGTAAAACTGGGTCTCGCCCGGATCGCCCTGACGGCCGGAACGGCCGCGCAGCTGGTTGTCGATACGACGGGACTCGTGGCGCTCGGTGCCGATGACGGTCAGGCCGCCGGCGGCAAGCACGCGCTCGCGCTCGGCCTTGCAGGTCTCCTTGGCCTCGGCGTTAAACTGCTCGAGCTGCTCGGGCGTCACGTCCTCCATGGTCAGGCCCTCGTACTCCAGGCGCTCACGTACCAGCTCGTCGGGGTTGCCGCCCAGCAGGATGTCGGTACCACGGCCGGCCATGTTGGTGGCGATGGTCACGGCGCCGTAGCGTCCGGCCTGGGCGACGATATGGGCCTCGCGCTCGTGGTGCTTGGCGTTGAGGACCTCGTGTGCGATGCCACGCTTGGTGAGGGCGGCCGACAGCTTCTCGGAGCTCTCGATGGAGACGGTACCCACCAGGACCGGCTGACCCTTGGCGTGACGCTGCTCGACGTCGTCGGCAACGGCGTTGTACTTGGCCTGGATGGTGCGGTACACCAGGTCCTCATGGTCAACGCGTTGAACGGGCTTGTTGGAGGGGATGACCTCGACGGGCAGCTTGTAGATCTCGCGGAACTCGGCGTCCTCGGTGAGCGCCGTACCGGTCAGACCGGAGAGCTTGTCGTACAGGCGGAAATAGTTCTGCAGCGTGATGGTGGCCAGCGTCTGGTTCTCCTCGCGCACGAGCACGCCCTCTTTTGCCTCGATGGCCTGGTGCAGGCCCTCGGAGTAGCGACGGCCCTCCATGATGCGGCCGGTGAACTCGTCGACGATCTTGACCTCGCCGTTGGTGACCACGTACTGCTTGTCGCGATGGAACATGTACTGGGCCTTCAGCGCCTGCTGCAGGTGGTTGACCAGCTGGCCCGAGAGGTCGGCGTAGATATCCTCGATGCCCAGGCGGCGCTCGATCTTCTTAAGACCGCGCTCGGTGGCGGCGATGGTGTGCTTGGCCTCGTCCATGACGTAATCGCCCGTGGGCTCGACGTCCTCGGTGGCGGTGAGCATGTCGTGCGACACGTCCTCGCCGCGCTCCAGGCCGCGCACGGCACGCGCGAAGTCCTTGTAGGTGCTGGCAGACTTAGTGCCGGCGCCCGAGATGATGAGGGGCGTACGCGCCTCATCGATCAGGATGGAGTCGACCTCGTCGACGATGGCGTAGTTGTGGCCGCGCTGAACACGCTGCTCGGGGCGGGTGACCATGTTGTCGCGCAGGTAGTCGAAGCCGAACTCGGAGTTGGTGCCGTAGGTGACATCTGCCTGGTAGGCCGGACGCTTGAGCTCGAGCGGCATGTTGTTCTGGAGCAGGCCGACGGTCATGCCAAGGTACTTGTAGATGCGGCCCATCCACTCGGAGTCGCGCTTGGCCAGGTAATCGTTGACGGTAACGACGTGCACGCCCTTGCCGGCGATGGCGTTGAGGTAACCGGCCAAGGTGGAGACCAGGGTCTTGCCTTCGCCGGTCTTCATCTCGGCAATATGACCCTCATGAAGCGCCATGGCGCCGATGAGCTGTACGTCAAAGTGACGCATGCCCGTGATGCGCTTGGAAGCCTCACGCACGGTGGCAAAAGCCTCGGGAAGCATGTCGTCAAGCGACTCGCCGTTGGCGTAACGCTCGCGGAACTTATCGGTCTGGGCGCGGAGTTCCTCCTCGGTCATCTTCTCAAACTGGGGCTCAAGACCGTTGATCTGGTCGACGATCTTGTAGTAGCGCTTAAGGTCCTTATCGGATCCAAAGGACAGCAGCTTTGACATGAATCCCATGTGGTTTTCCTTTTTTGGCCATCGCCCGTGCCATGCAGCCTTGGGCGAGTTAAACACAGATAAATGTACTTTAGCCAAACAAGGCGCGGCCTATACGGTCGACCTCGACCGCCACGTAATAACTACGACCCGACCGACCTGCCAAAAAGGGACTGGTTTATTTTGGCAGGTTTTATCTGGGAAAACGCCGTCACTCTGCCATTTGGTGCAAACCAACCCGTCCCCTTCGCACCAATCTGGTGCAATGGGAACGGGTTAGCCTGCACCAATAAAAAGAAAAGGGCCGCGCACCCAAACGGATGCGCGGCCCTTATGCCATGAATGCGAGCGATTCCGCGGCGAGCTATTTACTCAGCAGCCTCGGTGGTCTCGGCCTCGGCAGCGGCCTCCTCGACGGGAGCCTCTGCGGGAGCCTCGGCGGCCTGCTTGGCAGCCTCCTCGGCAAACTTAGCAGCACGCTTGGCCTTCTCGGCAGCCTTAGCCTCAGCGGCGGCCTTGCGAGCGGCCTCGGCCTCAGCAGCCTTGGCAGCCTTGGCAGCCTTGGCCTCCTCGGCCTTCTTGAGCTGGGCGGCAGCGGCGCCACCGAACTTGTCGGCGAAGCGCTGGACGCGTCCACCGGTGT
>DBEWTI010000093.1:0-7531 GCA_048205975.1 Collinsella sp.
CCACCGGTCAGCGGCCAGAGCATGGGGGGCACGCCCGGTCCCGTTCCGAACCCGGAAGCTAAGCCCCATCGCGCCGAGAGTACTGCGGGGCCAGCCCGTGGGAGGCCAGGGCGCCGCTGACCGGTGGACGGCACCGAGCCGCCAGTGAAACTGAAGAAGGGGGAGGCCTCGCGGCCTCCCCCTTTTTTGCGTTTACGGGTTTTGTCTCACATAGTAGCTGTGTTTTATAACCCTCGTTTGTCGCATCTTCTGTGAACGGGCTACAATAACTTAGTCTGTGCGATATGGAGGTGAACATGGCTGAAGCTGGTATCGGCGTTGATATCGTCGAGATTTCCCGCATGAAATCAATTCTTGAAAAGACGCCGTCGTTTGCTCGGCGTGTGTTTACCGAAGAAGAGCGTGCGTATTGCGATGCATCATCGCGTCCCGCTGCTCACTATGCGAGCCGCTTTGCTTCGCGCGAGGCGGTGCTTAAAGCTCTCGGCACTGGTTTTAGTCAAGGCGTGGGTCGCAAGGATGTTTCGGTAACGCGTGATAGACTCGGCAAACCGAAGGCTCTGCTTTCTGGTCGTGCTCTCGAAATCGCCCAGGATTTGGGTGTTGTCGAGGTCGCTCTTTCTATTACCCTTACGGGTGACTTGGCTGTCGCTAATGCCATTGCAATCACCGAGGATGCTCGACCTAAGCCTAAGGAAGAAAAAGTGAGCAACAAGAAACGCGTTGCGCAGACATTTAAAGAGGCTCGCTCTGTTTTAGATGAGCTTGAGCAGCTGCAGAATTCAGCATTGACGGAGCACCTGGGCGATGCTTCGCAAGATACGCTAGGAGCATAGATGAAACCGGTTTTGAGTACCGAAGAAGTCGTTCGTCTCGAGGATATCATCGAACGCGAAGGGACTTCGAAGGCCGAGCTTATGGAGCTAGCGGGTGAGTTTGCCGCCAACGAGGTCTTGAAGCTCAATCCCGATCGGGTTCTCGTTCTGGTCGGTTTTGGTAATAATGGCGGCGACGGTTGGGTTGCCGCCGATATCCTGAGCCACAAGGGTGTGGACGTGGATATCGTTTCTCCGGTTGAGCCGGATGAGATTCCTGCTGCTCTGGCACGTCATGTTGCTCGTCGAACTGCCGGTCGCGATGTGCACGTTTGCGTCGGTCCCTCGCGTGACGAACTCGAGGTTTTGATCGATAAGGCGGATGTTGTTGTCGATGCCATTTTTGGTACCGGTTTCCACGGTAATCTGCGTGCGCCGTTCTCCATTTGGATTCCTACGGTCAATGAATGCGCCGATTGTGTCGTATCCATTGATGTCCCCTCGGGTCTGAATGCCGAGACGGGCGTTGTTGATGACGACTGCATTCGTGCCGAGCGCACGGTGACGATGATTGCGCCCAAGATTGGTCTGTATAGCGCTGATGGCCCTGAGTATGCTGGCGATTTGATCTGCGGCAATCTTTACGACCGTCTTGACGAAGTCATCGATGATGTTGACCACGCCGCCGAGATTGTCGAGCCCGGTGACTTAGTTGATTACTTTGCTCCGCTACCATCGAATATCGATAAGTATTCCCGTGGCTCTGTGCTTATTGTCGCCGGATCTGCGCAATATCCTGGTGCTGCCATTATGGCGGCCAAGTCTGCAGCTCGCGCGGGTGCTGGTTACGTGGCGGTCGCGGCTCCTGACGCCTGTGCCAATCTCATTCGCATGGCACTTCCTTCGATTCCCGTCTTTGCTATTCCGTCTGATTCGCGCGGCTCCTTTGGCGCCGCTGCGCGCATGACGGTGTGCGAGATCGCAAAGAAGTACAGCTGCGTGCTGTGCGGTCCCGGTATGACGACGTCTGCTGGCGCTATGCAGGTGGTTTCGGGCTTGCTCGAGCTTGATGTACCGCTAATTTTGGACGCCGATGCACTCAACTGCCTTGCTAAGATTGCCATTGACGGTATTGATAGTAACCCCGAGATGTATCGCCGCGAGCAGCCGTTGGTTATGACGCCGCACTATCGTGAGCTTTCGCGTCTGGTTGCCGGTGACGAGGTGAACGACCTTGGTACCGCGATTGCAGCTGCGCAGAAGGTTGTCTGGGCTGCAGGCTCCGACAATCTGGTGGTCATAGCCAAGGGGCCGACGACGGCTATCTGTGGCGTTGAGCGCGTGCTGCTGCCACTCTCGGGTCCGGCTTCTCTGGCAACTGCCGGTTCGGGTGATGTTCTCGCGGGTATTTTGGCCGGCACGCTTGCCACCATGCGCGACGAGATGGATCGTTGGGAGTTGCTGTATTCGTACGCCGTCGCACTTCACAGCTACGCCGGTTTTGCTGCGGCGACGGAGTATGGTGAGAAGAGCGTTATCGCGACCGATCTTATCGACTTGATCGGTCCTGCCATGGAGCTGGCGGCAAAGGATGCGCTCGAAGATCTGGGAATCATGGACGAAGGGTCGGATGACTAATCATGAATAAAGCCGATTTGACGCGCTGGTCCTGGGTCGAGATCGACCGCGGGGCGCTCCGTCGCAACACGAGGGCCTATAAGAACTTGTTGAATCCGCGTCAGCGCCTGTGCTGCGTGGTCAAGGCCGATGCTTATGGTCATGGAGCTGTTGAGTGTGCCAAGATCATGTATTCGGCCGGTGCCGACATGTTTGCCGTGGCGACGGTCAACGAGGGCGTTGAGCTCCGACAGGGCGGGATCACCAAGCCCATCTTAATCCTAAGCGAGCCGCCTATCGAGGCTATCCCGACGTTGCTCGAGTTCGATATCATGCCCTCGGTCTATACGTCCGATTTTGCTCTTGCGTATGGCGAATGCGCCGTCGCGGCGGGCAAGGTGGGCAAGTACCATCTTGCCATCGAGACGGGCATGAATCGTATCGGCGTTCACTACACACAGGTGCTCGACTTTGTACGCGGCATCAGTTTCCATCGCGGTATTCAGTGCGACGGCGTATTTACGCACTTTGCCACGGCCGATGAACCTTCGGGTTGGGACTACAAGCTGCAGTGCCAGCGTTTTACCGAGGCCGTTCAGGCCATTAAGGACGCAGGTTTTGAATGCGGTATCGTGCATTGTGCCAATACGCCGTCCTCGATGCTCGATTCTTCAATGCACTTTGACATGATTCGTGCCGGCATTGGTTTGTATGGTCTGCAGCCATGTGAGCTGAGTGGTCGCGTGATGCAGCTTGATCCCGTCATGAGCGTCCACGCGCGTGTGACGCGCGTGGCGCATCCTGCGATGGGCGAGGGCGTGGGCTACGGCTTTACCTACCGCGTACCGCGCACGCGCGTTCAGATCTGCACCCTTCCGATCGGTTATGCCGATGGCCTTTCGCGTACGCTTTCCAATCGTATGGACGTGCTGTATCGCGGCGAGCGTGTGCGTCAGGTGGGCAATATCTGCATGGACCAGTTTATGGTCGCCATTCAGTCCAACCCGGCGCATGAGATTCCCGAGGCCGAGTATGGTGACGAGATGATCATTGTCGGCCGCGATGGAGATGCCGAGATTACCATGGACGAGATGGCGCGCCTACGCGGCACGATTAACTACGAGGTCGCTTGCGGCTTTGGTATGCGTCTCGACAAGGTCTACGTGTAGGAGTCGCTATGGGCGTCATGCACATCCCCGGCCATAGCCATCAGGCGCCGCGTGAGGTCGCACTCGAGGAGATCGAGGCCGTTCTGGGCGATTGTCACCTTTGCCAGCTTTACCAGTCGCGCCATAACATCGTGTTTGGCGTGGGAAACCCCCACGCTCGCGTGATGTTTATTGGCGAGGCGCCGGGCCGCAATGAGGATTTGCAGGGCGAGCCCTTTGTGGGGGCGGCAGGCGAGGACCTCAACGGCATTTTGTCGCTGGCGGGGCTCAAACGCGAAGACGTCTACATTGCCAACGTGCTTAAGTGCCGCCCGCCGGGAAACCGCAATCCGCGTCCCGAGGAAGTGCTGGCTTGCTCGCCGTTTTTGCGTGAGCAGATTCGAAGCATCTGGCCCGATATTATCGTGACGCTCGGCAACCCCGCGACGCACTTTGTGCTCAAGACCGAGATTGGCATTACTAAGCTACGCGGCAGGTTCCACCAGATGGGGCATTTTGTGGTAATGCCCACGTTCCATCCGGCAGCAGCGCTGCGCAATCCGGCGTGGCAGGAGCTGCTGGAGGAAGACTTTAAGATGCTGGGCGACTATCTGGAGCGACATCCCGCGCCAGAGGACGCCTCGGAATAATAAGGAGCATGTATGTCCCTGGAGCGCCTGGGGGTAGGTACTTACAAAACGACTTGCGCTGCCGATACGGAGTACTTTGGCGAGCTAATTGCACCGTGCCTTGAGGACGGCGATGTGCTCATCCTGACCGGTGGCCTGGGAGTGGGCAAAACTCACTTTACCAAGGGCGTCTCGCGCGGGCTGGGCGATGGGCATATGGTTACGAGCCCTACGTTCGCGCTCATGGCCGTTCACGATCAAGGTCGTATTCCGCTGTTTCACTTTGATCTATACCGCCTGGAGCATGCCTACGAGCTCGAGGATACGGGCATTTTCGATGTGCTGGGCTATGAGGGTGCTTGCCTGCTGGAATGGGGCGAACAATTCCAGGACGAGCTGACGGATGAGTATCTTTCGGTGACGCTCAAGCGTGATGAGGGCGACAGCGATGTGCGAACGATAACGCTCGAAGCGCACGGTGGCCGCGCAATGGAGCTTTCCCATTTGATTGATAGGGCTGTACAAGATGAGCTTGCATAACGACAACGCGCTGGTGGTGGCGCTCGATACCTCGACCGACATGCTTGCCTGCGCGGCAAGCTGGATTGATGGGCAGACGGGCGAGACGAAGCTCGTGAGTGGCGACCACATGTGTCGCCGTCACGCCAACGTTGAGCTCGTGAATACCGTTGATGGCGTGCTGACTCAAGCCGGTCTGGACCGCAGCGATGTTGGTTGCTACGTGGTCGGCCGCGGCCCGGGGTCGTTTACGGGTGTACGCATCGGCATCTCCACTGCCAAGGGCCTCGCGCGTGGTGCCAATGTTCCGCTGCTGGGCGTGTCGACGCTCGATGCTTGCGCTTGGACGGCGTGGAAGGCTGGCGTGCGCGGCAAGCTTGGTATCTTGGCCGATGCTATGCGCGGTGAGGTATATCCGGCGCTGTATATGCTGGTCGATGAGGGTCCCGAGCGTCAATTTGAGCGCGAGCACGTGGTCAAGGCCGCCGTGGCGCTCGATGAGTGGCGCCAAGCAGCGGACTGGGACCAGGTTCAACTGACCGGTGACGGTCTTGTGCGCTATGGCAAGCTGCTGGGTGAGGACGAGACCGCCCGCTGCGTGGAGCGCGACCTGTGGTGGCCTTCGGGCGAGGGCTTGCTGCTCGCGCACGCTGCGGGTGACGGCGATCCGGCCCGCGTCCTGCCGATTTACACGCGCCTTTCGGATGCCGAGGAAAACGAGCGCAAGCGTCTTGGTCTTGCCGAGAGTGCGCACAGCGAAATTACGGGCGTTGCCGATGAGCTCGCCGGTCGTCATCTGCAGTTCCGTCCCATGGGCGCGGCGGATGCCGAGGGCGCGAGCGCGCTAGAGGCTGCCTGCTTTGAAGGTGCCGGACACAAGGCGTGGACGCCGGGCATGTTCCTGTCCGAACTGGGCGAGGACGTCGCTGCGCCGCGTAGTTGGTGGGTGGCACACGACGACGGCAAGCTGCTGGGCCTTGCCGGCGGTATGGTCGTGGACGGTGATGTGCAGATTCTGGATGTCGCCGTCGACCCGGCACATCGCCGTGAGGGCATTGCCCGCAAGCTGCTGTCGCATGTGAGTTATGATGCCCAGATGCTCGGCTGCACCACGGCTTCGCTCGAGGTCGAGGACGGCAACGAGGGAGCGATCGCGCTTTACAACGCTTTGGGCTTTACCGAGGCTGGCCGTCGCCGCGGCTACTATGGTGCCGGCAAGGACGCCATCGTCATGACGGCTCCGCTGCCCCTGGTGCTTCCGGTCGACAATGCTTCGCCCGAGCCGACGGCGGCAGAGCAGCGCGTATGGCCGCTGCCTGCGCCTGGGCGCTCCGAGGGGGAGCGTGCCGAAATTGAGCGCCGCCGCCTAGTGCTCGCTATCGAGAGTTCCTGCGACGAGACGGCCGTGGCGATTATCGATGCGGATGGCAATATGCTGGCCAACCAGGTGTCGACACAGATTGATTTTCACGCCCGCTTTGGCGGCGTGGTGCCCGAGATCGCCTCGCGCAAACACGTTGAGGTGATTGTGAGTGTCGTGGATGCGGCGCTCGAGGATGCCGCAGCATCGCTGGGCCTTACGGGCGGAGCCATTGCACCAAGTGAGCTTGCCGCCGTGGGCGTGACACAGGGTCCGGGCCTGGTGGGCGCCCTCGTGGTGGGCGTTGCCTTTGCCAAAGGCTTTGCCTACGCTGCCGGTAAGCCGCTCGTATGCGTCAACCATCTGGAGGGGCACCTGTTTGCCAACTTGCTGGCGCAGCCCGACCTCAAGCCGCCGTTCATCTTCACGCTTGTCTCGGGCGGGCACACCATGCTCGTGCACGTGAAGGCATGGGGCGACTACGAGGTACTTGGTGAGACACTCGACGATGCTGTGGGCGAGGCCTTCGACAAGGTAGCCAAGGCGTTGGGTCTGGGCTATCCCGGTGGCCCCATCATCTCCAAGCTGGCCGAGACGGGCAATCCCAAGGCGATTGACTTCCCCCGTGCGCTTAACAGCAGGGGAGACTATCGTTTCTCGCTTTCGGGTCTTAAAACGGCCGTGACGCTCTACATCGAGCAGGAGACCAAGGCCGGGCGCACGATTCACCTGCCCGATCTGGCGGCTTCGTTTGAGGCAGCTGTCTTTGACGTGCAGTACAAGAAGGCCAAAAACGCACTGCACGCTACCGGATGCAAGGAATACTGCATCGGTGGCGGCGTCTCGGCCAACCCGCATCTGCGCGAGATGATGATCAAGAAGCTTGGGCGTCAGGGAATCCGCGTAACGGTGCCGCCCTTGTCTGCCTGTACCGATAACGCAGCCATGATCGCGGAGGTCGCCCGCCGTAAATTCGACCGAGGTGAAATCTCGCCGTTCGACGTCGATGCCGATCCAAACATGACGCTGTAGCTGGTACGGCGCGGTCCCCGGCCGGAGGGGCCGGATATAAGGTTTCCTGCTCTACAGTCCTGCGCAAGACGAAGGCCACATTAAGTGGCCTTCTTTGCGTGCGGAACTCGCGACCAACCTTATGCCTCGCCCCCAGCCCCGGACCTTCCGGGTCCAAGGCGTGACACACCGGACTGGGTTGTCTGAATAAATATGGCGAAGGCCCCTTTCGGGGCCTTCTTTTTTATAAAAATTAGCCGACTCGGTGGACTTCGGGTTCTAGGTCTACGTCGAACTGCTCTTTGACTTTGGCTTGGATGTCGCGGATGAGTTCGTCGACATCGGCGGCGGTGGCGTGGTCGGCGTTGACGATGAAGCCGCAGTGCTTCTCGCTCACCTGCGCGCCGCCAACGGCGTGTCCTCGCAGGCCGG
>DBEWTI010000123.1:0-10280 GCA_048205975.1 Collinsella sp.
GGGGGAGGCGACGACGCGACGCCAGCCGCGGCCGGAGTCCTCGACGAAGACCTTGGAGGGATCCTCGGCCATGAACTCCTTGGCCTGCTCCTCGGTGTAGAAGGGGCCGATCGGCTTGGTCGGGTTCTTGAACGCGGGATCATCCGGGTCGCACTCGATCTGGGTGACGACGGTAGCGGCGTGCCAACGCTTATAGCGCTTGTGCATCTCGCGGCCGATGCCCTGCTGCAGGTGATAACCAATGTAGCCCTGGGACATGGCGCCGCACTCGGGCAGCGGCATCTCGGGGGTACCGATGGCATCGTGGGCAGCGGCAAAGGCGTTCTGGATCATGCCGACCTGCGGGCCGTTGCCGTGGGTGATGATGATCTCGTTGCCCTGCTCGATGAGACCGAGGAGAGCGTGGGCGGTGTTGCTCACGGCCTCGATCTGCTCGACGGGGTTGTTGCCGAGGGCGTTGCCGCCAAGGGCGACGACAATACGATCGGGCTTGCCAAGAGGCTTAGACATTGCTGGAATCCTTTCTGTAAAAGGCCTACAACCCATTAATAACCCGCGTCCGTGCGATACGCGAGTTTATTAAGGTTTATATTCTCTTTATCGCTCATTTTATTCATTTTGAAAATAGCGGAACGGTGAACGGTCGTTTTTATCCGCTCAGCGTACAGAACCCCAGCTCAGACATATCTACGCCATTTACGTGCAACTTTATTTAAATGCAGCGAGGATTATGTCGGATTATGCAAACTACATCTCTGCTAAACACAAAACGGACAGCGCAATATCTTACTCGCACTATACGAGATTCTATGCACTTATAAGTTGAGTATGCACCCCTGCAAAAACAAGGGGCTTTTCATCCAGCATAAGGAATAAAGAAGAGCTCCGAAAAGGCGGCAACAGCCAAGTCCCCCATCTATCTCCAAAGTGGCGCGAGGTTTCGCGGCAAAGCCGCGAAACAGCAAAGGGGACAAAAGCCCCCACAACCACGTCTTTCATCCGCCCACACAATCCGAGGACGTAGTCGTAGCAGGATCTGAGGGCTAACCTTCGCGGACACTCCGCAGGACAAAAGAACCCCCGCCGCACGTAGTGCGCAGCGGGGGTTCTTTCATGTCCGAGAACGTCCGCGAAGGTCAGCCCTCAGATCCTGCGGTGGGAGACCTAGGCCTCGTTGTACACCGTCTTGAGCTTCAGCAGGTGCTGATAGCGGTCCATAGCGGCCTGCTCATTCTCCTTGAAGAGCTCCTCGGCGCGCTCGGGGAAGGAACGCGTCAGCGAAGCGTAACGGGCCTCGTTCATCAGGAACTCCTGATAACCGCCCGCGGGCTCCTTGGAATCGAGCGAGAACTTCTTGCCGGCAGCAGCCTCGGGGTTGAAGCGGAAGAGGTTCCAGTAACCGCACTCGACAGCCTTCTTCATCTCGGCCTGGCAGTTCTGCATGCCGCCCTTCTTGATGGAGTGCATCTCGCAGGGGCTGTAGCCGATGATGAGGGACGGGCCGTCATAGGCCTCGGCCTCGTGGATGGCCTTGAGGGTCTGAGCCGGGTTGGCGCCCATGGCAACCTGTGCCACGTAGACGTAGCCGTAGCTCATGGCAATCTCGGCCAGAGACTTCTTCTTGGTCACCTTACCGGCAGCGGCGAACTGAGCGACCTGGCCCAGGTTCGAGGCCTTGGAGGCCTGACCACCGGTGTTGGAGTAGACCTCGGTGTCGAAGACGAAGACGTTGACGTTGTGGCCGGAAGCCAGGACGTGGTCCAGGCCACCGAAACCGATGTCGTAGGCCCAGCCGTCGCCGCCGAAGATCCAGAAGGACTTCTTGGTGAGGTAAGCCTTGTCGGCGAGGATCGCCTTGGAGGCGTCGCAGCCGCACTTCTCGAGCTCGGCAACGTAGGCAGCGGCAGCGGTCTTCGAGGCCTCGGCGTCATTGACGGAGTCGATCCAAGCCTGGCCGGCGGCCTTGAGCTCGTCGGACGGACCATCGGCAGCGATGATGTCCTGGGTAGCGGCGATCAGCTTGTGCTGAACGGCCTCATAGCCAACGGCCATGCCCAGACCGTGCTCGGCATTGTCCTCGAACAGGGAGTTGTTCCACGCCGGGCCGTGACCGTCCTTGTCCTTGCAGTAAGGAGCGGTGGCAGCGGGGTTGCCCCAAATGGAGGAGCAGCCGGTGGCGTTGGAAATGAACATGCGGTCGCCGGCGACCTGGGTCACCAGACGTGCATAGGCGGTCTCGGCACAGCCGGCGCAGGAGCCCGAGAACTCCAGGTAGGGCTGCTTAAACTGGCTGCCCTTGACGTTGGCCGCGATGAGCTCCTTCTTCTCGGAGACGTTCTCGACCATGTAGTCCCAAACGGGCTGCTGGTCCATCTCCTGCTCGGTGGGAACCATCTCGAGGGCGCCCTTGGGGCAGACCTTGACGCAGTTGGTGCAGCCCATGCAGTCGAGCGGCGAGATGGCCATGGTGAACTTCATGCCCTTGGCCTTGGGGCCCATGGCGTCGAGCGTGCGGGTAGCCTCGGGCGCGGCGGCAGCCTCGTCCTCGGTCATCGCGAACGGACGGATGGTGGCATGCGGGCACACGTAAGCGCACTGGTTGCACTGGATGCACTTGGTCTCGTCCCAGTGGGGAACGACCACGGCGACGCCGCGCTTCTCGTATGCGGAGGCGCCCAGCTCAAACTGGCCGTCGGCGCAATCGACGAAGGCGGAAACGGGCAGGCTGTCGCCATCCATGCGATCGATGGGCTCGAGCAGGTTCTTGACCTGCTGGGCGATAGCGGACTTGGTCTCCTCGGAAAGCTCGACGGGGGCGGCGTCCTCGGCGGTTGCCCAGTCGGCCGGAACCTCGAACTTACGGAAGGCGGTAGCACCGGCATCGATGGCCTTGTGGTTGGCGTCGACGATGGCCTGGCCCTTCTTCATGTAGGACTTGGTAGCCGCGTCCTTCATGTACTGCAGGGCGTCCTCGGCGGGCAGGACCTTGGCCAGCGCGAAGAAGGCGGACTGGAGCACCGTGTTGGTGCGCTTGCCCATGCCGACCTTGGCGGCCAGGTCGATAGCGTCGATCAGGTAGACGTTGACGTTGTTGTTCGCGATGTAGCGCTTGGCCACGGCGGGCATGTGCTCGGCGAACTCCTCGTCGCTCCACTGGCAGTTGACCAGGAAGGTGCCGCCCGGCTTGACGTCGCGGACCATCTTGAAGCCCTTGACGATGTAGCTGGGGTTGTGGCAGGCGACGAAGTCGGCCTTGGTCACGTAGTACGGCGAGCGGATCGGTGAATCACCAAAGCGCAGGTGCGAAACGGTGACGCCGCCGGTCTTCTTGGAGTCGTACTGGAAGTACGCCTGGACGTACTTGTCGGTGTGGTCGCCGATGATCTTGATCGAGTTCTTGTTGGCGCCGACGGTACCGTCGCCACCCAGACCCCAGAACTTGCACTCGATGGTGCCGGGGGCTGCGGTGTTGGGCGCATCCTCGGCCTCGGGCAGGCTCAGGTTGGTCACGTCATCGACAATGCCGATGGTGAACTCGCGCTTGGGCTCGTCCTTCTTGAGCTCCTCGAAGACAGCGAACGCGGACGCGGGAGGCGTGTCCTTGCTGCCCAGGCCATAACGGCCGCCGACGACCTTGATGCCCGTCTTGCCGGCCTCGTAGAGAGCGGAGACGACGTCCTGGTAGAGCGGCTCGCCGATGGAACCCGGCTCCTTGGTACGGTCCATGACGGCGATCTTCTGGACGGTCTCGGGGAGAACGTCGACGAAGTGCTTGATGGAGAACGGACGGAACAGACGAACCTTGACCAGGCCGACCTTCTCGCCGTGAGCGTTGAGGTAGTCGATGACTTCCTCGAGCACGTCGCAGAAGGAGCCCATGCACACGACGACGCGGTCGGCATCGGGAGCGCCGTAGTAGTTGAACAGGCCGTAATCGGTGCCGAGCTTCTCGTTGATCTTCTTCATGTAGCCCTCGACGACGGCGGGAAGCTCGTCGTAGACCTTGTTGCAGGCCTCACGGTTCTGGAAGAAGATATCGCCGTTCTCGTGGCTGCCGCGGGTGTGCGGGTGCTCAGGGTTGAGCGCGTGGTCGCGGAAAGCCTGGACGGCGTCCATGTCGCACATCTCGGCCAGATCCTTGTAGTCCCACATGGCGACCTTCTGGATCTCGTGGCTGGTGCGGAAGCCGTCGAAGAAGTTAAGGAACGGGGTCTTACCCTCGATGGCGGCAAGGTGAGCCACCGGCGAGAGGTCCATGACCTCCTGGACGTTGCCCTCGGCGAGCATGGCGAAGCCGGTCTGACGACAGGCCATGACGTCGGAGTGATCGCCAAAAATGTTCAGGGCGTGGGAAGCGACGCAACGCGCGGAGACGTGGAAGACGCCCGGGAGCTGCTCGCCCGCGATCTTGTACATGTTCGGGATCATCAGGAGCAGACCCTGAGAAGCCGTGTAGGTGGTGGTCAGAGCACCGGCGCCCAGCGAACCGTGAACGGTACCGGCTGCACCTGCCTCGGACTCCATCTCGACGACCTTGACCGGGGTGCCGAAGATGTTCTTGCGACCCTGGGCCGCCCACTGGTCGACATGGTCGGCCATCGGGCTGGACGGCGTAATGGGATAGATTCCCGCTACCTCGGTGTACGCATACGAAACATATGCGGCCGCCTCGTTGCCGTCCATAGACTTAAACTTACGCGCCATATACCCCTCTCCTCTCATATAGGTATACAGGCCCCGGCGATCGCCGGGATGTTGGCGTGATGGGATTTACGCTGTTGCTTCCAATCATCTGGCAGGCAGGCTCAGCAGCAGGTACGTGGCGTGGAGAGAAGACATGCCGAGGCGAGGGGCAACTGATGCGCCCCACAGACCCGACCGCCCGTCTTGCACATGACCGAGCGCCGCAAAGGCCGCATGCCGGATGCTCCCGGGCACGCCCCGGCGATGGGAAGCGCCCGCAACGGAAATCCGCATGCGGGTTTATTGTACCCCGCCGTCAAGTGTAATTTCGGCAAATATAGGCGGGCGGTAAAGGTTTACCTCGGGTGACTGCCGGGAGCAAAATGATCCCTTGGGGACGGAGGGACCATTTGGCGGGACTGGCTAGAGGGCACCGAAAAGGATGGCGTAGGTAGTGGATTCGCCGAGCTTGAGCTCGTCGCCGGGATTGAGTTGGGCGGAACGGCCGGGCTCGACCTGAATGCAGACGCGCGTGGCCCCGTTTACCACCACGGTTCCGTTGGTGGACGACAAGTCCTCGACGTGCCAGATATTTTGAGCATCGCACCAGATATGGGCATGGCGGGCCGAGACATCGTCGCCGACGTCGGTAATATCGCCCTCACCAGTGGCCAGCGCGCCAATCTCAACACCCTGCTCGCTCGGCTGAATCCAGCGCGGGGCGCTCACGACAAAACTGTTTTGTACGCGCAGCAAGCCCAAGGGGTGCGCCGGGGCGGGTTCGCGTTCGCCCGCGGTCATCGACATGCCAAGCGAACGCGGCGTGGATGTGCCTCCGCCACAGGTCGCGTGCGCGTAGTCGATGGCATAGTTCACCGAGGACCGCACATCCGCCGAACAACCGACGGCGACAAACAGCACCAGCACGGCCTCGGCGCGCTCGGCGGGCATGAGTTCCGCCGCCTGGGACAGGCGATCGAGCGCGTTGCGATAGAGATTCGTGTCCTGGTGGCACTCTTCGAGCGCGCGTACCATCGGTTCACCCGCAGGACCGCACACCATATTGATCACAGCCGTGGAGTCCATGGGATTGCGCTGGCGCAGGGCCAGTTGCGACATAATACGCGCAGCCGAGGTACCGTATTCGGCAAAGTAGCGCTGCTGAAGCGTGCCGACCGGCGCGCGAACGATAAAGCGGGAAACCCAAGAGCGATCGGCGGCTCGGCTCTGCGGGCTGCGGCCGTCGGCGAGCGGACGGGACGAAAGCACCAAGCCGCACAGCTCGATATGGCTCAGATGCGCCGCGCGCTTAAAGATGTCAAACATGGCCCCGCATGGGGTGAGCTCAACTTGAGATGCCATGACCTAGGCCTCCTTGGTCGTAGAAATAGAATCGGACGATACTTCGACAGGTCCGCCAAAAGTACGGGCAGCTGCGGCTCCACCGGCAAGCGGAGTCGCCATCTGGGCTTTTGTGCGTCGCGGTGCCGAAACGGGAAGTTCAAAGGCAAAGCCCATCGCAAGCAAAAACCACGTAAGCGTATAGGTTGCAACCAGAGCGGCAACAAGGCCGCCCATCACGGCGCGTTGGGAAAATACGCTACATGCAGCCACAACCAGCACCGGAACCTCGCAGGCAGAAAGCGCAAGCACACCCTGCAGGAACCCCGAGCGCCGATCGCGCGCAAGTGCTCCCGCGGCAACGCCGGCTATGCCTGGCAGCGCCAACGCCAGTGCGGCAATAATACCCGGTAGCGACCCAGACCACACGAGCGATCCCAAAGTCGCCGTCACGCGAGCGCCCGACGCCAGCAGCGCGGCCGAAACCACGACCACAGCCCAAACCACGCCGCAGACGACCGCCGCGCCGACCATCAGCGCGCGACGAACCGCGCGGCCGGACGCATCCATAGGGCACGGCGTGAGCGGCTCGCCGCGGAGCGAACGACCGACATTTTGCGCATAGTGGTCACAAAACGCCGAGAGCGCCGCCTCGACCGCCGCCGGCTCGGGACGATCTTTTTGATGGCTGGACAGACAGGCCATCACCACGTCGAACAGCTGGGCATCGACAAACGCCAGCGCATCGCGTAGCTCCTCGGAATCCGGCTCAAGCCCCAGCTGCTGGGCCTGCTCGGCCGCGGCGAGCGCCACATCGGGCTCACGACGAAGCAGCTGAGTCAAATCGCAACCGGGCGCATGGGCACCAATGGGATAGTCGGGCAGCGTGTCCATCTTGAGACGGTAGGGGCTGGCGATGTCGCGCGTCTTTTTGCGCGAACCCGAGGTGCCCGAAGTGCTCGGCGCAGCTTCGTATGGCGCGACGCCGGCAATGAGCTCGTAAACCGTGCTTGCCGCGGCATAGACGTCGATCGCCGGCGACATACGCAAAGCGCGCAGGTCGGGAATATCGTCGGTGAGCATCTCGGGCGGAGCGTAGGCCACCGTCGCGCGACGCAGCGTGGCATAGCGCTCGGTAAAGGATGCCTTGCCGCCGGTACCGGCCACGGCCGACGCAGGCTCGAGCGCCAGCGACGAGCCAAAGTCGATCAGGCACAGGTCAAAGGTGCCCTCGGCAAGCTGCCGGTCAAGCGGTAGACGCGCCGTACGCACCATAATATTGGCGGGCGAGATATCGCGATGGACAAAGCCCTCCCCCACCAGGCTCATGCGGCAGAGCAGGTCGAACAGGTCGCGCCCCAAGCGCGCCGCCACAAGCGGCGATAGGCGGCCGGCATCGTCCACGGCAAAGCGCGAGCGCAAGCGGGCGAGCGTCTCGCCCTCGACCCATTCCATGACAATTGCAGGCACACCGTCAACCTCGCCCCAGCCATAGAGGCGGGGAAAGCCCTTAAGGCCCGAAAGGGCGCGATGGCATTCATATTCCTCGCGAAACGCCGCTTTGAACTTGGCGACCAGCGCCTCATGGGCGGCGGCATCGTCAAACTCATCGCGCGTCGGCAAGATGAGCTGTTTGAGCGCTACGGCCTCGCCTTGGGCGTTGACGGCACGCGTCACGCGGCCGATACCGCCACGGCGCATGGTGGCATCGTCGGCAAACAGTATCGTAAAACGACGCAGATAGGCAGGCAGTTCGTCCTGACCGAGCGCAATGGCCGGCTCAAACCCGTCGACACGCGCCAGGCGCAGGCCGACCATGGGATCGCGACCGAGCGATTGTGGTGTGGTGGATGCAAGATCGGTCATCATAGGGCAAGCGCCGCCACGTTATTGTTGAAGTTACCGAGCGCGACGTCATCATCGCCGTAATGGCCGACCCATTGACATAGGTTGGTGTAACAGCCCCACAGATTGGCATACTGCTGATACCACTTTGACCGGGGCGAGAATGTCTGACGACCGAACTCGGCTCGAATGACAAACATCTCCCCGACCAGGCTGTCGCACGGCCTGGGATCTCCCGTAGAGTTATAGGTCGAAACCACGTCATTGGCACGAGAAACATAGCCGTCGAGCATGTTGTACTTGGTCACAAGCCAACTGTGAATGCTCTCTTCCTCAGCAGCGGAAAGGCCACCGGAGTTTGCATCGTTGTCAGTGTTGCCGCCCGTCGAGCCGCCGTTTCCAGACCCTCCGGCAGAGGAACCCGACCCAGAGCCGCCGCCCGAACTCGACGAATCCGAGCCGGAGCCAGAAGTATCCGAGCTACCGGGCTTTCCGGACTGCTGGGCGTCCTGCTCCTTCTGCTGCTCGACCTTATTCACCGTTGCCGCCACGCTATTGTTGGACAACCGATCGATGATCTTGGTGTTGGTGAGCACGATGGTTTTGCCATTGGCAAGCGTGACTTCGTTGTCCGGGGCCTCGGCGCCGTCCGCGTCGTCAGTGCCAAACACAATATGCGTGACCACACTTGCCCAAGCATATCCAGTCGTGGTGCCCAGGTCACTTTTGACCTCATGCCCCACGCGCGGTTCGCGTGCGGCATGTGCCTGCATCATGGACGGCACGGTCATGCCATAGGCAGACACGCCAGCTATGACCAGCACCAGCGAGCACGACAGCAGCGCGTACGCCCGAGGCGCCAAGCCCAGTCGGCGTCGCATGCGCACCGCGGCGCCGCGCTTTGTCTGAGTGCCACCGGGCCGCATGCGTTCTCCTCCAACAAAAACACGCCGCTCGGGAGCGGCGCATTCATTCGAATCCATATTTGAGTGTATCAGCGAACCCAAAAGGTTGCGCAACGAATGGGCAAATTAAGGATGCGAGTGGAAGCATCCATGCGATAAGCGGATACAAAGCATCTTTGTTGCACAACAAACTTACAGTCGCACGGGGAAATTATGACTACCCCGTGCGTCGCGAGGAAAACATACGGCAGGAGCAGGCTCGCCACCTAAATCGTGCGACGGGCCTCGATGGCGCGCCCAAGCGTAAGCTCGTCGGCATACTCCAGGTCGCCGCCCACGGGCAGGCCGCTCGCCAGACGCGACACCTCAACGCCCAGCGGCTTGATAGTGCGAGCCAGGTAGCTCGCCGTGGTCTCGCCCTCAATATTGGGGTTGGTGGCGATGATGACCTCGTGGATGTCCTCGTGGCCCAAGCGTGCCAGCAGCTCGCGAATGTGCAGCTGCTCGGGGCCAATCTTGTCCATGGGACTGATCACGCCGCCCAATACGTGGTAGAGACCGTGGTAGCTGCCCGTGCGCTCGATTGCCTGGACGTCGCGCGGCTCGCCCACCACGCAAATGCGAGTGGTGTCGCGCATCGAATCCTGGCAGATGGAGCACTCGTCGGCCGTGGCGTAGTTAAAGCAGCGGCTGCAAAAGTGAACCTCCTGCTTAACCTCCAGGATGGCCTCGGCCAGGCGGCGCGCCTCCTCGGCGTCAGCCTCCAACAGGTAATAGGCGATGCGCTGAGCCGACTTAGGGCCAATGCCCGGCAGGCGACCCAGCTCATCGAGCAATTTTTGCAGGCTATGGTTGGCACTCATATATATGCGCGTCTTAGAACGGCATGCCCGGGATGTTGAGGCCGCCGGTGATGGCGCCCATCTGCTTGTTGGCGAGCTCGTTGACGCCGCGAACGGCCTCGTTGACGGCAGCCATAATCATGTCCTGCAGCATATCGACGTCCTCGGGATCGAGGGCATCGGGATCGATGGTGAGGTTGACGAGTTCCATCTCGCCGTTAACGGTCACCTTGACCATACCGCCGCCGGCAGAGGCATCGACGGTCTGGGACTTGAGGTTCTCCTGCGCGGCGGCAAGCTGCTCCTGCATCTTGCGGGCCTGCTTCATCATCTGCTGCATGTTCATACCGGCCATGACGGCTCCTTTACGTGCGGCCGCACGCCGAGCTGCAAGGGCAGCCGGAGCACGGCGGGACTTTCAAACTCAAAAATCGTACCACGGCGCGAGGCCAGCGAGCGGGGCGGACGTGTTACCTCAGTCGATATACATGTCCTGGAGCGTGATGCGCCCCCAAGATTATGCAAGGCTCTGTTAGACCAGGATTGACATGCCGACCTGCCGGCTAACTCGCCGTCTCCCCGTCGGGCGCCGGCGTCTTGACCCTCATCTCGAACGGCATCCCGCCCTCCCGGACGAGCGCCCTGAGGAACGCGTTGACGGCGG
>DBEWTI010000124.1:0-11100 GCA_048205975.1 Collinsella sp.
GACGGCGCTGTTTGTGGTCGACGCCGAGGCCGGCCCGCAGCCTACGACGGTTAAGCTCTGGTATGCCGCCGAGGACCTGCGTCTGGCGCGTGCGGTATTCGTAAACCGCCTGTCGCGCTCCGAGGCCAGCTTTGCGACCACCATGGAACTGCTGCAGGAGCGCTTTGGTACGCGACTGGGCGCCGTGACTCTTCCCTGGGGCGAGGGCGAGGATTTTGACGGCATCATCGACCTGGTGCGCATGAAGGCGCGCCACTGCAACGGCACCTAAGCCGTTGAGTCGTAGATTCCCGAGGAGTATCGTGCCCAGGCCGAGGAGGCCCACGACCATCTTTGCGAGTTGGTGGCCGAGGCCGACGATGAGCTGATGATGAAGTACCTGGAAGGCGAGGAGACGCTGACGCAGGAGGAGCTTGAGGGCCTGCTGTCCAAAGCGATCGCTGAGCGCATCTTTGTGCCGGTCTTTGCGGGCGATTGCATTAAGGAGCAGGGCGTCAACTCGCTGATGGACGACATCGCCACGTACTTCCCGGCGCCGACTGACTACGGCGAGATGCCGCTCATCGACGGCGACTCGCTCAAGATCTCGAGCGACGATGACCGTCCGGTGGCATTTGTGTTTAAGACGCTAGCCGACCCGCAGCAGGGCCGCATCAGCTTTATCAAGGTGCTGACGGGCACGCTTGAGCCGGGCCTCGAGCTGGTCAACGCGCGTACCCGCAAGAGCGATCGTCTGGCTCACCTGTATGTGATGTGCGGCCGCGACATGACCGAGGTCGGTCACGCCTATGCCGGCGACGTTATCGTGGCGCCCAAGTTGGCGGCAGAGACGGGTGACACGCTCTCCATTACCGGTAAGGTCGAGGCGGCGGCGTTTAAGTTCCCCAACTCGCAGTACCGCATTGCCATCGAGGCCGAGAATCGCGGCGACGAAGAGAAGCTCTACACGTTTATCGAGAAGGCTTGCAAGGCCGATCCGACCATGAGCATCGACCGTGACGAGGAGACGGGCCAGACTATCATCTCCGCCGTGGGCGAGGCGCAGGTTTCGGTGCTGCTCAACCGTTTGGAGGATCGCACCAAGGTCGTGGCCAAAAGCGTGCCGATCCGCATTCCGTATCGCGAGACCATCCGCCGCACGGCAAGCGCCCAGGGTCGCCACAAGAAGCAGACCGGCGGCGCCGGTCAGTACGGCGACTGCTGGCTGCGCGTGGAGCCGCTCATTGGGCCCGACGGCACGAGCGACGGCTATGAGTTTGTTGACGAGGTCGTGGGTGGCCGCATCCCGCGCTCGCTGATTCCCGCCGTGGACAAGGGCGTCCAGGAGACCATGAAGGACGGTATTATTGCCGGCTACCCGCTCACGGGCATTCGCGTCGCGGTGTACGACGGTTCGTATCACAGCGTCGACTCCAACGAGATGGCGTTCCGCGCGGCGGCTCGCATCGGCCTGCGCAAGGCATGCGCCGATGCCGATCCAGTGGTGCTGGAGCCTATCGAGGAAATCACGGTGACGATCCCCGAGAGCTACGCCGGCGCCGTGATGGGCGACATCTCGGCCTCGCGCGGTCGCGTGACGGGCATGGAGACCGATGAGCGCGGAGACACCGTGGTCATTGCCCAGGCGCCGCTGGCCGAGCTGACGGATTACTCGACGCGCCTGCGCTCCATCACGCGCGGCACGGGCGACTTTACCATGAAGCCCGCGGGCTATGAGCAGGTGCCCTATGACGTTCAGGCCAAGCTGGTCGAGCGCTATGAGGAGGGCCGCGCCAAGTAGCGCGTGGCGTTGCCTGCAATGTAGGTGCTGACGAAAAGGCCGCCCTGGGTAACCGGGGCGGCCTTATTTGATCCCTGGGGCTGCAAATCGATTCATGGTGCGGTTGGGGGCTAGTCCCCCGAGGCCTGGTTGCGGCCGGTGGCGGAGTCGATCTGCACGTGCGGCTGCAGGTTGTAGCAGTACACGTGGAAGCACAGGGTCTTGCCGTGGTCCTCGACCGATTGCGACTCGAGGCGCACGCCGCGGCAGACAAGTTCCTCCTCGTTGTACATGGGCGTGACGCGATAGAGAACATGGTTGCCCGTGTCGTGGATGTAGTTAAGAATCTGCTCCTCAAACGGCAGCATGCCCGTCTCGTTGAGATAGCGCGTGCCGGTGAGGAGATTCTTGCGGTTGGCGTTTTCGCCGCAGAGCGACCAGGCGATGAGGTGGCAGCGGTTGTAGAGGCTCTGGCCTGGAATAAAGTCGTAGCGCTGTTGGTGCCATCCGGCGGGGTGGATACGCGAGATATCCCCGCGCTTGCCTTGGCCGAGCGATTCGGGGCCCACGCAGGCAAGCGCTTTGCGGGTGCGGCCCAGACTGTCGAGCTTGGAGAACTTCTTAAAGCAGCCCTCTTCGGTGGCGCGCTCGTATTCATCGAGCGTGAATGACGGCATGCCGAGCGGGTGCGTGCTGTCGGCGCGAAGGGCAACGTAGGGATTGCCGGCGTAGTCGGGAATGCTGCTGAGATAAACACCGCGGGCGCGGTTGAGGTCGGGATTTTCCACCTCGTCGATGGGGGCGGCGACACTGTCCGCGGAAGCGTCATCGGTGTCGCTTGCGGCGGAATCGGGGCCATCGCCAGAGTCTTGGCTATTTTGAGAGTCCTCGGAGCTCGCTGTTCCCGATTCGAGCCGTGCGACCAAGTCCGCTTCGTCGTCGGTACGGCTGGGACTCTCGTTTTGCTTTTCGGCCAGAGCCGCTGCCTGCTCATCGCTTTGCGGCGACAGCAGCTTGGGGGCTCCGTCGAGCGATCCCGTAAACAACGCAAACCCCAGCACCACGGCGGTGCCGATGGAAAGTACTTGCTTGTAGGCGGACTTGCGCGACATTGCGGCTCCTGGATGGACGGTTGGGAATCTACCAGTCTAGCAGGAGCCGGCAGAGGCCGTTCTGTCGAACAAATACTTAAGATTTGGGACAAATGCCGCTGGTCCATTTGCCCCCATGTTGGGCTTATGGCTAGATTGAGGTGGAGCCGAGCCAATTGAGTTTGCATTCGAGAATGCGCTGCTCACCGGGCATGCTGCTGCCATCGAGTAGTGCGAGGAGCATCTCGGCCGCCTCCCTGCCTTCCTGGTCGACGGGCTCGATGATCGTGGAGACGGTCGGCGTGGTGAGGTTGGTCCAGTCTTCGCAGTTGAGTCCCAAAAGACCGATCTGCTGCGGAAGTAGATGGGCCATGGGCTGGAGGGCCTTGTAGACACGGGGAAGTGCCCACTGATTTTGCACGAAGATAAGGGTTCGCTTGGCGGGGTTGAGCTTGTATTTAAAGTACTCGGTAAGCTCACTGACCGACGGCTTGTTGTGGTCGATGGGAATCGCTTTGTAGAGTTGTCCGTTCGCTGCCAGCGCCTCGGCATATCCCTGAAAACGTTCCATGCGGGTGCGCATTTCGGTCATATTGGCGGCAATGGAGAAAAAGTCCTCGTAGCCGGCATCGAGAAGCGCCTGCGTGGCATTGTATACGCCGTCGTAGAGGTTGGTTTTGATCCAGCTGGTGCCTGGGCTGTAGATGGCCGCGTCAAAAAAGACGACGGGCTTGCCGGCGCGCTTGATGCGGTCGTGGACGGCCTTGAAATTTGCCGTGGGCTGGATGATAAAACCATCGACGCCCAGCGAGAGCATTTTGTCGACATATATGAGCTCGGTCTCGGGGTCGAAATTGCTGGTGCAAACGACCGTCTGGTAGCCCGCGGGGAGCATGACTTGTTCCATGCCGTTGAGGACGAGGCCCGCCCACTTGTTGGTGTTATCCAAAATGATGATGGCGATGACGTGGGTCTGCTTGCCGGTGAGCGTTTGCGCTTGGGCGTTGGGAACGTATCCGAGTTCCTTGATGACGCGCGCAATCTTTGCCTGCGTCTTCTCGCTAAGCTTTTCTCGTTTGTCGTTGAGGTAATACGAGACGCTTGCCGTCGAGGTTCCCGCCTCTCGAGCGACGTCTGCGATCGTAACGCGCTGTTTTGCCACATCGACTCCTTCCGACAGATGAGCATTTTCCAACATGATGACTTTGAGTCTTGGTGAGGGATGCGCTTCGGTGAGCGACTTTTTCCTTTCATATGAGTATGCAACAAATGCGGTATACGGGTGGGGTCGAAATTTGTGACCGGCATGCGCATCTGCCGTCTACCGAGAAAATCAAATGCTTCTTGACTTTTGAAATCGAGGGTAAAATCGCAGGATTCATTTTTGGTTAAACGCATAACTAAATCGCATAACTAATGCCCTGACCTGCGCGTTTACCGAATTGAGCTGGTTTTATCAATGCCAGCACCATATATTGGTCTTGTCGAAAAGACAGCAAGTCCAAACGGCAGGGGATGCTCCGGAGGCCTCCGCAAACGGTGTCTTGCGCACGCAACTCTATGAAAAGAGGGAAGCAATGAAGATCGTAGGCGTTGCCGCCTGTACCGTGGGTATCGCCCACACGTATATGGCCCAGAAGGCGATTCAGGATGAATGCGCCGCCCGTGGCATCGAGTGCAAAGTCGAGGCTCAGGGTGGTCTGGGTATCGAGAACGAGCTGACGCAGGAAGACGTGGATTCCGCCGACCTGGTGCTCGAGTCCGTCGACGTGGGTGTCGAGAACGAGGATCGTTTTGAGCAGAAGATGGCCGAGGGCAAGTTCCTCAAGGTCGGTACTTCCGATGTGATCGCCGATCCGGTCAAGATTATCGACCAGGCCGTTGAGACCATTAAGGCGACGGGTGGCGCAGTTTACGCGCCCAAGGCCGAGGCCAAGGCAGAGAAGAAGGCCGTCTCCGCTGCCCCGCAGGCCCCGACACCGGCGTCCAAGCAGTCCATCTTTGCCGATCCTGGCAAGACGCTGCTCAATGCGTTCAATACCGGCGTTTCCTATTTTATCCCCATCGTCGTTATCGGTGGCGTGTTCCTTGCCTTCTCGCTGGCATCCGGTACCGCCGGCGCCAACGGCATGGAGGTTACGAACCCGCTGATGGTGAGCCTTAACACCATCGGCATGGCCGGCATCTCTATGATGATTCCGGTGCTTGCGGCATACATCTCCTACTCGATGGCCGGCAAGCCCGCGCTTGCCCCTGGCTTCGTCCTGGGCTACTTGGTTAACAACGCCGTCGTCACCCCGAGCGGCAACAGCGTTTCGACCGGCTTCTTGGGTGCCATGATCATGGCGGTTATCTGCGGCTACTTTGTCCGCTGGATGAAGACCTGGAAGGTCAACAACACCATTCAGACCATCATGCCGATCTTGATCATCCCGATTCTGACCTCTCTCGTCCTGGGTATGGCCTACATCTACATCCTGGCCACGCCGCTTGGCTTTGTGATGGATTGGCTCACCAGCGTGCTCGGTAGCTTGCAGGGCGGCTCCGCCGTTGTCCTGGGCCTGGTCATTGGTGTTATGACCGCCTTCGATATGGGTGGCCCTATCAACAAGACCGCTTCGACCTTTACCATGGCCATCATGGCCTCCGGTATCTACGGCCCCAACGGTATGTTCCGCGTCGCCGTCGCCATTCCCCCGATCGCCTGTGGTCTCGCCGCGCTCATCGCCAAGAACAAGTTCGATGACGCTGACCGTCAGATGGGCATCTCCGCGCTGTTCATGGGCTGCATCGGCATTACCGAGGGCGCTATCCCCTTCGCGGTCAAGGATCTTGGCCACACCCTGCCCGGCATCTGCATCGGCTCTGCCGTGGGCGCGGCGCTTGCCGCCTTCCAGGGCATCGATTGCTACGTTCCGCATGGTGGCTTTATCGTCGCCCTGGCCACCAACAACGTCGCGCTGTTCTGCCTGGACATCGTGATTGGCTCCTTGGTCGCCGCTGCAATCCTGATTGCCATGAAGCCCACGCTCGATAAGCAGGCCAAGTAAACCTTTAAGGACTCCGGTTGTGCGGAGGGATGGATTTGACTCCGCACAACCGCCCCTACACAACAAAATCCATCCGTACTGATAGGGCCCACATCTGGGTCCCAGGGAACTTTTGTCAAAAATCCTCTGGAGAAGGAGAACAAAATGTCCAACCTCACCATCCGCCAGGCCGTTCAGGGCATGCTCAAGCTACAGGATAGCGGCGATCACGCAACCATGGTCGGCATTGGCCCCATGAGCCCCAACCTGATTCAGGCCGTGTTCGAGCTTGCCAAGGACGAGGATTTCCCACCCATGTTTATCGCCAGCCGCAACCAGGTCGATATGGACGAGATGGGCGCCGGCTACGTCAACGGTTGGGACCAGACGCGCTTTGCCGCCGACATCAAGAAGGTTGCCGACGAGGTGGGTTACACCGGTCCGTACTACCTGTGCCGCGATCACGGCGGTCCGTGGCAGCGCGACGAGGAGCGTAACGCCCACCTGCCCGAGGACGAGGCCATGGAGCTCGCTCGCAAGTCATTCGTCGCCGACATGGAGGCGGGCTTTGACCTGCTGATGGTCGACCCCACCAAGGACCCCTATCAGATCGGCAAGGTTATTCCGCTCGACGTGGTGCTTCGCCGCACGATCGATCTTATCGACTACCTTGAGCAGTACCGTCGCGAGCATAACCTGCCCGAGGTTGCCTATGAGGTCGGTACCGAGGAGACCAATGGCGGCCTGACCTCTACCGACAAGTACGAGGAGTTCATTTCTCAGCTGCAGCCCGAGCTCGAGAAGCGCGGCTGCCCCATGCCCACCTTTATCGTCGGTCAGACCGGTACGCTCACCCGTTGGACCGAGCAGGTCGGTCATTACAACTTTAAGAATGCCCGCGAGCTCGCCGACATGGCCAAGCGCTACGGCGTGGGCCTGAAGGAGCACAACGCCGACTACCTGGACGACGCGACGCTGCTCGAGCACATCCCGGCTCACGTGACGGCCTCCAATGTCGCCCCTCAGTACGGCACCGAGGAGACCCGCGCTTACCTCAAGCTCTGCGCTACCGAGCAGATCCTGGTCGACAACGGCCTGTGCGACGATCCTTCCGACCTGTACCACACGTTGTTGGTCAAGGCTATCAAGACCGAGCGCTGGCGCAAGTGGATGACCGGCGATGACGTTAACCTGCAGGTTGATGACATCCTGGCAGACGACGAGCTCAGCCTGAAGATTCTGGATGTCTCCGGTCACTACGCCTTCAACGACCCCGAGGTCAAGGAGCAGGTCGAGAAGCTCTACCGCAACCTCGCTGCCCAGGACATCGACGGCAAGCGCTTTGTGATCGAGCACATCAAGCGCCCGATCAAGCAGTACGTCGTCGGTCTTAACCTCAAGGGCGTCACGAGCCGCATCGAGAAGGCTCTCGAGGACTAGGTAGTTTTTCCTACACGACGCCGGGCCCGGGGCATGTCCCAGCCACAGGCCCGGCACACGCTGCGCGGACATCTGCCGGGCAATCTGGCGCTCAAACCGTCGCTCGCGTGCCAGAGTACGCTTCGCTCCTCTTTCGCGCCACCTTGCCACGGCAGCTGCCCGCTCGCTGGCTTTGGTTCAACCAGCGATTTGATTACTAGCCATTCCTTTGAAGGGGTTCACCATGAAGTTCTTTATCGATACCGCCAACCTTGACGAGATTGCCGAGGCCAAGAGCTGGGGCTGCCTGGCCGGTGTTACCACCAATCCGTCCCTGTACGCCAAGACTGGCGGTAAGCTCGCCGACTTTGAGCCCCATATGCTCAAGATTGCCGAGCTCTGCGAGGGACTGCCCGTGTCCGCCGAGTCTACCGCCACCACGGCTGAGGGCATGATCGAGGAGGGCAATCGTCTTGCCGCTCTGGCTCCCAACATCGTGGTTAAGCTTCCCGTGTGCGAGGCCGGCCTCGCCGCCTGTCGCGCCCTGGCCGATGCGGGCGTGCGTGTCAACATGACGCTTGTTTTCTCGCCGACCCAGGCCCTTATGGCCGCCAACGCCGGCGCCCGCTACATCAGCCCGTTTGTGGGACGCTTCGACGACATCGCCGAGGATGGTATTTCGCAGCTCGACAACGTTGTGACCTGCATCAAGAACTATGACTGGACCGGCAAGAACGTCGACGACACCGTTGAGATCATCACTGCTTCGGTCCGCACGCCCAACCACGTGACCCAGGCGGCTCTTCTTGGCGCCGACATCGCGACCGTGCCCATGGCCGCTCTCAAGAAGTGCCTGCATCACCCGCTGACCGACCAGGGCCTTGCCTCGTTCGAGGCTGACTGGCAGAAGGTCGTCGCTCAGGCTTAACGAGTGGATTGCCCCGGCATCGCGTCATCCGGTGCCGGGGTTGTTCTCAAGAGAGGAATTCGTATGACCAACCAGGAGCTGGCGAAGGTCGCCAATGAGGTCAGGAAGGGTGTCGTGACTGCGGTTCACGCGGCCAAGTCGGGACATCCGGGTGGATCGCTCGGTGCTGCCGACATCATGACGTATCTGTACTTTGAGGAAATGAATATCGATCCTGCCGACCCTCACAAGGCCGATCGCGATCGCTTTGTGCTCTCCAAGGGTCACGCGGCGCCGGGCCTGTATTCGGTGTTGGCATATCGCGGCTATTTTCCCGTCGAAGAGCTCGAGACGCTCCGCCATATTGGCAGCCGACTGCAGGGCCATCCCAACATGAACGACACCCCGGGCATCGATATGTCCACCGGCTCGCTCGGTCAGGGCATCTCTGCTGCAGTTGGAATGGCGCTTGCCGCTAAGCACTGGGGCGACAGCTACCGCGTCTACACGTTGCTGGGCGACGGTGAGTGCGAGGAAGGCCAGGTGTGGGAGGCGGCCATGTTTGCCGGCAACCATGCGCTCGACAATCTTGTTGCCGTCGTCGACCACAACGGCTTGCAGATTGACGGCAGTATCGACGAAGTTAACTCGGCTATGCCGCTTGCCGACAAGTTCCGCGCCTTTAAGTGGCATGTGATCGAGCTCGCCGACGGTAACGACATGGCGCAGATTGCCGCCGCCTTTGCCGAGGCCCGCAAAGTGAGCGACTCGCCCGTGGCCATTATCGCCGAGACGGTGAAGGGCAAGGGCGTCTCCTTTATGGAAAACCAGGTGGGCTGGCACGGCAAGGCGCCCAACGATGAACAGTTTGAGCAGGCCATGGCCGAGCTCGCAGCAGCAGGGGAGGAGCTCTAATGGCAGACGTCAAGAAAGTCGCCACGCGCGTTTGCTATGGCGAGGCACTTGTCGAGCTGGGCAATGAGCGCGATGACTTTGTGGTTCTCGATGCCGACCTGGCCGCCGCAACGCAGACCGGTAAGTTTAAGGCTGCGCACCCTGAGCGCTTCTACGACGCCGGCATTGCCGAGAGCAACTTGATGGGGCTCGCCGCCGGCATTGCGACCACGGGCCACGTCGCCTTTGCGAGCACCTTTGCCATGTTCGCCGCCGGCCGCGCGTACGAACAAGTGCGTAATTCCATCGGCTATCCGCACCTCAACGTCAAAATCGGTGCCACGCATGCGGGTATCTCGGTCGGTGAAGACGGTGCCACGCATCAGTGCTGCGAGGACATCGCGCTCATGCGCACGATCCCGGGTATGACGGTGATCGTTCCCGCCGATGACATCGAGGCTCGCGCTTGCGTGCGCGCCGCCTATGAGTTTGAGGGACCGGTCTACATGCGCTTCGGCCGCCTGGCAACACCGGTCATCAACGATCGCGAGGACTATGAGTTCAAGATTGGTCGCGGCGTGGTCGTGCGCGAGGGGTCCGATGTGACCATCATCGCTTGTGGCCTTATGGTCGCCGAGGCGCTTGAGGCTGCCGAGGCGCTCGCTGCCGATGGTATCGATGCCGAGGTCATCAACATGCACACGATCAAGCCGCTTGATGAGCGCCTGGTGGTTGCCAGCGCCAAGAAGACTGGTCGTGTGGTCACCGCCGAGGAGCATTCGATTATCGGCGGTCTTGGCGAGGCCGTGGCCTCGGTGCTCGCGGAACAGCATCCGGTGCCGATGCGACGCGTCGGCGTGCGCGATGTGTATGGCGAGTCCGGCCCTGCGGTCGATTTGCTGCACAAGTACGGTTTGGACGCCGACGGCATCGAAGCTGCGGTTAGGTCCGTGTTGTAAGGAAGGTTTCCATGGGATTTGTATCTGCCAACCAAGTGACGATCGGGTATACCGCCGCCTCGCGCGAGGACGCTCTGCATTATTTGTCCGAGCAGGCCATCGAGCTCGGCTTTGCCGATGACGCATCTGCCGTAGAGGCTGCCTTCATTGCTCGCGAGAACGAGGCCGAGACCGGCCTTGTCGCCGGTTTTGCCGTTCCGCATGCCAAAAGCGACGCAATCCATACGCCGGGCGTTGCCGTGCTTAAACTGGTCGAGCCCGTTGAATGGCCGAGCTTCGATGGGGTACCTGTCGATGTTGCGCTCGCGCTGTACGTGCCTGCCGGCGAGGCTGGAACCACGCATCTGCGCCTGCTCTCCAAGGCTGCCGTAATGCTGATGGACGCCGGCTTCCGCGACAAGGTGCGCGCGAGCACCGATCCCGTTGAGATTGCGGAGCTCATCAATAGCGGACTCGAAGACTAGGACGGTCATCCCGTTCAATCAATCGATCCTTCTCCAAGGAAAAGGGCCGCGACGCCATATAGGTGTCGCGGCCCTGTTTGCGTTTCCCCAGATAAAACCTGCCAAAATAAACCTGTCCCTTTTTGGCAGGCTAATCGTGAGTTATTTCACCGCAACTTAGGGCGCGGTTAGGAAGTGTGCACCTTAAAGAGTGGAGCCCTTGATTAGAGAGATTGCGCTCGTCTCTCTAAATGTCTCTCTAAAGAGAAGGTTGGTTAGAGAGATAGCATTAGGCAATCTAGCAGCGAATTCGATACATCTCTCTAAATGTCTCTCTAAAACAAGGCGCTTATCTCTCTAAAGTTAGAGAGATAAATCTATTGTTTTAGAGAGACGGAATGCCAAAATTCGTCCGTCAGCTACCATCTGCCAAAAATGGCAGATAAAGGACTCATTGAGGTAATGGGTTCATCGACGAGCCGCAATCGCCGATATCGGAGGAAGTAGATGCAGCCGGGTCGCCCCTCTAGTGTCTCTCGAAGTCGGATGGGTGCTAGAGGGGCGATTGTCTTGCGATGTTTCCCCAGATAAAACCTGCC
>DBEWTI010000135.1:0-62711 GCA_048205975.1 Collinsella sp.
GGTTACAGCGGCGGTGTGGGGCTGACACCCCCCAACACCCGCCCCTATACCCCCGCAACTTAGGTGGGGCTAGCGGGTGGGGCGCCAGACTTGGAGGGCGCTGGCGAGGATGTCGACCTCGATGCGGGAGGCGACGATGGCTTCGCCGTCGGCTTGGATGGGGTAGTTGGGCTCCTCGAAGGTGAGTTCGGCATGGCGGCAGCGGCGCATGCGCACTGGCGGAAGCTTGGTGTGGTGGCCGTCCTTGGCCGAAAGGAACATAGGCAGCGCAACTGCACGTGGTACGGGGCCGCATGCGTAACAAACGTCGAGGATACCGTCGCAGGGGTCGGCATCGGGGCAGATACGATAACCCGAGCCATAGGTGGGGCCCAGCTGGATGGCCATGATAATCGCCCGCACGCGCTCGGCGGGCGCGCCGTCAAATCTGACCGTCATGGGGTAGTTGCGATAGCGCAGCCCAAACTGCTCAAGGCCCGAAAGGGTATAGAGCGGAGCGCCGGTAAGTCCCGTCTTCTTGCGCAGCTCGGTGGTGCCCAGGCCGATGGCGGCGTCAATGCCGACGGAGAGCGTCTGGTCGTAATACTCGACGGTCGCCTCGCCGCTGCCGCTTGCAGGGTTCCACGAGCGAATGCGCCCGATGTCCTGACGCTGCAGCTCGCAGGTGAGCAGGGCGCCAAAATCTTTACCGGAAAAATCATCGATGCCGAGCGTCTGGGCAAAATCGTTGCCGGAGCCCACGGGCAGGACGGCAAGAGCCGGTCGGGCAGCCTCTTCCTGCGCCATGAGTCCGTTGACGACCTCGTGGATCACGCCGTCGCCTCCGAGTGCGATAACCGTGCGGTAGCCCTGGGCCTGTGCGGCAAGTTCTTTGGCGTGTCCCATGTGCTCGGTCAGTACCAGGTCAAACTGGGATGAGCGCGCGGTCATGTCCAAAAAGCGCTGTAGGCGCTCGGCCACTTCGCGCGCCGCGCCCGACTGGGCGGCGGGATTGGCGATGATCAGCGTGCGACCAAAATCTGTTGCGTGCATGGGGCGACTCCCGGCGTATGGCGTGACGATGCGGTCGCGTTCGGGTTATGTTGCCCCGATTGTGACCGTGCGGCGTTTACTGCATCTACTCTATCAGGTCGTTGTGACGCTCGATAGCCTCTGCCACCGTGCCGCCCTCGTCCACAATGAGCGAACGGCGTTTGGGCGAGATAATGCGCTGCGCGGGATAAACGCCGCGGTGGCCGCCGGCAAGATAGCTGATAAACGCAACGATGACAAAGAACCCGGCCGCTGTGCCGTGGAACAGGTCGATGGCCATCATGCAGGTGGTGATGGGCACGTTAAGGCCTGCGCAGAACACGCCGAGCATGCCGAGGGCCGCCAGAAAGCTGGGGTCGATGCCAGCGAGGCAGCCGATCCAGCCGCCAAGCGCAGCTCCGATGCCAAACAACGGTGTGACCTCGCCGCCCTGGAAGCCGGCGCCCAGAGTGAGCGCCGTCACGACCAACTTGATGGCTGCGTCGGCGAGGGTCGTATTGCCGGCGAAACCGGCGCCCGAGAGCCAGGTGGCAAGGCCGGCGTACTTCCAGGCATCGAGCACCGCATAGGCTGCAAGCACCACGAGTGCGCCCACGAGGGCGCGAACAAGATAGTTGGTAATAAAGCGGCCGTAGAGGCTCTTGACGGTTCGAACCGACCAGGCAAAGAGTCGCGCGGTCAGTCCAAAGATAATGGCGCTGACGACGACGATGGCGACCGTTCGGGGTGTCATATCGGGGACGCTGGCGATGACGTTCGCCTCGTACTCGGTGCCTAGGGCAAGCGACGTAAAGTAGCCGGTAAACGAGGCGACGAGGCAGTAAATGCCGGCGGTGTAGTCGATCTTGCCGACAAAGCACATCTCCATGCCAAAGAAGGCGCCGGCGAGGGGTGAGCCGAACACGGCACCGAAGGCAGACGAGATGCCGGCGAGCATGAGGTCGTGATGGTCGTGCTTTTTAAGATGGGCGAGGTTTGAGATGTTGCTGGCGATGGTACCGCCGATCTGCACGGCAGCGCCCTCGCGTCCGGCCGAGCCGCCTGTCAGGTGCGTAAGCGTGGAGCAGGCAAAGGTGAGGACGGCCATGCGGGCATGGATGAGGCGGGTTCCCAGGGCGGAATCGATGACCAGGTTGTTGCCACGTTTGGCGGCAAGGCCGTGGTTCTTATACACCCATGCGGTGGCGACACCCACGGCGGGGAGCAGGGCGTAGACCCACGCATGGTGCTCGCGATAGTCGGTCGCGATGTTCAGCGAGGCTAAAAATGCCCAGGCGGCAACACCCATGGCGAGCGAGACGATCACGACGAGCACGAGCAGCTTGGCGCTCGCGAGCAGATTGCGGGCGTTACGGCGCGTGTCGGCGGCCAAGAGATGCTCAGAGCGGGTGAGCTGATGCCTGCCGGCCATGATGACGTCATTCAGGGAGAAGAAGCCTCCCTCATCGAGCGGCAGGGAATTGTCTTGCTCTTCGCTTTCGCTGTCTGATGTGTCGGTAAAAGCCATGGTGTCCTCTTCTTTGGTTACAACGCAAGCATTATAGAGCGTGACAAACGCGTCAAGCCGGTGGGTTGGTTTCGGTTCTGTTTCGTGCCCTGTAACCGACAGGTGTATTCGCGAGTACAGGCCGTCTCACGGTTGAGCGGCGGGGGATTATACTGAATAAAACATAAAGAATCGGCGCCCTTGTTACGCGCCGCGATCTGTAAGAGGTGCATATGGCAGAGAAGCTCATTCCGTTGGAGGACGCGCAGGCAATTGTCTTGTCACATGTGAGTCCGACCAGGGTTGTCGAGATTCCCGTATGGCGGGCGGCGGGTCTTCCTTTGGCTGAGGATGCTGTGGCCGATATCGACATCTCGCCATTTGCCAACAGCGCCATGGACGGTTATGCCGTGCGCGCCGTCGACCTTGGTGCGGCCACCGGCGATACGCCGGTGACGCTTTCCGTTGTCGGGCACGAGGCAGCGGGTCATGTGTTTGAGGGCACGATCGGCGCGGGCGAGACGGTCCGCATTATGACGGGCGCGCCGGTGCCAGAGGGCGCCGATGCCGTGGTGAAGTACGAGATCGTCGACGTGCTCGACGGCGATGGCAACGAGGGCTCGCACGTCCGCTTCTCGGCGCCGGCTAAGGTGGGGGAGAACGTTCGCTCTGCTGCCGAAGAAGCCCATGCCGGCGACGTCGTGATGCGTGCCGGTGAGGTTGTGGCGCCGGCTGGTGCGGGCCTGCTGGCAAGCGCCGGGTACGCGAGCGTGAAGGTACACGCCGCACCGCGCGTGGGCATCATTTCGCTGGGCACGGAGCTGGTTGCTCCAAGTGAGCTTCCGGCGCGTGGCCAGATTCGCGATTCCAACTCCTCGGCGTTGATGGCCGAGGCACTCGATGCCTGTGCCGAGCCCGTGTTCTACGGTATTGCTCCCGACGATGAACAGGCGATCTCTGACCTGGTGCATCGTGCCGTACGGGAGTGCGACTTTGTCATTACGAGCGGCGGGGCCTCGGCGGGCGACTACGACTACGTGACGGCGCTGGTCCAGCGCGAGGGCGAGGTCCTGTTCGATCGCATCTCGATGCGTCCCGGCAAGGCCATCACGTTTGGACTGCTCGGCGGCAAACCGTACCTGGGGCTTTCGGGCAATCCGGCGGCGGCGTACGTGGGCTTTGAGATGCTCGCGCGCCCGGCGATTCGCAAGATGCGTGGTTTTGCCGAGGGCGCGCGCCCCGTGCAGCAGGCGACGCTCACGCGCGGCGTGAAGAAGCGCCAAGACCGTCGCTTTTACGACCGCGCCAGCGTTGCGCGCGATGCCCAGACCGGCGAGCTTATGGTGACTGAGGCCAAGAGCCAGAATTCGGCGCTGCTTGGCACGATGCAGCGCGCGAATTGTCTGCTGCGCATTAACGAGGGCCCGTGCGAGCTCGAGCCGGGCGATGTCGTGGATGTCGTCCGCGTCGACTTGCCCGAGGGCACCGTGCTTTAGGAGGAGCGCTATGGAGTTGAAGATTTCGATCGTGACGTGTTCGGATACGCGCGATCTTGCCCAGGATGAGGCCGGAGCCGCGCTCGAGGAACTCATTGCGGCTCAGGGCTGGACGGTAGCCTCGCACGTGGTTGTGCGCGACGACGTCGATGAGATCGGCGCCGCTATCGTGGACGCTGCCGACGAGCGCCATGCCCACGTTGTGCTTACCTGCGGCGGCACGGGACTTTCGATGCGCGACGTGACGCCCGAGGCGACGCGCGCCGTCTGCGACCGCGATGTGCCGGGCATTGCCGAGGCGATTCGCGCGTACTCGATGACCAAGACGCGCCGCGCGATGCTGTCGCGCGCCGTGTGCATGCAACGCGGTCATACACTTGTCGTAAACTTTCCCGGATCCACCAAGGCAGCCCGCGAAAGCTGGGAGGCGATTGCCGACCAGCTGGAGCACGCGGCCCAGATGACGGCGGGCGGCGGGCACACCAAATAAGCGGTTCACCTGCGGCGGAGCGACCCGAACGGTTGCTCCGCCTTTTTGCTTGATGCCGAGGTGAAGCCGATGCGCGCCGTAATCTAAAATATATTCTCATGCGAGAATAATTTCTCACTGCCATTATTCGCGCTGAAGTATAATCTGATTACAGAATAAAGCTCGCGGTGGGGTGCCCGGGCACAAGGTTCGAAAGGGTTCAATATGTTCGATATGGTTTCTCGCCGCGGTTTCGTTTCGCTTTCTGCCGCTGCTGCCGCCGGCCTTGGCCTTGCTGGCTGCTCGGGTAACAAGGAGTCCGAGCCCGCTGGTTCGGATGCTGGCTCCGCCAAGTCCTCCTCTAAGAAGAAGGCCGTCGAGCTGCAGATTTTCGCCGCCAACTCGCTCGAGAAGGCCCTTCCCGAGGTCCAGGAACTCTACACCGACCAGACCGGCACCACCTTTGCCGACACGCAGTTTAAGGCCTCTGGCGACCTGGTCGAGCAGATGAAGGCCGGCGCTGCGGTCGACGTGCTCATCACCGCCTCTAAGGGCACCATGGACGATGCCGAGACTGCCGAGCTCGTCGACACCGACACCCGTGAGGACATGTTCGTCAACGACCTCGTGATCATTCGCGCCGAGGGCTCCGACACCAAGGTCGAGGCCATCGCCGACGTCGCGAACCTGGACGGCAAGATCGCCATTGGCGACGCCAAGACCGTTCCGGCCGGCAAGTACGCCAACCAGGCGCTGGCCTCCGTCGGCCTCTACACCGGCACCGAGGGCGACGACGGCGAGTACGCGCCCGAGATTGCCGACAAGGTCGCGCTGGCCGATAAGGTCGGCACCGCTGCCGCCTACGTGTCCACGGGCGACTGCGTGGCAGGTTTTGTCTACAGCTCCGACATCTACCGCTACGACGGCATCGAGGAGGCCTTCGTGTGCCCCGAGGATTCGCACAAGCCCATTGTGTACCCGGGTGCCGTGGCCGAGGGCTCCGAGCATGCCGACGAGGCCAAGGCGTTCATCGACTTCTGCCTGTCTAACAAGAAGGCGCAGAAGATTTGGGCCAAGTACGGCTTTGAGCTTTCCGAGTAGTGCAGAAGAGCGCTGCATAACGATATGCTTGAGGGCGGGCGTTCTTGCGATCGCCCGCCCTTTTTAGATTGAAGCGGCGTGCCCGCGCGTCGTTACCCTTTGTTTGAGGAGTCGCCCGTGTCAAGGAAAACGATTCGCCTGCTCGCTGCGCTGGCGGCGGTTCTCTTTGCGTTTACCTCACTGCCCGGAGTTGCTTGTGCCGAGGCACTTTTTGCCACTGCCGACGGACGCCAAGCGACAGAGGACTCTGCGCTTATCGATGGCGTCGATTTTGGCCTCAACGCCTTTGAGCGCAACGCCAAGGGCACGGCCCGCTCGTTTGTCGACCAGCCCGAGGGTTATCGTTTTCCCATCTACAGAAAGACGTCGCTCGTAACGGTGACCACGCCTACGAGCATCGTGGTGTGGGTCGATGCGCATGCCGCCAAGGAAGCGAGCCTCGATATCGCAAATGCCTCCGACCAAAAGGCGCTCAAGAAGATGCTCGCGGGGCTCGATAAGTCTCACTCCATGGGAGGCGCGCTGCTGGAGGACTCCAAGCTCGAGTGGGTGTTTACCTCGGACAATGAGCTGGTACAGGGCGATTACCGTTATCTGTTTAAGGTGAAGGGCGAGGACGGCGACTACTACACCGTCGTGAACGCCGCGGACGCCGCAAACGCCGGGCTCAATCTGGGTGACGGAGCCCTGTGGAGCGATAACGCCGCCTTGGTGCCGTATGCGAGCGTCTCGACGACGGAGCCGCCTTCGCTGGCGGAGCGCGCTGCGACTTTCTTTGGCAGTATTGACTACCGCCCGTTTTTGGTGTCCATCAAGACGAGCGGTCTCGCCTTGGTGATCGCGTTCGCGCTGGGCCTGTTTGCCGCATGGAAGACCATGGGGACCACGAGCCGCGTGAAGGGCCTGCTCGATTCAGTCTTTACCATCCCTATGGTGCTGCCGCCCACGGTCTGCGGCTTTTTACTCCTCATGCTGTTCGGTCGCTCTACCGGGGTGGGCCAGTGGCTGATCGCGCACGGCATCTCGATTGTCTTTACGTGGCCCGCGGCGGTGATCTCTGCCGTGGTGGTGTCGTTCCCGCTCGTCTATCGTACGGCACTCGGCGCCTTCGAGAGCCTCGACACGCAGATGCTCGATGCAGCGCGCACGCTGGGCTGGTCCGAGCGACGCATCTTTACCAAGCTCATGATGCCTCTCGGCTGTCCCTCTATTGCCGCCGGCACGGTGCTCGCCTTTGCCCGCGCCATGGGCGAGTTTGGTTGCACGCTGTTCTTCGCGGGCAACTATGCCGGCATTACGCAGACCATTCCCATCGCCATCTACTTTGAGTGGATGGGCGGCAATACGTCGGTGGCGCTCTTTTGGGTCTTCGTCGTGATCGTCTTCAGCTTCTTGGTCATCCTGTTCATCAATATGTATACGGCGCATTCGCAAAAGTATCGCGAGCGCGGCCTTTCCCGTGCAGAGCGCAAGCAAGCCAAAGAGCTCGCTGGGCAGGGCGATTCGCTCGACCCCGTCGGTGGCGATGCCCTGCGTATCGATCGCGAGGCGTTGGCCGAGCTTATGCGTGACGACGCGGTCGCGAAGGGAGGTCGATAGGCCATGTCGCTCGTTCTGGATATCAAAAAGCGTTATCCCGGCTTTACGCTCGACATTCAACTCGAGGCTGGCGAGGAGCGGGTGGCGCTGCTCGGTGCCTCCGGTTGCGGTAAGAGCTGTACCTTGCGCTGCATCGCTGGCGTGGAGACGCCCGATGAGGGCAAGATCGTCGTCAATGGCGTGACCTTCTTCGACTCTGTCGCGGGCATCAACTTGTCGCCCCAGGAACGCAAGTGCGCCCTGCTGTTCCAAAGCTACCAGCTGTTTCCCAATATGACGGTGGCCGACAACGTGTGCGCCGGCGTGAAGGATGCGGGCGACGCGGCGGCACGTCGCAAGCTTGCCGAGCGTTACCTGGGCATCTTCGGTCTCGCCGACTTTGCCGACCGCTATCCCGCGCGACTTTCGGGCGGCCAGCAGCAGCGTGTGGCGCTTGCCCGCATGGTGGCGGCACACCCGGGCATCTTCATGTTCGACGAGCCCATGAGCGCACTCGATGCGTATCTCAAGAGCGCGCTTGAGCAAAACATGCTCGACCTGTTCGATGTCTGCAACCGCACCGTGCTGTACGTGAGCCACGATATCGATGAGGCATGTCGCCTGTGCGAGCGCATCTGCGTTATGCACAACGGGCATGTGGAGGAGATCGGCTCCGTCGAGGACGTGGTTCGCCGGCCGCAGACCTTGGCCGCGTTGCGCCTGACGGGCTGCAAGAACACGAGCCGCGCGCGCAAGATCGGGACTCAGGAAGTAGAAGCCCTTGATTGGGGCATGACCTTCAATGTTGGTCGCGAGGTGCCCGATAACGTGGCGTACCTGGGCATTCGCGCGAGCTACTTCCATGTGGACAACCGTGCCGAGCGTGGTCGCAACAGCTACAACCTGCACGTGGCCCGCGTGAGCGATTCGCGTTTTGAGCGCTTGGTGCTGCTGGATGTGCCACGTGCCGACGCGCCGACGCGCCTGCAGTGGAAGGTCAACAAGGTAAGTGTGCCTGTAGAGGAGCTGCCGCAGGCGGGGGAGACCTTGCGTATGCATTTCGACGCGAGCAGGATTCATCTGGTTTGCCGGTAGCGAAACATGCGGTACGGTCGGGGGATTGGTTCCTTGGCCGTCCGGGTCCTTAACGTGCCGCCATTCGCCGAATCGAAGGTGACAAAACCTTATCAATCTGATAATTATTTATCAGACAGCGAGATACTCGCATCCCGATGCTGTCGTACGCGTGTCGGCGGTATTCGTCTGGACGACGACCGTTGATATAGTTACCTTCGACGAGAAAAGGAGGGCGCGCCGATGCCGCAGAAGACATATTCGCGTCGCGTTGCCGCGCGCGCCCTCTATATGGCTCGGAGCCGCATATGAGCAGGTATGTTCACGGCTCCGGGAGAGACGACGCACAACTAAATCATCAACAGCAAAGCAGGTTCTCCAAAATTCCGGGTTTGAGCACGGCTGGGTTTTCGCCACCCACCGTGCAGCAATACCGTAGCTATTCATTTTTGGTTCGAGAGGGGAACCGTCATGGCTGAAGAATTTGATTTCCATCCGATGTGGGAGAGCCTCGGCATGAATCTTGCCGACCACGACGTGCTGCTGGGCGCCGTGGGCCAGATGTACGGGGACATGTTCCTGACGCAGAACAACCGCCCTAAGTCCACGTCCTACCTGGATTTTGTCGCCACCAACATCCACAGCGGCCGTATTAAGGAAATGCTCGACAAGAAGGAGTCCGGCGAGGCCACCAAGATCGTCGGCTCGTTCTGCGTCTATGTGCCCGAGGAAATCGTGCTTGCGTGCGATGGTATTCCCGTGGGCCTGTGCTCTGGTGCCGACTGGGCAACGGACAAGGTCGAGGAGCATCTGCCGCGCAACACCTGTCCGCTCATCAAGAGCTTTGCTGGCTTTAAGCTGGGCGAGGTCTGCCCCTACATCGAGTCGAGCGACCTGGTAGTCGGCGAGAACACTTGCGACGGCAAGAAGAAGGCCTATGAGTTCTTTGCCACGCAAAAGAACATGTACGTCATGGATATCCCCAACGTGCACGACGAGTCGACGCTCGTGACCTGGAAGGCCGAGGTCAAAAAGCTCGCTGCCAAGATCGAGGAAGAGTGCGGCGTCAAGATCACGCCCGAGCGCCTGAAGGCTGCCATCCACGCCGTTAACGAGAAGCGCCGCGCCCTGCAGCGTCTGGCTGCGACCCGTGTCGCCGACCCGGCGCCCATCAGCGGCCTCGATAGCCTGCTGACCGTGCAGGCTGCCTTTATGGACGACACGCCGCGCCTGACCGGCGCCATCAACGACATGGCTGCCGAGTGCGAGGAGCGCGCCGCCAATGGTGAGGGCGTGGCGCCCAAGGGCACCAAGCGCATCCTGTACACCGGCACGCCCATGGCCGTGCCCAACTGGAAGCTGTTCAACCTGATCGAGAAAGCTGGCGGCATCGTGGTGGGCGAGGAGTCCTGCACGGGTTCGCGCTACTACAAGGACCTGGTCGACGAGTCCGGCGAGACGGTCGACGAGATGCTCGACGCCATCGCCGAGCGCTACTTTAAGATCAACTGCGCCGTCTTTACCCCCAACGACCAGCGTATGAAGGACATCGTCCAGATGGCGCGCGACCTGCATGCCGACGGCATCGTCGACGTGGCCCTGCAGTTCTGCACGCTCTACGAGATGGAGTCCTTCGCCGTGGAGAAGGCCGCCGAGGAGGCCGGTATTCCCTTTATGCACATCACGACCGACTACGCCGGCGAGGATGCCGGTCAGCTCCAGACCCGCATCGAGGCTTTCTTGGAAACCATTTAGGACTATCCGTCCCGGTGGCTTTCCCAGGCACCCGATCTTGCCGTTCAAACCGTCGCTTGCGTACCAGAAGTACGCGGCGCTCCTCTTTCACGGCAACCTCGGGCCCTGGGAAAGCCGTTTCCTTGGTTGGTTAAAAGCTTTGTTAAGGAGTTATATGTCGGAAAATATTGAGCAGCCGTTGCCGTGCACGTTTGAGGAGTTCAACGAGCAGCGCAAGGCGGCGTTTATTCGCGTCAAAGATTACAAACAGGCCGGCAATCGCCTGGTCGGCTTTTTGTGCAGCTATACGCCGCTCGAGATTATCGATGCCGCGGGGGCTGCGAGCGTGGCGCTGTGCGGCACGTCCGACGAGGTGATTCCCGAGGCCGAGAAGGTGCTGCCGGCAAACCTGTGCCCGCTCATCAAGTCGACGTACGGTTTTGCCTATTCGCAAAAGTGCCCGTTTACGTACTTCAGCGACATGATCATCGGTGAGACCACCTGCGACGGCAAGAAGAAGATGTACGAACTGCTCAACGAGCTCAAGCGTACGTACATTCTGCACCTGCCGCAGAGCCGCGATCGTGCCTATGAGCGTGAGGGCTGGTACGAGGAGTGCCGCATGCTCAAGGAGGAGCTCGAGGGCTTCTACGGCATCACGATTACCGACGACGACCTGCGCGCCGCTGTCCGTCGTCGCAATCGCCTGCGCGCCGCCCAGCTCGAGATGTTCGCCCTGCAGGCCAACCGGCCGGCGGCCATGAGCGGCGTCGACCTGATGAGCACTATGTTCGCCGGTACGTTCAGCTTTGATATCGAGGCCTATACGGACCAGCTCGAGCAAAAGGTTGCCAAGCTGCGCGAGGCCTACGAGGCTGGAGGGCGTTCGGTCGCGGCAGATGCTAGGCGCATCCTGGTTACCGGCTGCCCGGTGGGCGGTGTGATCAACAAGATCGGTCGCACCATCGAGTCCAACGGCGGCGTGGTCGTGTGCATGGACGATTGCTCGGGCGAGCGCACGGCTGCCATGATGATTGATCCGGAGGCTCCCGACATTCTGCGCGCTATCGCCGACCGCTACCTGGACATTAACTGCTCGGTCATGACGCCCAACGACGGCCGCATGCAGAACACGCTGGCCATGTGCGAGAAGTATCACGTCGATGGCGTAGTGGAGAGCGTGCTCCAGGCGTGCCATACCTTTAACGTGGAGAGCGCACGCATGCAGGAAGCCGTCGAGGGTGCGGGCATTCCGTATATGAAGATCGAGACCGACTACAGCAATGGCGACATGGGCCAGATTGAGACGCGCATCGCCGCGTTTATCGAAACCCTCTGACGTCTGAGGCACCCGACCTTCCGGCTCCAACCCTCCTCGCGTACCTTGAGTACGCTTCGTCGGGCTTGTCGCTCGGAATCTCGGGCACCTCAGACGCCAGAGGGCCGTTGTTGCAGCAGTGTCTGATCGTTTGATTTTCTTGCTGATTGGGAGAGAGCCATGATAGGGATCGGGATCGATATCGGGTCTACGGCGGCTAAGGCTGCCGTGGTCGACGGGGAGGGTTCGGTGGCGTGGATGTGCGTGCAGCCAACCGGGTTCTCCTCGGTCGATGCGGCCGAGCGCCTCCGCGTTGAGCTCGCTGCAGCCGGCTATGACGTGACGGGCGACGATGTTCGCGTGGTCGCGACTGGCTACGGCCGTGTCGCGGTGCCCTATGCCAACAAGGTAGTGACCGAGATCACCTGCCATGGTGCCGGTGCGGTCCGCCTGTTTGGCGAGCAGGGCACGGTGATCGACGTGGGCGGCCAGGATACCAAGGTCATCCAACTCAAGGGCGGCCGCGTGGCAAAGTTCGCCATGAACGACAAGTGTGCCGCCGGCACGGGGCGCTTTTTGGAGATCATGGCCGACCGCCTAGGCATTTCCCAACAGCAGATGGCCGACCTGGCGCGTTCCGGCGAACCCACCAAGATCAGCAGCATGTGCACGGTGTTTGCCGAAAGCGAGGTTATCAGCCTGATCGGTCGCGGTGAGCCGCGCGAGAACATTGCGCGTGGCGTGATCGAGAGTGTCGTGTCGCGCGTGGCCACTATGGCCGGGCAGGCGGCGGGCGCCCCGTACTATCTGACCGGTGGTCTGTGCGAGAACGCCTACGTTGTGGAACGGTTGGGCGAGCTGCTGGGGTCGCCGGTGACCACCTCGCCCCGGGCCCGCTTTGCCGGTGCCATCGGCGCGGCGATTCGCGCACAGGCGCTCGATTAATGCATCGGCCGTGGGCCTGCATTCATGCGTATACTGGGAGGAAATGATTGACCGATGAGAGGAGGTATCGATGGCTGACGATCAGATTAAGCTCACGTCTATGACTGCCGCGAGCGGTTGAGCCGCTAAGTTGGCTCCTGGAGCCCTCGCCCAGGTCTTGGGCGACTTACCCAATGTGCATAACGACAACCTGCTCGTGGGGTTCGATACCTCCGACGATGCGAGTATCTTCCGCGTTGGCGATAATTTGGGCCTCGTGCAGTCCATCGACTTCTTCCCACCGATGGTCGACGACCCGTTCCTGTTTGGCCAGATCGCGGCGGCAAACTCGCTGTCGGACATATACGCCATGGGCGGACGACCGAGCCATGCTATGAACCTGCTGTGCATTCCCAATTGCCTGGGTGTTGAGGTTGCCGGGCAGATTTTGGCGGGTGGCGCCGACAAGTGCGTCGAGGCTGGCTGCACCATCGCGGGCGGCCACACCATCAACGACGACGAGCCCAAGTACGGCCTGTCCGTGAGCGGTTTTGTGCCACTCGACCGTATGCTCGCCAACAGCGGTGCGCGCGTGGGCGATGTCCTACTGCTGACCAAGGCGATCGGCTCGGGCATTATCACCACGGCCATTAAGGGCGAGCTCATCGAGCAGGACGAGGCCAGCCGGATGTTTGATTCTATGTGCACCCTCAACGAGGCCCCGATCCGTTTGGCCGAGGGGCTCGAACTTCACGGCTGCACCGACATTACGGGCTTTGGCCTGATTGGGCATGCGTGCGAGATGGCCGAGGGCTCAGGCGTGCAGATTGAGCTTGCGTCGGGGGCGGTGCCCCTCTTTGACCAGGTGCTCGACATGGCGCGTCTGGGCATTATCCCTGCCGGCGCCTACCGCAACCAGGATTTCTTTGGTCTGCGCGTGGCGGTCGACGATGGCCTGGAGCCGGGTATGTTGGATGCGCTGTACGATCCACAGACATCGGGTGGCTTGCTCATCGCGGCGCCCGCGGCGGATGTGGATGAGCTTGCGCGTCGTTTACATGCCGAGGGGCGCGTTGCCGCCACAATCGGTCGCGTGTGCGAGGCGGTGCCGGGCGGTCCTGCCGTTCGCGTTGTGCATTAAGGAAAACCGTTTATGCGACCGTCCGTTGTTCTGGACGGTCCCTTTCGAAAGGAATTTACTATGTCTTCCAAGATTGAAGTCAATGCCATGGGCGATGCCTGCCCGCTGCCCGTCGTCAAGACGCTCAAAGCTCTGAAGCAGCTTGATGGCGAGGGTGCTGTGGTGACCTCGGTCGACAACGAGACCGCCGTCAAGAACATCTCCAAGATGGCGCAGGAGAAAGGCTGCACGGCCTCGGTCGAGAAGGTTTCTGACGCCGAGTGGCACGTGACCGTGGCGACCTCTGGCGCCGTTGCCGTGGCCGATCCCGAGCAGGATGGCGCTGCCTTCTGTGATGCCAGCGCCGGCAAGGGCAAGCTCGTCATTTCCGTCTACACCGACTGCATGGGCCGCGGCGACGACGAGCTGGGCCACAAGCTCATGAAGGCGTTTATCTTTGCCGTGACGCAGCAGGAGGAGCTGCCCTCGACCATGCTGTTCTACAACGGCGGCGCCAAGCTCACCGTCGAGGGCTCGCCGGTGCTCGATGACCTGAAGGGCCTGGCGGAGCAGGGTGTCGAGATTCTCACCTGCGGTACCTGCCTCGATCACTTTGGCATTAAGGACCAGCTCGCGGTAGGCGAGGTCACGAACATGTACGTGATCGTGGAGAAGATGGAACAGGCCGTGCGCGTCGTGCGCCCGTAGCGTATTGGTTGGAGTTGCCATGAGGGAGAAGCGCCCGGCGCTTGTCATCACGTTTCCCACCACGGCGGCCGCCATGGGGTGCGAGTCCCTATGCATCGAGCGCGGCCTTCCCGGGCGCACGATTCCCGTGCCCGGGGAGGTCGCTGCCGGATGCGGTCTGGCGTGGAAAGCCCTGCCTGCCGATGAGGCCCTGCTGCGCGGCGAACTCGCTGCGGCGGGCATTCCCACCGAGGGCTATACCGTGATTGATATGTGGGAGGTCGTGCGATGATCTACCTGGATAACGCGGCGACGACCATGCATAAGCCGCAGACGGTCATCGATGCCGTGACGCAGGCGATGTGCTCACTCGGCAATGCCGGGCGCGGTGCCACGTCGGGTGCGCTCGATGCGGCGCGTACCATTCACGGCTGCCGCGCCAAGCTCGCGCGCTTGCTGGGCTGTCCGCGTGCTGACCATGTTTGTTTTACGCCCAACTCCACCGCGGCGCTCAACACCGTCATCAATGGCGTGGTGCGCCCCGGCGACCGTGTGGTCACGACGGTGCTCGAGCACAACTCCGTACTGCGTCCGCTTAACCGCCTGGCGGTGGAGCAGGGTGTGACCGTTGAGCATGCGGGCTGCGACGCGAACGGCGTGCTCGACTATGACGAGCTCGAGCGGCTGGTCACGCCCGGTACGCGTGCCGTGGTGGTGACGCATGCCTCTAATGTGACCGGCAACGCGGTCGACATTGCGCGCGTGGCGGCCTTGGCACATGCCGCGGGTGCGCTTGTGATCGTCGATGCCTCGCAGTCTGCCGGTACGGCGCATATCGATATGCAGGCCATGGGGCTCGACGTGGTGTGCTTTACCGGCCACAAGGGGCTCATGGGCCCGCAGGGCACCGGCGGCCTGGCCGTGGCGGAGGGCGTCGACGTGGCGCCCTGGGCCATGGGCGGCACGGGCGTGCACAGCTTCGATGCGTTGCAGCCCATGGAGTGGCCCACGCGGCTCGAGGCGGGCACGCTCAACGGTCACGGCATAGCGGGCCTTTCCGCAGGCCTTGATTTTATCGAGGCACAGGGTGGAGTTGAAGCGATTGCGACTCACGAACGCGCCCTGGCCGATCGCTTTCTCGCCGGTATTCGTGAGATTCCGGAAATCAAACTCTACGGTGCCTTCGACCAGTCAGCACGCTCGGCGATCGTCTCGCTCAACGTGGGCAATATCGATTCGGCCGAGATTTCGGACGCGCTCATGCAAGGGTGGGGGATTGCGACGCGCCCCGGTGCCCATTGCGCTCCGCTCATGCACCGCGCGCTGGGGACCGAGCGCCAGGGCGTCGTCCGCTTCTCGTTTGGGTATTTCAACACGGACGAGGAAGTCGACATGGCGATTGAGGCTCTGCGCGATTTGAGCTGCGATTAGACCAACCTTTTGCGCCCTTAGATAAACCGTTTACGCTACCTTCCCGCATTGTCGCTTATACAGGGTAATGTGAAATGATGGCCCACACTGGGACTCTGTATCTTTGCGAATTGCGGGAAGGTTCCTATGAACAGGATCACTGCTGCCCTCTATAGGTTTTTAGTCGTCTATCTTTCGGTCGCGATGGTCGTGACCTCGATACCCCTTGCTCCCAGCACAGCCTATGCCGATGATGCCGGGGCGGTCGCCGTCGAGAGCGAGGCCCAAGAGACCGACTCGAGTTCTGACGCTGAAGTCCATGCGGTCGATAACGCGTCATCTTCGGGCGAGGGCAGCTCATCCACAGCTTCCGACCAAACGAATAACGCTCAGGACGAATCGTCCAGCTCGGATACCAGCACTTCCACGTCGAGCTTGGCCCAAGACCTTTCGATCTCCGCGACCGATTCTGATGCAGCAAAGAGCTTGGTTGCCACGGCGGAACCCTCGTCCGATGACAGCGAAGTCGATCCCCTCGTGTATGAGGACCCAACGGTCTACGAGTATGCCAAGCTTATGCCGAACGGCTATGTGTATCCGTGCGATGCAAGCGGAAGCGTTACGCTAGAGATCGATGGAAACGACCCGTACGGGAGCTCTGTCGACGGTAAATTGGTAACCAATCTGATCGTTGATTACGGAGTGGATGGGGTCCCCGGATATATTTGTGAGTATTCCTCCAATTTGCGTTCGGTGCGTTTTGAGAACAGCTCTATTTCTTCAATTGGACTACACGCCTTTTCTGGGTGCTCCAATCTCGCCGATATCAGCTTTTCCGGTATGACCATTGGGGGCATCGGAACAGAGGCGTTTTCTGGGTGCGGATCGCTTACGAGCCTGAACATTAATGACGTTGCTACCATCGGCTCTATGGGCGATGCCGCGTTTGCCTGGAGCGGGCTGCGGTCTACGGGTCTCGACAAGGTCGTTGGTCTCAGTTCGATTCCTGAGAACGCTTATAATGCCTGCAGCGCTCTGACCGATACCGGTCTGGGCGGGAACACATCCATCACATCAATCGGCGTTAATGCGTTCAAAAACTGCTCTCGCCTTGCGACGACGGGACTCGAGAACAATACGACGATCAAGACGCTCCGCGAAGGTTGTTTCTCCGGGACCAATATGAGCGGCGGGCTGACGCTGCCCCTTTATTCCAAGATCGAGGAACTGCCGAGTCGTGCGTTCTATGGCTCTAAGCTTGAAACTGTGTACTTTGGATGCGACCATGTGGTGCTCATTAATTCCACCACGTTCCCCAAGCAAAACATGACTGTCATGGTCCCTGCCAAGATGGTTTCGCAATACGCAAGCGGTCGCCCCAAAGAGGTTTGGGAGAGTTGCAATGGCAGCCTGCCCTTCCCCGTGGGCAAGATGCTTCAAAAGATTAAGGTCTCGCGCGATCCCGACAAGATGGCCTATCGGCAGGGCGACACTATTTCGCTCAAGGGCATGAGTGTCACGTTTCAATATCCTCATTCGACGATGGATAGCGACTACGAAGCCCTCATAAAGGAAGAACTCGGCGAATACCTTACGGCGACTCCCTGCGACGGCGACGTCTTCGATGGCTCGATGGACGGAGAGCCCATACAGCTGGTGTATGACGATGGCTACACGCGCCTTGTCGCGTACAGCAAGGGCAACCTGCAGCAGGCGGCCTGCGAGTATGCCAAGCTCATGCCCAACTACTATCTGTATCCGTGCGACGCAAACGGAAATCTTACGGTAGAAATCGATGAAAACAACCCGCGCGAGAACTCTGTCGATGGTCGAATGGTAACGAATTTGATTGTCGATTACGGGGTTGATGAAGTCGACGCGCAGCTCTGCGCCGACTCTACCAATCTGCGCTCAGTGCGCTTTGAGAATAGCTCCATTTCCAAAATCGGATTGCACGCCTTCTATAACTGCCCGAATCTCACCGATATCAGCCTGTCCGGTATGACCATCGGCACCATCGGAAAAGAGGCGTTCTATGGCTGCGAGTCGCTTGCGAGCCTGAACATCAGCGAGACTACTACCATTGGCTCGATGGGCTATGCCGCGTTTGCCGACAGTGGGCTGGTGTCGACGGGACTCGACAAGGTCGTTGGCCTCACGTCGATTCCCGACAGCGCCTACGAAGGCTGCAAGGCTCTGACCGATACCGGCCTGGCCAAGAACGCCTCCATTACATCGATTGGCGTTTGCGCGTTCAGGTTCTGCTCGAACCTTGCTACCACCGGGCTCGAGAGCAACACAACGATCGAAACGCTTGGCCACACCTGCTTCTACGGCACCGACTTGAACGGCGGGCTGACGCTGCCATATAACTCCAAGATCGAGGAATTGCCGGAAAAGGCGTTTTATAGCACCAACCTCGAGACCGTGTTCTTTGGGTGCAACCATGCGGTGCTCATTAATACCGACACGTTCCCCAAGCGCAACATGACCGTCATGGTCCCTGCCAAGATGATTCCGAAGTACAGCAAGGGAGAGCCCAAGGCTGTTTGGGAGAGGTGCAACGGCTGTCTACCCGTCCCGGTGGGCAAGGTGCTCAAGAACGTTGAGATCTCCTGCGATCCCAACAACATGACCTATGAGCCGGGGGACACCATTTCGCTCGAGGGCATGAGCATCGAGCTCGATTACCCGCATTCTGTTTCGATTTGGAACTACGAAGCCCTCATAAAGGAAGAACTGGGTGAGTACCTAACGGCGACTCCGTGCGACGGTGACGTCTTCGATGAGTCGATGGACGGACAACCCGTAAAGCTCGTGTATGACGATGGCTATTCACATTTTGAAACCCAGACCAAGGGCACGCTACAGCTTAAGAAGCCTGAGCCGACGTCGTTCCAGATCTCCTATGCCCAAACGATCGATAAAGGCGAACGCAAGCTGATGGACGGCGTTGAGCTGCCCGATGTTTCCGGCGTGACGACGATCGATTCGGGCACCGAGGTCACGCTCGATGCCGGTGCTTTGGGGATGCTCAACGACAACCTTACCTTTAAGGGCTGGTATGACACCAAGTCCGGCAAGTACATCTCCAAAGAGACGGTCTGCACGTTTACGCCGGATAAGGATCTGTCCCTGGAGGCTCGCTTTAAGCTCAAGGACTATGCGGTGCACATCAACGATGCGCAGGCGACCGACTCGTCGCAGGACTATGCGCACCTGAGTGTTACCGCTCAAAACTGCTATCGCAATGCCGGCGAGACGGTTGAGGTTTCCGCCGTCACGGATAACGCGCTGTTCCTGGGCTGGTATCTGGGTGAGGGCGATGACGCCTACGCCGTGAGCGATCAACTCGACTTTACCTATACGGTGAACGAGGCGGACGCGACTGTGTCCGAGGATAAGAGCGACTCCAAGATCGAGATCACTCCGCGCTACTGCGCTCCGCAGGCGAGCGTGGTCCTGAGTGTGGACGGGGTCGATGAGAACGGGCAGCCGCTCGGACAGTTCCTTTCCACCGGTCTGTACGGCATCGGGTCACGCGTAACGGTCGTAGCGGTCCCGTTACCCGGCTATGTGTTTGACTACGCGACCGATGCCCTCGGCAACGTTGTCTTTACCGGCGACGATGGTCCGTCCTATACGTTTGTGCTCGAGGGGGATGTGCAGTACACCGCGCATTTCCGTGAGGCGACTGGCCCCGACGAGTCACTCGCGGCGCTGAAGGCCGCGCTCATCGCCGCGATTACGGCTGCGGCCGTTCTCGCTACCATGTATGGCTTGGGCGAGATCGTCGACCCCATCGCGGCCGATGCAGTGATTGAGATCGGTATGGCCGACAACATCGAGGATGTTGCCGCTGTGGGCACCAAGGTGCTCAAGGAGATTAAGGACATCATCGACGACCACAAGAAGCCCAAGCCTCATGGCGACCATAAGATTGAAATAATTGCCACCGCGCAGCCCGAGGCGGGCGGCGTCGTTACCGGAGGCGGTATCCACTATGAGGGGACGGTCGCCACGCTCGAGGCTGTCGCAAATCCCGGCTATCGCTTCGTATGTTGGAAAGAGAACGGCGTCGAGGTCTCGACATCTCCTCTCAAGACGATGACGATCACGGACCTGACGCCCGAGGTCGTAAAAATGACGGCCGTTTTCGAGAAAAAAGTCGAGATTACGGCGGTTGCCGAAGCCGATGGCATTCAGGCCGATTTTTCGACAGGCTGCACCGCAAGCCCCGTAAAGCAGAGCATCACCCGTGGCGATCAGGCTATGGTCACCGCGAGCGAGGGTCCTGACTATGCCTTTGTGGGATGGTTTGAGGACGGCATCGAGGTTTCGCCCGAGCGCACGTATATCTTCAAGGCCGAGGTCGACCGCCATCTGGTTGCGCGCTTCCGCAAGGCGGATAAGACCATCCTGGTGAATACCGATCCCTTCGACAGCGCCGAGGTTTTGTGCGATGGCGTACCGGTCGTGGACGGCAAGGTTCGCGCGAAGGATGGCGACATTCTCACGTTTACGATGCGGCCCAAGGTGCGCCCCGACAATCCAGAGAAAACGTACCGTTTTGTAGAGTGGCGCGAAACCGATGCGCAGGGCATCACGATTGCCAACAAGCAGGAAGTTTGCGAATACCGCGTTAACGGGAATGCCCGAATTGAGGCTGTAATGGACGGCAGGGATGCGCATACTGTGCGTGCCGAGGCTGACCCGCTCGAGGGCGGCACCGTTACGCTGAAGCGCGGCGAGACTGCCGGCATGGTTCTCGAGGTCCCCGAGGGTGAGCGCGTGACCGCGGAGGCTACGCCATCCGAGGGCTATATCTTTGACGGTTGGTATCTGAGCAATGGTGGCTCGGATACTACGTCGACGCTGGTTTCGAGCGAGCGTTCGTATACCTTTGAGCCCATTACCGACTGCGTGGTCCAGGCGAAGTTTACGCGTGCCTGCAAGGTGGACGTTGTCGTTGAGCCGGCCGCGGCCATGGCGGGCAAATATATGGTGCACGGTGAGGGCTACTGCATGAAGGGCGAGCCTGCCACGCTGAGCATTGAGCTCACGGCGGAGGCGAGCAAACAATTTACCTTTAAGGGCTGGTACGACGCCAAGACGGACCTGCTTTTGGGTATCGACCCCAGCTATCTCGAGTTCTATCCCGAGGACGTGGAATGCACCGTGCGCGCGGTGTTTGAGGAAAATACCTATACCGTGACGGCGAAGGCCAAGAAGACCTTTGTGGAGCGCGGTACGGTTGAGATTGAGGGGCACCCGGGGGTATCTTCGGTTGCCTGCGGATATGGCGACACGGTGATGCTCAAGGCGCAGGCCAATGACGGCTACCGCTTTGACCATTGGAAGGATGACTCCGGTAAGGAGTACGAATCTGCCGAGCTAGTCGTTAAGGTCACCAAGAGCGATACCTATACCGCGATCTTTACCGACTCAAAACCCGAGGTCATGGTCACGGCCGATTCGTGGCTCGGCGGTACCGTGACGTGTAATGGGACCGTGGTGAAGCCTACGACCGATACGTTCAAATTAGGGGAGACCCTTCATCTGACGGCTAAGGCCCATCCTGGTTTTTTGTTCTGGGGTTGGTACGTCAATGGTCGCCTGAAGAGCCTTAAGCACGAGACCTCGTTGGTTGCGAAGGCTCGCGGTAAAACCGGACACTGCGTTATTACCGCGGCCTTTGTGCCGATCGATACCGTCTGCGTGCCTCTCGCCGATCCTGCGGAGGGCGGCACCGTCAAGGCGAGCCGAATCCTTGCCGACCGCGGCGCGGAGGTTGCCCTTAAGGCGACGCCCAATCCCGGTTACGTCTTTACTGGTTGGTATACGGCCGACGGCACGTTTGAGTCTGCCGATGCGGAGTTCACCTGCCACCAGGAGCGCAGCCATGTGCACGTCGCTCGCTTTATGGCAAAAAGCTATGAAGTCGACGCCACGGCGGTAGTCGATTCCGGCACCGGTTCGCTGGTCGAATCGAGCGTCGCCGGCTGGGTCGAGGGCACAGGTACCGTTGAGGCGGGGCATGCCGCCACGCTGACCGCGCATGCGCTTTCGGGCTATGCGTTTGGGTATTGGGCCGATGCCTCGGGCGCCGTGGTAAGCCGCGACATCACCTATCACGTGGTGCCGACGTCTGACACGGCGCTCCAGGCCGTGTTCTCGGCAAAACAATATACGGTGGACGTCTCGTGTGAAGAGAGCATGGGCACGGTCGAGGGCGCGGGGGCGTATGCCGTTGGACAGGTCGTAACCGTGCGTGCGGTCGCCGCCGAGGATACGGCTTTTGTGGGCCGGTTCCGTAACGGCACATGCGTGAGCTCCAAGAAAACCTATCGATTTACCGTGCGTGAGGATACGTCGCTCTATGCCGTCTTTGCGTCGGGTTCGTATGTCGTGCATACCGTTGCTTCGCCTGCCGAGGGCGGAGCCGTGAGCGGCTTTGGTGGCTATGAGGCTGGCGACCGCGCAACGCTTCGTGCGATCGCCAACACCGGGTATTCGTTTGCGGGTTGGACGGACGACAAGGGCGAGACAGTCAGCGAGAACGCCGACTATACCGTTAAGGTCGCGGGTGACGCCACCTATACGGCGACCTTTGCGCCTAAGTCCTATCAGGTCGTTTTGAGCGCGAGTGACGATGGCGTGGGCACCCTGAGCGGCGAGGGCTCCTATCAATTCGGTGATACGGTCGAACTCAACGCTACGCCTATGGGAGCCAAACGTTTTGCCGGTTGGTATGTCCTGGATGCCGAGGGCAACAAGTTGCTGCTGAGCTGCGACGCCCATTGCTGGGTTAAGCTCGACAAGGATATGGTCGAGGGGCTCGAGGACGATACGTTGGAGCTCCAGGCCGTGTTTGCCGATCCGTACGAGGTGACCGTTACGGGCGAGGTCGTGGTGAAGGACAAGGCTTCGAACAGGGGCTGCCGTGTTACGGGCAGCGGTAGCTTTGCCGTGGGCGACCAGGTGGAACTGTCCGCTGTTGCCGGTATGGGCTATCGCTTTGTGGGCTGGAGCACCGATAAGGAGGACACCTCGATTGTCGAGACCGCGACGACCCTCGATGTGACCGCCACGCAAGACATAACGTACTACGCGCAGTTCGAATCCGATGGACAGGTGACCATTACCGTCACTGGCTCGTCCATCTTCCGCGGTACGGCCCTTCTGGTCGACGGCATTCCTGCCGGCAGCAGGTCCTACGACAGGGGCGACATGTTTATGGCGATTGCGATCCCGTGGAAGAAGTACCACTTCTCGCATTGGGTCGACGATGCGGGTGTTACGGTGAGCTACAGCGCTTTCTATATCGGTACCGCCAAGGAGAATAAGCAGCTTACGGCCGTGTTCTACGAGACGGGCTGCGATGTTCAGGTCGCTACGTATCCTAAGGATGCTGGCTTTTCGATGGTAGCGCTCGGTACGGGTGGCTCCTACCACTCCGCGGCGATTATGTTTACCGTGCCGCATAAGGGTTGGAAGTTTAAATACTGGGTCGATGAGAACGGCATGCCTGTGGGCGCCACGCCGGTGATCAACCGTGTAGTGTTTGGCAACCGTACTTTTACGGCCGTTTATGAGCGGGCGTCGATGACGGTTACGGCGGTGGATTCGCGTCAGGGCGGACACGTCGAGGGCTCCTCCGAGGACGAATCTCTGGGCTATGCCGTGACCAACGAAGTCGAGAACGGTGAGTCCACGACCCTGACTGCCGTTTCCGATGCGGGGTATGTGTTCGATGGGTGGTATGCGCGCAATGATGACGGGTCGTTGGGCGATGAGCCGCTGAGCACGGATGCTACCTGGACGTTTGTCCCCGAGGACAACATGACCGTCGAGGCGCGCTTTGCGGAGGCGCCTAAGTACAAGGTGACGGCCCGAGCGGTCAACGGATCGGTTGATTCGGAGTCTGCTTTGGTCGCTACGGATGGTAAGGTGACGCTTTCGGCGACGCCCGATGAGGGCTGCTACCTGACGCGCGTGACCGTTGCCGAAGAGGCAGGTGATGACGGTTCGGCCGGCAATGCCTATGACCTTGATATTTCTGACTATAAGGGTGGGGCGTACGAGGTCACACTGAGTGGCGTGAGTGCTCCGCAAAAGGTCACGTTCGAGTTTGCGAAGGCAGCGGCTCCACAGGTCCTTGCGCAGCCGCAGGATGCGAGTGCTTACGAGGGCGATCCGGTCGAACTTTCGGTCGCCGCCGAGGCGGGGCGCAACGTTCGCGTCCATGCGGCCGTGTCATCTGGATCCGCTGCAGACGTCAAGCTGAGCTACCAGTGGTACCGCGTGTCTGACGATGGCGGCAAGGCGGTGGCGCTGAAGGACGAGACGGGGGAGGCCCTCTCGATTGCCCGGCTCGACAGCGACGGCGAAGGCGAGTACTTCAGCCGCATTACGCAGAACTACCTGGGCACGGTGACAAAGACGGATACCGAACATGCGAAGGTATCCATCGTGCCACGAGAAGCACTTGTGTTTAACGGGCGCGTGCTGCCGGTGGCGACCGCTCACGATGAGTACCGTGCAGAGATTGCCGGCGCTACGGGCGGCAAGGCGCCGTATGCGTACAACTTGGATGATGTTGAGGTTCCTGAGGGCATGCAGCTGACGCTGGCAGATGACGGATCGGGCGCCTTGGTGCTCTCGGGCGTGCCTGCGGCTACGGGTGTTTGTCGCTTTAAGATTTCGTGCACCGATGACCTGGGCGACAAGTGCGATGCACACTTCGCGCTGCTCGTGAAGGCGAAGGAAGCCCCGCTTGCATTTGAGGGCCAGACCTTTACCTACAACGCGACGGCGCAGGACCCGGAACTTTTGGGCGTGCCCGAGGGTTGCGAGGACGATGTCAAACTGACCTATGTTGGCACGGGTGACACACATTACTCGTCGGATCAGGCGCCGGTGGATGCCGGCACGTATCGTGCGGTGGCGACGCTCGACGCCAAGGGATATGTTGGTAATTCCTCCTGTGACTTCACGATCGAGAAGGCCCCGGTCGATATTTCGATCGAGACGTCTGATGTGACATACGATGGCGCGCGACACGTTGCGGCGGTTGCGGTTGCCGGTCTTGATACGTCTGCCTATTCCGTTGCCTATCGCGGTATAGATGGAACGTCCTATGGTCCGATGGCGCTGGAGCCGTGCGACAGTGGCAACTACCGCGTCACGGTTACGGTGACTGACCCCAACTATCAGGGTAAAAAGTCCGCCGAGTTCTCGATTGCAAAGGCAAGCCAGGTTATTACGGGAACGACGAGCTATTCGGGTGTATACGGTGGAGACCCCATTGTGTTTAACAACGTTGCCCAGACTCCCGTGAGCTTTGAGCTGGTCGATTCCGATGACGATGCGAGCCCGGTTTCGATTAAGGGGCGCTGCGCGACGGTGAAGGCTGCCGGTACGGCACGTGTTGTCGCCCATGCCGCTGCCTCGCGTAACTATCTTGCTGCCGAAGACGTTGAACTGACGGTTGCTGTTGCGCCGGCTCAGCTGCTGGTGAAGGTCGACGATGCCGAGCGCTTTGAGGGTCAGAAGAACCCCGAGTTTACCTCCAGCTTGGTGAGTCGTTGCGACACGTCGGACGTAAAGGTTACGTACTTCTGCTCGGCGAATGAGAAATCGCCGGCGGGTGAGTACCAGATCGACGCGGCGGTCGCCGATCCGAACTTTGATGTCGCGGTCGACCCCGGCACGCTGACGGTCAAGAAGAAGCCCGAGCACTACAAGGTGACGGCGAAGGCAGTCAACGGTTCGGTCGACAATGCTTTGGTTTCGGTTGTTGAGGGCGGGGACGCGACCCTCTCGGCGACGCCCGACGAGGGCTGCTACCTCGAGCGCGTGACGGTCGTGCAGGCCGGCTCGGATGCGACCGTTGACCTCGACATTTCTGATTACAAGGGCGGGGCGTACGAGGTCACGCTGAGCGATGTCACCGCATCGCAGGAGGTCACGTTCGAGTTTGCGAAGGCGGACGCTCCGCGTGTGGTCGCGCAGCCGCAGGACGTGAGCGTCCACGAGGGCGATGCCGTCGCGCTCTCGGTCGCTGCCGAGGCAGGCAAGAACGTCGCCGACCACGCGGCCTCGTCCACGGGTTGCGCTGCCGAGGTTGAGCTTTCCTACCAGTGGTTCCGCATGGCGAATGGCAAGGCTGTGGCGCTCGATGGCGAGACGGGGGAGACGCTCTCGCTCGCGGATCTCGATGACGAGAAAGCCGGCTAGTACTTCTGCCGCATCACTCAACGCTACCTTGGTGCTGAGAAGCAGGCGGACAGTGATTGTGCTTCCGTCTCCGTCGTTGCCTGGGACACCCTTGTGTTCAACGGCGACCTGCTACCGGCAGCGAGTGCGCACGGCACGTACATCGCCATGATTGCCGGGGCCGCGGGCGGCAAGGCTCCGTACGAGTACGCATGGGATGAGACGAAGCTCCCCGACGGGCTCAAGCTTTCCCGTACACCGGGCGGTCTGACGCTCTCGGGCATCCCGTCCAAGACGGGCGTTTCCGCCTTTGATATCACGTGCACGGATGCTCGTGGCGAGGCCACGACCGCCCGCTTTGCGCTCGTTGTCCAGGCAAAGCACGTAATACTTACGTTTACGGATGGCGACTATACCTTTAATGGCGCACCGCAGACGCCTGAAGTTTCCGGTGCCCCTAAGGTCTGCAAGGGCGACCTTAGGGTCTGGTACTTCGGTACCGGAAGCACGCAATATTCCTCGACGGAGGCCCCGACCGATGCCGGCACGTACCGCGCTGTCGCCACGCTGCGCAGCCACGGCTACATCGGTGCCGCTACCTGCCAGTTCGAGATCGCTCCGGCAAAGCTCAAGGTGAAGGTTGACGACGCCGAGCGCTTCGAGGGAGAGGCGAACCCAGCGTTTACCTCGAGCCTGGAGAGTGCGGTTGACACTTCGCGTGTGAAGGTCGAGTACTCCTGCGATGCCGATGAGAGCTCTCCTGCTGGCGAGTATCAGATCGGCGCGACGGTCGCCGACCCGAACTTCGATGTCGAGGTCGTGCCCGGAACGCTGACGGTGAAAAAGAAGCAGGAGCCCGTCAATCCCAACCCGGTGGTTCCGGACCCGGACAATCCGGATAACCCCGAGCCCGATAACCCGGACAAGCCAGAGCGCTTTGAGGTGACGGCAGAGGCGGTCAACGGTTCGGTTGACAACGCTTCCGTCACCGTTGATGCGGGCGGAGATGTGACGCTCTCGGCGACGCCCGACGAGGGATGCTACCTCGAGCGAGTGACGGTCACGGAAGCCGGCTCGGACAAGGCCGTCAATCTCGATATCTCCGACTATGAGGGTGGAGCGTACGAGGTCACGCTGAGTGGCGTCACCGCGTCGCAGGAGGTCACATTCGAGTTCGTGAAGGCGGACGCTCCGAAGATGATCGCCCAGCCGCAGGATGCGAGCGCCCACGAGGGCGATGCTGCCGTGCTCTCGGTTGCTGCCGAGGCGGGCAAGGGCGTCCTCGACCACGCGTCCTCGTCCACGGGTTCCGCCGCCGATGTCGAACTTTCCTATCAATGGTTCCACATGGTGGGCGGCGAGGCCGTGGCGCTCGAGGGCGAGACGGGGGAGTCGCTCCTCATTGAGAATCTTGATGACGATTGCGCCGGCGAGTATTTCTGCCGCGTCACCCAGCGCTATCTCGGCACCGAGGCGCAGGTGGAAAGCGATCGCGCTGTCGTTTCCGTTGTGCCCCGGGACGCCCTCGTGTTCAACGGCGGTCTGCTGCCGGTCGCACGCGCGCATAGCACGTATCGCGCGACGATTTCTGGTGCCGCGGGTGGCGAAGCTCCGTATGAGTACACGTGGGACGACGCTAAGCTCCCCGACGGGTTTAAGCTCACCCGCACGGCGGGCGGTCTGACGCTCTCGGGCACCCCGTCCAAGGCCGGGGTGTCTACCTTTGACATCACGTGCAAGGACGCTCATGGCAAGACCGTGACCGCGCGCTTCATTCTGGTCGTTCAGGCGAAGCGGGTCGAGCTTGCATTTGAGGGCGGCAACTTCGTCTATAGCGGTGATGCTCAATCGCCTAAGATCACGGGGGTTCCCAAGGCCTGCGAAGGTGACCTGAGGGTCGGGTATTACGGGACGGGCGGCACGCACTATTCGTCGAGTGAGGCCCCGACCGATGCCGGCACGTATCGCGCCGTTGCCACGCTGCGAAGCAACGGGTATATCGGCGCCGCCTCGCGCAAGTTCAAGATTGCGCCGGCGAAGCTTAAGGTGAAGGTCGACGATGTTGAACGCTTCGAGGGAGAGATGAATCCCGCCTTTACCTCGAGCCTAAAGAGCTCGGCTGATACCTCGGGCGTGAAGGTCGAGTACTCCTGCGTCGCCGATGAGAGTTCCCCGGCGGGCGAGTACCAGATCGGGGCGACGGTCGCCGATCCGAACTTCGATGTCACGGTTGAGCCCGGTACGCTGACGGTGAAGAAGAAGCAGGAGCCTGTCGACCCGGACCCGGTGGTTCCCGATCCGGACAAGCCCGATGGACCCGATCCGGACAAGCCGGACCCGGACCGGCCTGACCCGGACCAGCCGGACAAGCCCGAGCCCGACCAGCCTGACCCGGGCAGGCCCGAGCCCGGCAAACCGGAGCCTGATCAGCCGGACAAGCCGGACCCGGATAACCCGGATAAGCCCGAGCCTGACAACCCGAGTAAGCCGGAGCCGGAAAAGCCCGGAACGCCCGATTCCGACCAGCCGGATTCAAAGGATCCGACAAAACCCGGTAGCTCGGATGACTCCGCAGCCGATAAGGCAAAGGCATCGGGCGCTGAAAACTCCGGCAAGAAGGAGTCTTCCAAGTCGAGCGCTCAGCAGCTCTCCGACACGGGCGATCGTGCGCCATTGGCCGTCGCCGTCGCTGCGGGCGCCGTTGCGCTTGTCGCGCTGGGACTCGAGCTGCTGCGTCGCCGTCGCTCGGACGCGTAACGGCTCAAAAGGGGCGGCCTGATTGAAGCTTTGCGCGATTTAGTCTGCTAAAGCGTATATACTTGCGGGACGGGTCTTTTGCCCGTCCCGTTTTTGTTTTGACTCGAAAGGTGGTCCCATGGCTTCATCCGCTCCGCGCGGTCTGCGCTCCGACCATGTCGTCACCGTCGGCATCGCCCTGTTTTCGATGCTCTTTGGCGCCGGTAACCTCATCATTCCACCGTTGCTGGCGTTCCAGGCCGGCACGGCCACACCGCTTGCCATGGTTGGCTTTTTGATTGCCGCCATCGGCCTGCCCGTCATGGGCTTTATCGCCGTGGCGCTTGCCGGAACGGCGCGCGAGCTTGCTGGCCGCGTGCACCCCAAGTTTGGCGAGTTCTTTGTCGCGGCGGTGTATCTGGCCATTGGCCCATGCCTGGCCATTCCGCGTACGAGTTCCACGGCCTTCGAGATGCTGGTGCCGCTGTTGCCCGAGGGCGTCTCGCTCGGCACGGCGCGCCTGGTGTTTGCCGTCGGCTTCTTTGTCGTCGCGTTTGCGCTCACGCTGCGCCCGGGCGTCATCACACGCGTGCTCGGCCGCATTACGGGCCCCGCGCTCATTGCCCTTATCGTATTGGTCGTGGGTGCCGCCATGGTCTCGCCGCTGGGCCCCGCCGCCGCGCCGCAGGCTCCCTATGATGCCGGTGCTGCCGTGCAGGGCTTTTTGACCGGCTACCAGACCATGGACCTGCTCGCGTCGCTCGCCTTTGGCATCATCATCGCCGAGACCATCCACGAGCTGGGCGTTACCGATGACAAGCGCGTGGCCTTCGAGATTTCGCGCTCCGGCGTGATCGCCGGCGTGCTCATGGCCATCATCTACTGCGGCTTGGGCCTTGCCGGTATGCAGCTCGGCACCGTGATGCCCGACGCTACCAACGGCGCCGCCATCCTCGCCCGTTCGGCCTCCATGCATTTTGGGCTTGCCGGCACGGTCGTGGTCTTCGCCATCTTCTTCCTCGCCTGCATGAACGTGTGCATCGGCCTCATCAGCTGCTGCTCGCGTTACTTCTGCGAGACGTATGTGGTCGAAGGGGGAGCGGAGGCGTCCGAGGAGGCCATGCGCCGTCCCTTTGCGGTTCTCGCCTTTGTGTTCGCAGCGTTTTCGTGTGTGCTCTCCAACGTGGGCCTCGACGTGATCCTTATGTTCTCGGTGCCCATGCTCAACGCTTTGTACCCCGTTGCCATTGTGCTGGTGCTTATGGGCCTGGTGCACGGCTTTTGCGACGCTCATCCGCAGGTGTGGGTCTGGGTCGGCGGCGTAGTCGCTGTGCAGAGCGTGATCACCTCGGTCCGCGATGCGTTCTTTGCGGGAGCGTGGCTACCGTTTGATGCGCTGCCCCTGGCAGACATCGGTGCCGCGTGGGCGCCGGTCGCCGTAGTTGCCTTTGTGATCGGTCTGCTCCACAGCAAGTTTGTTGCACATTCGAGGAGCTAAGACATCAATGCTTGCACAGGCGGGGAGTCTCCCCTATAATTTCCTTCGCTTTGGGACACGCAAGGTTTAGACCTTAGCTGCTCAACACCTTCGGGACGTGGCGCAGTTTGGTAGCGCGCCTGCTTTGGGAGCAGGATGTCGCAGGTTCAAATCCTGTCGTCCCGACCATATCTTGCGGGCGTAGTTCAATGGTAGAACCCCAGCCTTCCAAGCTGATGACGCGGGTTCGATTCCCGTCGCCCGCTCCATAAGAATTGTTTTAACGGCTTTGGTTTCCTTTGGGGATCAGAGCTGTTTTCGTTTACGCGCCGGGCGACGGGAATCGAACCCGCCAGGGTGCGGAGCTGAGAAAATGCGTGAGCATTTTCCAGCGCAGCACGCAAGGGCCGAAGGCCCGCAGCGAAGCAAATCCTTGGACTTCCCGTCGCCCGCTCCAAGCTATATAATCGCAGGCCAATATGCTAATTTGGCTCGCGTTTATTTTTATACCGTCCGACCTCGCAGGGCAAATGAACCAGGAGCGTTTGTCCCGAATCGTAAGAAAGAAGTGATTTCCATGGCACAGAGTAAGGCAGAATACCCCACCTCCGATTGCCTGGCGCCCGCCGCGATCGAGGCGAAGACCGAGGCCGCAGGCGTTACCAAGGCCAACCTGCCGGTCTCGAAGGCCTTTTTGCTCGCCATGTTCGCCGGCGCGTTCATCGCCTTCGGCGGCCTGTTCTTCACGGTCTTTCTGAGCGATCCCACGCTTTGCTGGGGCGCCCAGCGCTTCGTGGGCGGTCTTGCTTTTTGCCTGGGACTGGTGCTCGTGCTCATTTGCGGCGCGGAACTGTTTACCGGCAACTCGCTTATGGTCTGCGCGCTTAAGAGCAAAAAGATCACGCTCGTCCAGATGCTCAAGGCTTGGGCTATTGTGTGGATCGGCAACTTTGCTGGCGCCCTGTTCGTTGTCTTTTTGATTTACATGGCAGCCATTTACAAACTCAACGGCGAGGCCGTCGCCAACACCATGGTGAGTGTCGCCGCCGGTAAGGTTACGATCGGCGCCGTCACCATCTTCTTCCGCGGCATTCTGTGCAACATCTTTGTGTGCCTGGCCGTATGGATCGGTACCGCCGGCAAGACCGTGGTCGACAAGGTCGTGGGCATTCTGCTGCCCATTGCCGCCTTTGTGGCCTGCGGTTTTGAGCACTGCGTTGCCAACATGTACTTTTTGCCTATGGGCATTTTGATGCACTCCTGCGGCTATGGAGCCGATGTCGCCGGCACCGATGCCCTCAACGCTGCCGGGTTGGCGCTCAACCTTACGGTCGCCACGCTGGGCAATATCGTGGGTGGCGCCCTGATCGTGGCGCTGGGCTACTGGTTTATCTACGCCAACAGGGAGGCCTAAGGACCCAAGCCATAACCGACCAAAGAGGGACAGGTTTATTTGGCAGGTTTTGGACGAGGCGCTTCGACGTCTTGTCACGAGCTGCCATAATGGACCTGTCCCTTTTGCGTACGCGCCGGTATTTTTTTGCCCGATGACGATCGCGGGGGACCAGCTTTTTATTGAACATGTCGAAAGGCTTTTCATGAGCGACTGCGAATCCATGTCTGCCGAGGTGCGCGGCCGCCTGCGTTCCATTCCCGCCGTTCACGAGTTGCTTGCCGAGTGGCCGGTCATGAAGGCTGCTGGCGATGCAGGCGACACGATGGTACGCGAGGCGATTGACGCCGAGCTCGATGCCGAGCGCGCGGCGATTCGCTCCGGCGCCCCTGCAAGGAACAAGCGCGAGCTCGCCTTGGCAATTGAGCAGCGGACCCATCGCCTGTCGCTGCCGACCCTGCGCCCTGCCGTCAACGCGACGGGCGTTGTGATTCACACCAATCTGGGCCGCGCTCCGCTCGCTCCCGCGGCGGTGCAGGCGGTGACCGATGTCGCCCGAGGCTACAGCACGCTTGAGTATGACGTCTCAATCTGCGCTCGCGGGGGCCGCAAGGAGCATGCCGCACGCCTGCTGCGCACGCTCACGGGGGCGCAGGACGCCTTGGTTGTCAACAACAATGCCGCCGCGGTGCTGCTGGTGCTTGCCGCGCACGCGGCTGGCAAAGAGGTCATCGTGAGCCGCGGCGAGCTTGTCGAGGTGGGCGGCAGCTTCCGCATCCCCGACATCATGGCGGCTTCGGGTGCCAAGCTTGTCGAGGTTGGCTCTACCAACCGCACACATCTGGACGATTATCGAAGCGCCATTACGCCCAACACGGCGATGATCTTGAAAGTTCATCCTTCTAATTACCGTATCGAGGGCTTCCACGAGGAGGTTTCCGCGGCGGAGCTTTCCGCGCTGGCGCATGAGCACGGGCTGTTGCTGTACGAGGATCAGGGCTCGGGCGCTTTGCTTGTAGACGGGGTGCTCGCCGATGCGGGGGAGAAGCCCACGTCCGCCTCGCTTTGCGCCGGCGTTGACGTCGTCTCGTGCTCGGGTGACAAGCTGCTCGGCGCCTCGCAGGCAGGCATTATTCTCGGCAGCGCCCAAGTAATCGCCGCCTGTGCCTCGCATCCTCTTATGCGCGCACTTCGCCCTGGCAAGCTCACGCTCGCGGCGCTCGAGGCCACTTTGCGACTGTATGTGACCGGTCCCGATGCGGCGCATCGGGAGATCCCGGTACTCAACATGCTTTCCGGCGCGCCGGCTCCGCTCGAGCGCCAGGCCAAGCGCCTGCACGACCGCATGCTGCGCAAGCTTCGCGAGGCTCAGTGCGAGGAGGCCGTGGAGCTGCAGGTTGTCGAGGGCGCCTCTACTCCCGGCGGCGGATCGCTGCCGACTGTCGAGCTCCCTACATTTTGCGTTGCCGTCTGTCCCGTCGATGGGCGTCTATCCGCCGATGGCCTAAAGCGCGCTATGGTACAGGAGCCCGATACGCCGGTTGTGACACGCGTGCGCCACGACCAGGTGCTGTTTGACGTTCGCACGCTTTTGCACGACACCGACCTTGACCTGTGTGCGTCTGCGTTGGCGGATACCGTGCGGGCGGGTTTGCGTCGATGACTGCGCGTGAGCTTGTCGAGTGTCCCGTTGTCGTTGGAACAGCAGGACACGTCGACCACGGAAAGTCGGCCCTTATCGAGGCGCTGACCGGCAAAAATCCCGACCGTCTGGAGGTCGAGCGACGCCGAGGCATGACTACGGAGCTCGGCTTTGGCGAGCTCGAGCTTCCCAGCGGCAAGCTTGTCGGCCTGGTCGACGTGCCCGGGCATGCGCACTACCTGCGCGCGATGGTACAGGGTGCCACCGGCGTGGACGTTGCGTTGCTGGTGGTTTCTGCCGTTGAGGGCGTGATGCCGCAGACGCGAGAGCACGTTCACGTGTTGGAGCTGTTGGGCGTGAGGCACCTCGTGGTGGCGCTCACGATGCGCGATCTGGCCGATGACGAGACGGCGGAGCTCGCCGAGCTCGACGTGATGGACTTCCTCGGCGATACCGTCTTTGCCGATGCGCCCGTGGTGCCTGTTTCCTCGCGCACGGGCGTGGGCATCGAGGACGTTCGCCTTGCCCTCGATGCAGCCATCGACTCTTTCCTGGCCGATGCCGCATCCCGCCCGGTGCGCCCCGGTCTGGCCCCGCGCCTGCCCATCGACCGCTGCTTCACCATCAAGGGATCCGGGACGGTCGTCACGGGCACGCTTCACGATGCCCCCGTAGCGGTGGGCGACGAGCTCGTCTCATGTCCCGCGGGCGTGCGCTGCCGCGTGCGCGCGATTCAGGTGCATGGTGATACTCCTCGGGCGTTGCCCGGACAGCGCGCGGCGCTCAACATCGTGGGCGACGGTGCGGGCGACCTTCCGCGTGGCGAGGTCCTCTGCGGGTCTGGTGCTGAGGGCTCGACGCTCAGGCTCATCGCCCGCTTCACGTATCTGGGGCGCGAGGGCACCAAGCCCGCGCCCTTCGAGTCCGGTACGCGCGTTCATGTGATGGCGGGTACGGCGGAGGTCCTTGGCCGTGTCATGCTCATGGAGGGTGAGGGACCCATTGAGGCTGGCGAGACCCGCATCGTGCAGGTCCGTCTGGAGGAGCGCCTTCCCGTGCGATCGGGCGACGGCCTCATTGTGCTCGCGTTCTCGCCGGTGGTGCTTATCGGCGGCGGTCGTGTTCTTCTTTCGCGGTGCCGCCGCTCGCGCGTCCTCTCCGCGGGCGAGTGCGCGCTGCTCGGGGCCCTGGATGCCGACGACCGCGCCGCCGCCGTTGCCGCATGGTTGGGGCTGCAGCGCCTGCCTGTGCCTGCCGCGGCCGCAGCCCGTGCTCTCGATCTTTCGAGTGCCGAGGCGGCTGCGCTCCTGCACGGGGCGGTTTCCTCGGGTGACGCCGTGGCGCTTCATGCCGAGCGCTCGACCGAGGAGCTCTATGCCGCCCCCGCTGTGCTCGATGCCGCCCTCGCCACGCTCTCCGTCACGTTGGCCGCCATGCACGGGGCCGCGCCCAAGCAGACGGGTTTCACGCCGGGCGAGGTCGCGCATGCCGCCTGGCCGACAGTGGGCGAAGACATCGCGTCCGCGCTCGTTCTCGAGGGCTGTGCGCGCGGCGTGTGCACCGTCGACGGTGCCGAGGTGTTCGACCCGCACTCTGCCGCTGCGGCGATACGTGTGGTGCGCGAGGCGAGCCAGCGCATCGTGGCCGCCCTCGACGAGGCGGGTCTCGGTGCGGTGACGCTGCCCGAGGTGGGTGAGCGTCTGCAGCTCGATCGCGACACCATGACGCGTGCCCTGCGCGAGCTTTCGCTCAACCGCGCGATCGTTAAGATCGAACGCGACGTTGCCTTGTCTGCCGCCGCCGAGGCCCATGCACGTGAGGTCGTCGTCGCGGCTATCGAGGCTGCTGGCGGCGTTGCCACGACGAGTGTGCTGCGCGAGGCCTTAGGCGTGTCGCGCAAACGAGCCATTAGCATCTTGGAGCACCTGGATGCGGTGCGTTTTACGACGCTCAACAAGGAGGCCGGCGGTCTCAGATCCCTGCGCTAGGGCTCCGAATCGCCGCTCGCCACAAAACCGGCCTATCTACTACGTTTAAGTGACTACCCTCTACCATTTCAAAAACCGCAAAAACAAAACCGCAGGTAGACGACTTGCCGATGTTACGAAAAAGTGGGTATGGTTAACCCTTGCTGGTTAAACGTAGTAGATGGGCCGTTTTCGTGGCGCGACACTGCGCGTTTGGTAAAATACCGCCACGTTTGGGAACGGATGGGCTCCGGTGGGCCCCGCGGTCCTCAAAACCGTTGTGAGGCGTGCAAAACGTCTTGGATGTGTTCGATTCACATACGTTCCCGCCAAAGCATCCTGCCAACCACCACAAAGGTGCCTGTCCTCTTTGTGGTGGTATGGACCACGTGGACGAAACAGCTTCGAAACACGCGATTTGTGCGTCGGGCGCTCAAAAACGCCTCTACCTGCATCGTAATCAAAACGAAACATCTGCTCGTCGGCTTATGCGAAATTTTCCCGCAACAGTGCGATATTATCCATACACGATAAAGTTCGCGGCGCACAGGGTGCCGCGACCGACACTTTTCGTTTCCTATCATTGGAGGAAGCATGAGCTACACGCAGAAAGTTCTCGACGAGCTCAAGGCCCGCTATCCCGAGCAGCCTGAGTTCATCCAGGCCGCGACCGAGATCCTCGGCACCATCCAGCCGGCGCTCGACGCCCATCCCGAGTACGAGGAGGCCGCCCTGCTTGAGCGCCTCGTCGAGCCCGAGCGCATCGTTATGTTCCGTGTCCCCTGGGTCGATGACCAGGGCGAGGTCCAGGTCAACCTCGGCTATCGTGTCGAGTTCAACTCTGCCATTGGACCCTACAAGGGCGGTCTGCGCTTTAACCCGACGGTCACCCTGGGTATGCTCAAGTTCCTGGGCCTGGAGCAGATCCTCAAGAACAGCCTGACCACCCTTCCCATGGGCGGCGGCAAGGGCGGCTCCGACTTTGACCCCAAGGGCAAGTCCAACAACGAGATCATGCACTTCTGCCAGTCCTTCATGACCGAGCTCTATCGCCATATTGGCCCCAATACCGACGTTCCCGCCGGCGACCTGGGCGTTGGCGGCCGCGAGGTTGCCTACATGTTCGGTCAGTACAAGCGCCTGACCAACGAGTGGACCGGCGTCCTTACCGGCAAGGGCCTCTCCTTTGGCGGCTCGCTCGCCCGTACCGAGGCCACCGGCTACGGTCTGGTCTACTTTGTGGACGAGTACCTCAAGAGCCGCGGCGAGTCCTTCGAGGGCAAGAACGTCGTCGTTCACGGCTCCGGTAACGTCGCCATCTACGCGGTCCAGAAGGTCGCCCAGCTCGGCGGCAAGGTGCTGGCCTGCTCCGACACCCACGGCTGGGTCGAGGACCCCGACGGCATCGACTACACCGTGCTCGAGCATGTCTATAACAAGAAGCGCTCTGGCCACGACAAGGGCGTCACGCTCGCTATGTACGTCGACGAGAAGCCCAATGCCACGTGGCACGAGGGCGACGGCCGTGGCGTGTGGCAGCTTCCCTGCGACATCGCGCTGCCCTGCGCTCGCGAGAACACGCTGCTGCTCGAGGACGCCCAGGCGCTCGTCGCCAACGGCTGCAAGGTGGTCGGCGAGGGCGCGAACATGCCCACGACCATCGAGGCCACGACCTACTTCCAGGAGAACGGCGTCGCCTTTATGCCCGGCAAGGCTGCCAACGCCGGTGGCGTGCTCGTGTCCGGCCTGGAGATGAGCCAGAACGCCGAGCACCTGTCCTGGACCTTCGAGGAGGTCGACGGCAAGCTCGAGCAGCTCATGCGCGGCATGTTCCACAACGTGGACGACACCGCCAAGGAGTACGGCGAGGAGGGCAACTTCGTCATGGGCGCCAACATCGCCGGCTTCCTGAAGGTCGCCGACGCCATGCTCGCCCAGGGCGTCTGCTAAACCCTGCCTGACATAGCATGTAATGAGGCTCTCGGCTCAACGCCGGGAGCCTTTTTGATCTAAAGGAGACGGAGGAAAACGGATCATTTCCCTCGGCCCTCTGCCGGCCGCCCCATATGTTGCGGTGAAAATCGGACTGTTGGGCGCGCGAAGCCCGACAAACAGTCCGTATTTCACCGCAAGTTATGGATGGGAGGGAGGTTTTTGTGCTGTGGAAGGTTGCGGCCCCTCGTTTGGTACACTTAAAAGTACTGGACAAGTGAAGAGATGGGGGAGAACGTGCTCAAGTTCGGTACCTACGTCCGTGTTGGAAACGCGGCCGAAGCCTATGAGCTCTTGCAGAAGAACCGCAACAACAAGATTGTGGGCGGCGGCATCTGGATGCGCCTGGGTTCGCGTCGTGTGGCGACGGCGATTGACCTTTCGGCCTGCGGACTCGATCAGATCGAGGAGACCGAGACCGAGTTTCGCATCGGTGCCATGTGCACCCTGCGCCAGCTCGAGCGCCATGCCGAGCTCAACGCGCTTGTCAACAATGTCTTCGAGTTCGCCGTTCACGATATCGTGGGCGTGCAGCTGCGCAATACCGCCACGGTGGGCGGCAGCATCTACGGCCGCTTTGGCTTCTCGGACGTGCTCTCGGCATTCCTGGCGCTCGATTCGTATGTTGAGCTGACGGGTGCCGGCCGTGTGCCGCTCGCCGAGTTCGTGGACATGGGCTATGTGCGCGACGTGATCGAGCACGTCGTGGTCGTCAAGCACGATTACCGCGCGAGCTACGAGGCCGTGCGCAAGGCCGCGACCGACTTCCCCTCGCTCAACGTCACCGCCGCCTGGTGGGACAACACCTGGCACGTCACCGTGGGCGCCCGCCCGCTGCGCGCGACCCTGCTGCAGGGCGAGGCGTGTGGTCTCACCAACGAGCAGCCTTCCGAGGACGAGCTGCGCGCCCTGGCCGCATCAGTGCGCGCGCTGGGCTACGGCACCAACCTGTGGGGCTCGGCCGACTACCGCCGCCGCATCTCGGCCCCGCTTGCCGTCCAGGCTGTGCGTCGCGCCGCCGGCATCGAGCTTTCGGCCGCGCTTGCCCGCGAGCTCGAGACCGTGCAGATCCCCAAGTTCGCCACGGACGAGTATTCCTGCCGCCGCGTGCCCGGCGTCGATTCTAGCGAGGTGCGCTAATGGCTGCCAAACTCATCGATCTTTCCTTTACGCTCAACGGCCGCAAGGTCAAGGTTCAGATTGCTCCCGACACCATGCTTTTTTCGCTTTTGCGTGAGCAGGGTTGCGCGTCGGTGCGCTGCGCCTGCGAAACCACCAACTGCGGTCTGTGCACGGTGTGGCTCGACGGCGACCCGGTGCTGAGCTGCTCGGTTCCCGCCGCGCGCGTCGAGGGCCGCTCCGTCACCACGCTCGAGGGCCTCAAGGCCGAGTCCGAGGCGCTTGCCCGCGCTATGGCTGCCGAAGGCGCCGAGCAGTGCGGTTTTTGCGCCCCCGGCCTCATCATGAACGTGCTGGCGCTTGCCCGCGCCGCCAAGGAGGATCCGAGCCTCGTCGCCACGCGCGAGGAGCTCTCGCGCCAGCTCGCCGGCAACCTCTGCCGCTGCAGCGGCTACGAGAGCCAGCTGCGCGCCATTGTGCGCTTCCTCATCGAGTCCGGCGTGCAGGTGGGCTTCGAGATGCCCGAGCTGCCCGTCAACGACACCAGCTCTGACGGCGTCACCTACAAGCAGATCACCCACAAGCAGCCCAAGAAGGACTCGAAGGCCCTGCTCGAGGGCCGCCCCGTCTATACGGGCGACCTGGTGCCCGCCGGCGCTCTGATCGTCAAGCTCAAGCGCAGCCCATACGCCCGCGCCAAGATCCGCTCCATCGATACATCGCGCGCCCTGAAGGTGCCCGGTGTGGTGGGCGTCTACACCTACGAGGACGTGCCCCAGCGCCGCTTTACCATCGCCGGCCAGAGCTATCCGCAGCCGAGTCCCTATGATCGCCTGATCCTCGAGAACCTGGTGCGCTACCAAAACGAGGAGGTGGCGATTGTCGCCGCCGAGACCGAGGAGGCTGCCGACAAGGCGCTCAAGCTCATCAAGGTCGACTATGAGGTGCTCGAGCCCCTGCTCGACTTTACCCAGGCGCTCGATAACGACATCGTGGTCCACCCCGAGGGCGACGTGACCTTTATGTTCCCGCAGGGCGGCGACGTCCCGCGCAACTTGGTATGCAGCGGCACCAGCGATTATGGCGACCTTGACGAGGCCTTCGCCCAGAGCGACATCGTCTTCACCCGCACCTACACCAGCCAGGCCACGCAGACCGCGCCCATGGAGACCTTCCGCGCCTTCGCGACGACCGACGCGTTCGGGCGTATCTCGGTGACCTCCTCCACGCAGGTGCCCTTCCACGTGCGTCGCATGGTCGCGCAGTCGCTCGATATTCCGCAGTCGCAGGTGCAGGTCATTAAGCCGCGCATCGGCGGCGGCTTTGGCTCCAAGCAGACGGGCTGCTGCGAGATCTTCGTAGCATTCGTTACCCAGCAGACCGGCCGTCCGAGCTACTGCTGCTACACCCGCGAGGAGACCATCACCGCGGGCAACTCGCGCCACCAGATGCAGATGACCGTTAAGCTGGGCGCCATGAACGACGGCACCATCACGGCCATCGACCTGCATACGCTGTCCAACGCCGGCGCCTATGGTGAGCATGCCACCACGACGATTGGCCTTTCGGGTCACAAGAGCCTGCCCATCTACAACCATGTGAAGGCGAGCCGCTTTAGCTGGGACGCCGTCTACACCAACACCAACCGCGGCGGCGCGTATCGCGGCTACGGTGCCACCCAGGGCCAGTTTGCCGTGGAGAGCGCCGTTAACGAGCTCGCTGACATGCTGCACATGGACCCCGCCGGCCTGCGCCTTAAGAACATCGTGCGCGAGGGCGAGGTCATGCCGCAGTACTACAACGAGAAGCTCAACGCCTGCGCGCTCGACCGCTGCCTGCTGCGCGCGATGGACATGATCGGCTGGCGCGACAAGCCGCTGGCCGTGGACCTGGGCGACCGCGTGCGCGCCCTGGGCTGCGCGCTCACCATGCAGGGATCGGGCATTTCCAACGTGGATATCGCCGGTATCGACATGCGCCTGGAAGAGGATGGTTTCATTTCCATCGGCACCGGCGCCACCGATAACGGCATGGGCGTCGACACGATCCTGGCGCAGATTGCCGCCGAGGAGCTGGGCGTGGAGAGCTCGCTCATTGTGGTACGTGGCGTGGACACCGATGTGTCGCCGTTCGACGCTGGCTCGTACGCGAGCTCGGGCACGTACGTGACGGGCCTTGCCGCCAAGAACGCAGCGGCCGAGCTGCGTGAGAAGATTTGCGTCAAGGTCGCCCAGATGTGGGACGTGGACCCCGCCGATGTGGTCTTCGACGGCCAGTACGTGCGCCTGTCCGACGAGCGTGCCGCGCGCGAGCAGAACCGCTACCTCACGCTGCGCGACTTTGCCAACCTGTGCGTCAAGAACATCGCAGGCGGCGACGCGCTCACCTCGCACGCCTCTGCCTGCCTGCCCGTTTCGCCTCCGCCGTTTATGGCTGGCATCGCCGAGGTCGAGGTCGACAAGGCCACCGGCAAGGTGACCGTTGTGGACTACGCGGCGGCTGTGGATTGCGGTACCGTGATCAACGAGGCACTTGCGCGCGTCCAGGCCGAGGGCGGCATTGCCCAGGGTATCGGCCACGCGCTCTACGAGATCGTCGAGCACGACGACCGCGGCCGCCTGCGCACCGGCAACTTTATGAGCTACAAGCTGCCCACGCGCCTGGATATCGGCAGCATTCGCGTGGCCTTTGAGCCGAGCTACGAGCCGACGGGTCCGTTTGGCGCCAAGTCGATCGGCGAGGTCGTCATCAACACGCCGCTCGCCGCCGTGGCCTCGGCCGTGGCACACGCCACCGGCCATCAGGTACGCTCGCTGCCCATCACGCCCGAGAAGGCCCTGCTGGGGGAGTAGCGGGTCGGCGAACAAGTCGTAATTGGCGGGGCGGGGCAACTCGCCCCGCCTTTCGCACTCGTGGTGAGGTCGTGAGCCTGTAAAACGTGTGCGTGCGCTTGTCGCTCGTATCTGCTATCATTCCTAGTCTGTGCGCTCATGCGGGCGTGGCGGAATTGGTAGACGCGCCAGATTTAGGTTCTGGTGGGATTCCCGTGAAGGTTCGAGTCCTTTCGCCCGCACCAACGCATCTGCGTCGGCTTCGGCCGTCGCGACTCTTTGTTGCATAAAGGTACCAGCACCTCAGATAAGCTGGGCAGTATGAGGAGGAACGTGTTGAACATCACCGCTTCTGACGTCAAGGACGCCAAGCTCACCGCTACGGTCACCATCCCGGCCGCCGACGTCGACGCCGCGATCAAGAAGGCCTACAAGGACACCGCCAAGAAGTACCGCTTCCCGGGCTTCCGTGCCGGTAAGGCTCCCCGTCCGGTCATCGATTCCGCTCTTGGCGCCGAGGCTACCCTCGCTCAGGCCACCAACGACCTGATCGCCGCCAACGAGCCCACCGTCCTCAACGAGCTGGACATCGTCCCCACCAAGAGCGGTGACTACAAGGATCTCGACCTCGCCAAGGATCACGAGGACTACACCTACACCGTCGAGTTCTCCCTGCGTCCCGCCGCTGAGCTCTCCTCCTTCGACGCTGTCGAGATCGAGATGCCCCCTGCGGAGGTCACCGAGTCCGAGATCAACAACCAGGTCGAGATGCTCCTCAACTACCGTGCCACCTTCGAGGACGTCGAGGGTCGCGCCGTCGAGGCTGACGACTATGTGACCGTCGACCTCAAGGCCGTCGAGAACGCCGACAACTTTGCCGCCGAGGGCCGCATGCTCATCGCCGGTAGCGACAGCAACCCCAAGGAGTTCAACGAGGCCCTGATCGGCGCTAACGTTGACGATGTCAAGACCGTCACCTGGACCGACGAGGCCGAGGAGGGCGAGGAGGCCGAGACCCACACCGTCGAGGTCACCGTCAAGGGCATCAAGGTCCGCAACACCCCCGAGCTCACCGACGAGCTCGTCAAGTCCGACTTTGGCTTCGACAGCATCGACGCCATGCGCGACGCCATCAAGCTCGAGATCGAGCAGGACAAGGCTTCCCGCCTCCCGGCCGAGAAGGAGAACCGCTGCGTCGCCGCTCTCGCCGAGCGTCTGCAGCTCGACGAGATGGACGCCGACTACGAGCAGTCCGTCTTTGAGGAGCTTGGTCAGAACTTCCTGTCCAACCTCGCTGCCCGCGGCATGACGCTGGACACCTGGCTGCCCGCCTCCGGTCTGACCATGGAGCAGTTCATCGGCGACCTGCACAAGCAGGCCAACGACGTTGCCCGTGAGTCCCTGGCTCTGGACGCTCTCGCCCGCGAGCTCAAGATCGAGGTCACCGAGGACGACATCAACGCCGAGTTCGAGAAGGCCGGCGTCAAGGACGTCGAGGCTTCCAAGGCCGAGTTCATCGCCGATGGCCGCATGCCTGCCGTCCGTGAGTCCATCCGTCGCTCCAAGGCCGTCGATCACCTGGTCGAGAACGCCAAGGTGACCGAGGTCGACGAGACCGCCAAGGACGCCGAGTAATTCTCGCCACCTTGCCCACGAGCGCTTGCGTGCGCTCGTGATGGGGTAAAGTTATACACCGGTTATCCGGTTGCTTCGTACGGTGCCAGCCAATGCATAGCATGCGGGCACCGTACGTTTATCTAGAACCAATTTGGTCCGCAAGAGAGAAATGGAGATGCGTATGATCGCTAAGTTCGATTCCGCCCTCGTGCCATACGTTATCGAGCAGACGCCGCGCGGCGAGCGCAGCTACGATATCTATTCGCGCCTGCTCAACGACCGCATCATCTTCTTGGGCGAGGAGATCAACTCCGTCAGCGCCAACCTGGTCGTTGCCCAGCTGCTGCATCTTGAGAGCCAGGATGCCGAGAAGGATATCTCGCTCTACATCAATTCGCCCGGCGGCGAGGTCTACTCCGGCCTGGCGATTCTGGACACCATGAACTTCATTAAGCCGCAGGTTTCCACCATCTGTGTGGGCATGGCTGCGTCCATGGCCGCCGTGCTGCTTTCGGCCGGCGCCAAGGGTAAGCGCTTCTGCCTGCCGCACTCCAAGGTCATGATTCACCAGCCCAGCGGTGGTGCCCAGGGCCAGCAGACCGAGATTGAGATCGTGGCCGAGGAGATCAAGAAGACCCGCCGCGAGCTCAACCAGATCCTGTCCGACGCCTCTGGCCAGCCTATCGAGAAGGTCCAGGCCGATACCGAGCGCGACAACTACCTGACCGCTGCCGAGGCCCTCGACTACGGCCTGATCGACCGTATCGTCACCTCGCGAGATCTCGCCGCGAAGGATGCCTAGGATGGCAGGTAACATGCAGGACAACTTTGACGAGAACGGCAATCCCATCCGCTGCTCCTTCTGCGGAAAAGAGCAGGGCCAGGTCCGTCGCCTCGTAAAGGGCCCGACCAACATCTTTATCTGTGACGAGTGCGTCGCCGCCTGTTCCGAGATTCTGGAAGAGTCGCTGGCTTCGGACTTTATGGACGCTGCCCGTAACGGCAAGCTGCCGGGCTTCCTCAACGACCACGGCCAGGCTGCAACCCAGCCCGCCGTGGACCCCGAGGCCGAGGGCTTTGAGCTCGAGGACGACCGCCAGGTCATCACGCACGTGCCGACGCCGCACGAGATCTATGACGAGCTTTCGGCCTATGTTATGGGTCAGGAGGACGCCAAGCGCGCCATGTCGGTTGCCGTGTACAACCACTATCGCCGCGTGATCGAGGGCGGCGCCGCGGTGTCTGCCTTTGACGACGGCATGGGCTCGCAGTTCAACGACGATATGGACGAGGTAGAGCTCGCCAAGTCCAACATCCTGCTGCTCGGCCCCACCGGTACCGGCAAGACCCTGCTCGCCCAGACGCTCGCGCGCATCCTCGAGGTGCCGTTTGCCATCGCCGACGCTACCGCGCTTACCGAGGCCGGCTACGTGGGCGAGGACGTGGAGAACATCCTGCTCAAGCTCATTAATGCTGCCGATGGCGACATTGAGCGCGCGCAGGTGGGCATTATCTACGTGGACGAGATCGACAAGATCGCCCGCAAGGCCGAGAACCTCTCCATTACCCGTGATGTTTCGGGCGAGGGCGTTCAGCAAGCGCTGCTTAAGATCCTTGAGGGCACGGTGGCCAGCGTTCCGCCCACCGGCGGCCGCAAGCATCCCCAGCAGGAGCTGCTGCAGATCGACACGACGAACATCCTGTTCATCTGCGGCGGTGCCTTTGTCGGTCTGGACAAGATCATCGCCGACCGCGTGGGCAACAAGGGCGTGGGCTTTAACTCCGAGATCGCCGGCCCCACCTCGGTGGACGAGAACGACCTGCTGCGTCAGGTGCTCCCGCAGGACCTCAACGCCTTTGGCATGATTCCCGAGTTCGTGGGCCGTACGCCCGTCGTCACCCAGACGCAGGCGCTCGACGAGGACGACCTGGTGTCGATTCTGACCGAGCCCAAGAACGCCGTGGTGCGCCAGTATCGCAAGATGTTCCAGCTCGAGGATGTTGAGCTTGAGTTTGAGGACGCTGCCCTGCACGAGATCGCCCGTATGGCGCTCGCCCGCAAGACCGGTGCCCGCGGCCTGCGTTCCATCTGCGAGGACGTGCTGCAGCAGACGATGTTCGACCTGCCCAGCGAGGAGGGTGTTTCTAAGGTCATCGTGACCGAAGCTTCCGTAAAGGGCGAAGAACAGCCCCAACGCATCTACGGGTAAACCAGCCAAAAACGTGCTTGCAAATAGCCTCCGACCATCTGCGGTCGGAGGCTATTTTATATATACGCAATAACCCCAACTACCTGTGTTATTCTGTGTGTTTGTTTAAGCCTCAGCGAAGTCATATCAGACTGAAGTAATCGATACCTAAGGGGAGGAATGCAGACCCTGGCGGGCCTACATTCCTCCCCGGCGGGACAGGGAGAGATATATGGAAGAGATGCCCAAGAATTACGATCCGTCGACCAACGAGCCGGCGATCCTGCAGAAGTGGCTCGACGGCGGCTACTATAAGCGCCGTGAGGGCGTGGGCGACTGCACCGTCACCATTCCGCCTCCCAACGTGACCGGCAAGCTCCATATGGGCCACGCCACCGACGACTCCATCCAGGATGCCATCATCCGTATGGCCCGCATGCGCGGCAAGTCCACGCGCTGGGTGCTCGGCACCGACCACGCCGGTATCGCTACGCAGACCAAGGTCGACAAGAAGCTCAAGAGCGAGGGTATCAGCCGCCTGGAGATCGGCCGCGACAAGTTTGTTGACGCCTGCTGGGACTGGACCCACGAGTACGGCGGCATCATCGTCGAGCAGATCAAGCGCATGGGCTGCTCCGTCGACTTCGATAACGAGCGCTTTACCATGGACGAGGACTACGCGCAGGCCGTGCGCAAGGTCTTCTGCGACTGGTACCACGACGGCCTGATCTACCGCGGCAAGCGCATCGTCAACTGGTGCCCCAACTGCACCACTGCCATCTCGGACGACGAGGCAGAGTATAAGGACGAGAAGGGCCACCTGTGGCACCTGCGCTACCCGCTGACCGAGTCGGTCAACGGCCAGGACTACATCGTCGTCGCCACCACGCGCCCCGAGACCATGCTCGGCGACACGGGCGTTGCCGTCTCCCCGAAGGATCCCGAGAAGGCCGCCTTTGTGGGTAAGACCGTCATGCTGCCGATCGTTAACCGCGAGATCCCCATCTTTGAGGATTGGCATGTCGACGCCAACTTCGGTTCCGGCTTTGTCAAGGTCACCCCGGCCCACGACCCCAACGATTACGCTATGGGTCAGGCCCACGACCTGCCGCAGATCAATATCTTCGACGAGCACGCGGTGGTCGTCGAGGGCTACGGCGAGTTTACCGGCATGAACCGCGACGAGTGCCGCGAGGCCGTCATCAAGTGGTTTGAGGAGCACGGTCTGCTCGACCACGTCGAAGAGCTCGACCACTCCGTCATGCACTGCTACCGTTGCGACTCCGCCCTGGAGCCGTGGCTGTCCGAGCAGTGGTTCGTCGCCGTCGACAAGCTCAAGGGGCCGGCACTCGACGCCGTTAACTCCGGCAAGGTCACCTTCCACCCCGCGCGCTGGACGCAGACCTACACCACCTGGATGGAGAACCTCAAGGACTGGTGCATCAGCCGCCAGCTGTGGTGGGGTCATCGCATCCCCGTGTTCTACTGCGAGGACTGCGGCTGGGAGGACGCCCTCACCGAGGACACCGACGTGTGCCCTAAGTGCGGAGGCCATCACGTGCATCAGGATGAGAACGTGCTGGACACCTGGTTTAGCTCGCAGCTGTGGACCTTCGCCACGCAGGGCTGGCCGCAAAAGCCGGAGCTGCTCGAGGGCCATCACCCCACGACAGCGCTCGTCACCGCGCGTGACATCATCGCTCTGTGGGTTGCCCGCATGGTCATGAGCTCGCTGTACTTCCTGGACGAGGTGCCGTTTAAGGACGTTGTCATCTACCCGACGATCCTGGCCAAGGACGGCAGCCGTATGTCCAAGTCTAAGGGCAACGGCGTTGACCCCATGGACCTCATTGGCATGTACGGTGCCGACGCCATGCGTTACAACCTGCTCACGCTGTGCACCAACAACCAGGACGTCAAGTTCGACGCGAACATCGACAAAAAGACCAAGAAGCTCATCGACAGCCCGCGTACCGACCAGGCCAAGTCGTTTGTGACCAAGATCTGGAACGCCAGCCGCTTCCTGCTTATGAATATGGAGGGCTACACGCCCGGCGAGCCCGTCGTGGAGACGCCGGCCGACGCCTGGATGTTCAGCCGCCTGGCTAAGGCCGTGAAGATGGTCACCGAGGGTATTGAGAACTACACCTTTGGCGACATGGCCCGCGGCGTGCAGCAGTTCTTCTGGAACGAGGTCTGCGACTGGTACGTCGAGGTCACCAAGGCCCGTCTGAAGGGCGAGGGCCGTCTGCAGGCGCAGCGCAACCTGATCTTTGTGCTCGACACCTCCATTCGCCTGATGCACCCGCTTATGCCGTTTGTCACCGAGGAGATCTGGGACAACATACCGGCGAGCGTGCTCGACCTGGATGCCGAGGGCAACGTTAACCGCGCCGAGGCGCTCATGATCGCTAAGTGGCCCGAGCCCGCCGACTACGCCAAGTACGTCGACGAGGATGCCGAGCGCGCGTTTGAGCTGTGCCGCACCGTCGTGTCTGCCGCCCGCGCCACGCGTTCGCGTTATCGCTTGAGCCCCAAGGCCGAGCTCGACGTGGTCGTGCGCGCCGGTGCCGAGGACATCGAGAAGCTCGAGAGCCTGCGCTCCACGATTGAGCCGCTGGCGAACACCGCCTCGCTGGTCATGGGTACCGACGTCGAGAAGCCGGCTGCGAGCATTGCCGTGGTCGATAGCGGCGTCGAGGTCTTTGTGGTGCTCGAGGGCAAGGTTGACCTTTCGGCCGAGAAGGCGCGCCTTGAGAAGGAGATTGCCGCGGCTCAGAAGGAGCTCGCCGGCTGCGAGAAGACGCTGTCCAACGAGGGCTTTGTGGCCAAGGCTGCGCCTGCGGTGGTCCAGAAGAAGAGGGACCGTGCAGCTGAGCTCAAGGAGATCCTGGCGGCGCTGACTGCTCAGGTTGCTGACTTCTCGTAGGCCTAACTTGGGGGCGCGTCCCGACGCTTTGCTCTCCGCTGCGGACAGTCCTGCGCAAGACGGACAGCACATTAAGTGCTGTCCTTTGCGTGCGGAACTTGCGGCGAGCAAAGCGTCGGGCCGCTCCTAGTTCGCTTACGTGGTTGTTTGCAACTGGTAGGTTGGGGCCACTTGGTTGTGGCCTTGAGGTCGCTGCAAAGCGGTGTTTGGCTGAGATTTTGAATGGGAGGGGCTCGTTGTTGATTCGGGCCTCTTTTTATGTTGAGGGGACTTTGGTTTATGCCTAAGCGTTCGGGGTCGTATTCTGTGCCGTTCTCGTTTGAGCTGCTTTCGTTTGATGAGGCTGTGGGGCTGGCTGCTGATACGGGGCGGATTTCTGGGGATGCTGGTCCTTTGCTCGAGACGGTTGTCGATATGCTTGATGAGCTGGGACGTCCGGATGAGTATTTTGATTGCATTCAGGTTGCCGGTACCAATGGCAAGACTTCGACTACGCGTTTTTCGGCTGCCATTCTTCGTGGTGAGGGGCTCAAGACCGCGCTGTATACGTCTCCGCAGTTGGTGCGTTATCCCGAGCGCATGGAGGTCGATGGACGCGTCGTGAGCGATGAGGCGTTTGCCCGTGGTGTTTCTGCCGCTGTTGAGGCGGGACATCGTGTGAATGCCCGTCGTGTGGCGGCGGGGGAGCGCGCCTATTCCATCACGCCGTTTGACCTGCTGACGGCTGCTGCACTTGCAGTGTTTGCCGAGGCCGCGGTGGATGTCGCCGTGCTTGAGGTTGGCATGGGCGGGCGCTGGGACGCCACGAGTGCGACCGATCCCGTCGCCGTTGCCATTACGGGTATCGGACTCGACCATACACGCATTTTGGGCGACACGCTCGAGGCCATTGCGGGGGAGAAGGCTGCGGTTATTAAGCCCGCGCGCTTGGTTGTTTTGGGCGAGGGAACGCACGAAGCGAGCGTTCAGCGCGTGATGGATGCCCGTTGTCGCGAGTGCGGCGTTGTGCCGCTAGTGGTGAGCCACGCCACGACTAAGGTGCCGGCGCATGTGGGCGATACGGTTGAGTTTAGTTGCACCACGCCGCGTGCGATCTATACGTCGAGTATGGTCAAGCCGGCGTATCAGCCGCAGAATGCCGCGTGTGCGATTATGCTGTGCGAGGGCTATCTGGGTCGCGAGCTCGACCACGACAAGCTCGATGCGTCGCTTATAGCCTGCCCCACGCCGGGTCGCTTTGATGTGCTGGGAACCGATCCGCTCAAGCTGATCGACGCCTGCCATAACCCTCAGAGCTGCGAGAACTTTGTGAGTGCGCTGGACGAGATCGACCCGTGCGTGGAGAACCGCCCCACGCTGCTGTGCGCTGTGCTGGCCGACAAGGACGTGGCGGGTATCGTTGACGTTCTGATTCCGGCCTTCCCGCGCGTGGTCGTGACCCAGACCGATTCCGATCGCGCCCTGCCGGCTGAGGAGCTCGCTGCCCTCGTGGACGCCGACAAGCTCGCGGGCGTATACCCCAGCGTATCCGAGGCCCTCGCTGCCTTCGAAGCCGCAGGCGAGCCCTTCGTGGCCGCCGGCACCATAACCCTAGCCGGCGAAGTAGCGGGTTTGCTCCGCTAATCCCACTCAGTAGAGGGTAGCTAATTTGGGACGGGGCTTTTTTGACTACCCTGCAAGCGGGGTAGTCAAAAAAGCCCCGTCCCAAATTAGCTACTCTGCGCCTCGCGTGGGCCGTTCGCCACGAAATTGGCCTGTTTACTACGTTTAACCGGTTACCCCCGACCACAACGAATTTCGCGAAATTAAAACCGCAGGTAGAGGGCTTGCCGGTTTTCCGAAAACGCGGGTATGGTCGACCCATGCGGGTCAAACGTAGTAAACAGCCCGTTTTCGTGGCAGGGCTCAAGCTGTCCACCCGGTCGCCTTGGCAGTTGCGGTGAAATAGGGACTGTTTTATGCGCTACAAGGCGTAAATAGTCCGTATTCCACCGCAACTTAGTGAGGGGTGTGCTTGGGATTGAGCTAGTCCAGGCGGACCGGATCGTGGGGGTAGGCGTTAAGGATCTCTACGCCGGTCTCGGTCACGAGGGCCAGGTCCTCGATGCGGACGCCCGTACGGCCGGGGAGGTAGATGCCTGGCTCGATGGAGAACGTCACCCCCGGCTCGATTACCTGCTCGTTGACGAGCGAGACGTCGCCTGGCTCGTGGTCCTGTAGACCAATCGAGTGGCCCAGGCGATGCGTAAAGTACTTGCCGTAGCCCGCGTCCTCAATCACGTCGCGCGCGGCGCGGTCCAAGTCGCACATGCGCACGCCCGGTGCGATGAGCGCCTCCGCGGCCTCGTTGGCACGACGCACGATGTCGTAGATTCGCGCCGTCTCTTCGTCGGGCTCGCCCCAAAAGAACGTGCGCGTCATGTCGGAACAGTAGTTGCGATAGCGGCCGCCGATGTCGAACAGCACCACGTCGCCGCGCTTGAGCGCGGTGCCGTCGGGCTCGTGATGCGGGTCGCCGGCGTTGGCGCCAAAGCTCACGATGGGCGGGAAGCTAAAGCCCTCGCAGTCATGCTTGCGGTAGAGGCCGAGCATCTGGTCGGCAATCTCGCGCTCCGTCACGCCTTCGTGGACGAGCTTGATTGCGTCGGCCATCACGGCGTCGTTGGCGGCCGAAGATACGCGCATGAGCTCCTGCTCGGCAGCATCTTTGTACGTGCGTGCTGCGGTGACGGCAAAGTCGCCCAGGAAGAACTCGCTCGCGGCATGACGCTCCATGAGGGGCATCAAAAAGCCGGAGCGCATGACGGTGTCGATGCCGAGCGGCTTGGTCGGATCGACCTCGCGCGCGATGGCGTCGGCCACGATGTCGGTATCGGTGTGGTAGGCAACGCGGGCGTTGTCGTACTCGGGCAGCTGGTGCAGCGCGTTGACCAGGATCACGGGCTCGGCATCGCGCGCGAGCAGCACGCCGCAAAAACGCTCGAACATGTCAGCATAAAAGCCGGTCAGGTAATAAATCGACCACGGGTCATTTACGAGCAGCTGCGCGCCGGGGTGCTGAGTCTCGAGCGCATCGAGCACGCGTGCCACACGCTGGTCATCGACATGTGCCATGAAACATCCTTTCACTAGGGTGCCACCATGGTATCCCATGCCCGGCACATGGGGACGTTCCTTTTATGCCGGCACCTTGGGACACTCCTTTGCATCCCATGCGGCCCTCATAAGTTGCGGTGAAACACGGACTGTTTAGCGGCCGGAAGCCATAAAACAGTCCGTATTTCACCGCAACTGAGGAGGGGACGGGGTTGATGGCGGGGTAGCTAAAAGAGCCCCGTCCCAAATTAGCTACTTAGGCTGGGTTGATGTCCATGCTGGCGATGAGGTTGATGTTGGTGTCTAGGAGGTTCTCCAGCACGACGTCGCCCATGCGGATGGGGGCGTTGATGACTAGGCCGCGGATGAGGGCCATGGCTTGGGCATGGAGTTCGAGTGGGATGGCCTCGGCGGTGCGGACGGGGAGCAGCGCCTCGTCGCCGCTGGAAACGGCCACGGTGGTGGTGAGCACGCGCATGGGGCAGGTGAGCTCCTGATGCGCGAACTTGTCGCCGCGCGGGCAGCTGTTGCCGGTCACGGAATGCACTGCCGCCACGTTGCCGTCGGCGTTGTGCTCGACTTCCACGGACAGGAGGCATTCGGACGGGCAGGTCGTGCAGTTGAACTTCAGCGTCTCAATCACGTTATCGCTCATGGCCTTATGCCTCCTCGATGGGGTCGACGGATAGGACTATCTCGCTGGCACCTAGGTCGAGCGCTAGCTGGATGACCTTCGCCGGCAGCGGGAAACTTTCCATGACGCTCGGCTTAAACGCGCGGACCTTGCCGGCGAACAGCTCCTCGCCGCCTGCCAGAATACGCACGCGGGCGGCATCCACGGGTTGGCGCACGCGGAAGTTGAGCTTGGTGAGCGCAACGGTCGTAATCCGCCCCGGCAGCGCATAGCCTGCAATGCCGGCGGGGGAGACTGTAAGCTCGCAGCCCGCGCCTACCGCCGCGCACGCCGCGCCCGCCGCAGTCCCGGCCCCTAGCGCCCATGCCGCCGCAGCCGCGCCGGCCCGCTCGGACTCAGTCGTCACATTGTCCGCCAGGTCGTGCACATGCAGCACGTTGCCGCAGGCAAAGATACCTGGCACGCCCGTCTGCAGGCTCTGGTCCACCACAGCGCCGCGGGTGCGCGGATCCAGCTCCACGCCCGCGGCCACCGAAAGCTCGTTCTCGGGAATCAGGCCCACCGAAAGCAGCAGCGTGTCGCACGGAACGATGCGCTCGGTCCCCGGAATGGGCGCCAGGTGTTCGTCGACCTGGCTGACCTCGACGGCCTCCACGCGGTCATACCCGATCACACGCGTGACCGTTGTCGACAGATGCAGCGGAATGCCAAAATCGTCCAGGCAGTTCTTCACGTTGCGGCGCAGGCCGTTGGCGTACGGCATGAGTTCGTACACTCCCTCGACCGAAATCCCCTCGAGCGTGCAGCGGCGCGCCATGATGAGCCCGATATCGCCCGAGCCCAAAATGACGGCGCGCGAGCCCGGCTTGAGGTTTTCGATATTGATGTATCGTTGCGCCAGGCCGGCCGTAAACACGCCGGCGGGCCGGCTGCCGGGAATTTTGATTTCGCTGCGCGTGCGCTCGCGGCAACCCATGGCAAGGACAACGGCACGTCCTGTGAGTTGCAACATGCCGGCGGGGCTCATGAGCGTGACGGTGTGGGCTTCAGCGTCGCTCGCACCTGGGGTGTCCGAGCACCCGTCAATCCCAATCACCATGCTGTCCAAGAACAGCGCAATGTCGGTCGCGTGCACCTGATCGATAAAGCGCTGTGCATACTCGGGACCGGTGAGCTCCTGCTTAAAGTGCGACAGGCCAAAGCCCGGATGGATGCACTGGCGGAGGATTCCGCCCAGGTGCCGCTCGCGCTCCACGATGGCCACGCGCGCGCCGGCTTTGTGCGCGGCAAGTGCTGCCGCCATGCCGGCAGGTCCGCCGCCGATAACGACCACGTCGAAAGCCTGTGTCGGCACGGCGCCCGCGGCAGCAATCTCAGCGTCGCGTCCAGCGCCCATCTCGATATCCGTCGCCATCCTAGCGCACCCCCTTCAAAGGTCCCCCAACGAGCCAGGAGCCCGTGTCCTCTAGCAGCACCTCGCTGGGGTCGCAGCCCAGCTCGCGCGCTAGAATTGCCACCACGCGGCTCTGACAAAAACCGCTCTGGCACCGACCCATACCCGCACGGCAGCGGCGCTTGATGCCTTCGACCGAAACCGCACCCGGCTGGCGCCGAATCGCGGCCACGATCTCGGCCTCGGGCACCGTCTCGCAGCGGCAGACTATCTGTCCCCACGCGGGGTCGGACTCAATCAGTTCCTTTTTGCGCGCAAGTGACGCGCGGTCAAAGTCGTCCGGCGCATGACGAATCGGGTCCCAATCGCCCCGCTCGCGCAGTGCCACACCAGCTTCGCGCATCACGTTTTCCATGCGCTCGGCAATGGCCGGGGCGCTCGCCACGCCCGGCGACTGAATGCCCGCCGCCTGGAAAAGCCCCGGCACCACGGCCGACTGCCCAATAAAGAAGTCGTTCGTTCCCTTAATGACCGGACGTCCGCCGGCAAATGCGCGCACCACGCGGCGCGTGTCCAGATCGGGCACCAGCTTGCGCGCGCCGGTCAGCAGCGCGTTGACGTCGCTCGCATAGGTCTGCGTGTCACCCGGTTCGCGCACGGCGGCGGTCGCAGTGATCACCGTGTTGCCATGCACCGTGCCCGTCACGATGACGCCCTTCGACACCGGCGTCGGCACGGGGTAGAGCGGCATCAGCGCGCGCGGCTCCTTGTCCAGCACCACGATGTTGCCCTGGCGCCAGACCATCTGGAACTCCTCGGCGCCCGCCATATGCGAGATGTCTGCGGCGCCGTTGCCCGCGGCATTGATCAGATAGCGGCAACGCACATCCCCGGCGGGAGTCACCAGCGTAAAGCGCGCGGCTCCGTCATCCGAGTCGGCAACTTCAATTGCCTCCACTAGCGCGGACCGCATAAACGTCACCCCGTTAGCCACAGCGTTCTCCAGCGCGGCGATGGCCACCTCAAAGGGGTCGACGTAGCCGGTCGAGGTGCACCACAGCGCGCACGTGGCGTCGGCGCTGGCGCGCGGCTCAAGCTCGTGGATGCGCTCGGGGCCAATAATCGACAGCTCGGGCACGCCGTTGGCCAGGCCGTTCTGGCGCAGCTGCTCCAGATGCGCGCGGTCCTCGTCGTTAAAGCCCAGCACCATCGAACCGGTGCGGCGGAACAAAAAGCCCAGCTCCTGCGCCCATGTGCCGTACAGCTCGCAGCCACGGGCGTTGACCTGCGCCTTTACCGTGCCCGGCGCCGGATCGTACCCGGCGTGCACCAGGCCACCGTTGGCCTTCGATGCTCCCATCGCGATGTCGTTGGCCGCTTCGACCACGCAAATGGACAGGTCAAACCGCGCGAGCTGCCGCGCGATGGCGCATCCGGTGATGCCCGCGCCCACAATCGCGATATCAAACGTTTCTGTCACAGTGCCTCCCAGACGAGTTGACAGGCCGTCAATAGGACTATCCTACGGCGCGCGCACCCCCAGTGCGGCGGTAATGCGGCGAACAGCCCCGCAACATCCGCCAACGGCAGGCGAGGGGAGACCTACTAACGGTGACAACTGCGTCTGCCGGCTCTAACGTCAGAGTTTTGTCTCGTCCTGTAACAGTAAGCAGAGGATTCGGGTCCTAGATGTTACAGATCGAGACGTTTGCTAAGCGGGTTCGACGTTTGTCTTGTTCTGTAACAGTAAGAGGGGAATTTCGGTCCTACGTGTTATAGATTGAGATAAAAGCCGGGGCGGGATTCTTCTGTCTCGATCTGTAACAGGTAGACCCGTTTTTGGTGAGTTACTGTTACAGATTGAGACATTGGGATTGGATGATTCCCTTTGTCTAAATTTGTAACAGTAAGAAGGGTATTTGGACCCTAGGTGTTACAGATTTAGATGAATGGTCGGGATGGTTTTCGTTTGTCTCGTTCTGTAACAGTAAGGTGTGGATTTGGGATCTAGTTGTTACAGATCGAGACATTTGGCTGGCGGGTTCACCGTTTGTCTTGATCTGTAACATCTGGGAACAGTTTTGCCGAGTTACTGTTACAGATCGCGACATTGGCCGGGCGGGCAAACCTTTCGTCTCGATCTGTAACAGCTGGAGCTGAATTTGGTCCCCACCTGTTACAGAACCTGTTACAGATTGAGATGTTTGTGTCCGCGGCGGGCCCGCGCCCAGCCGTGGTCCCATATAAACAAACCCCGTGGTAAACTTGACCGAGCTATAACTACCCCGAAAGGTACCCCTAATGTCCAAGTACATCTCCGAGCTCATGTCGCCGCAGCTTATGGGCGTCATCTATGCCTTCGTTGGCTTTATCATTGCCCTGTATGTGCTGTCGGTCGTCTATGTGTTCATCGACGCTCGCCGCCGCGGCGCCAGCGCCTACGTGGCATGGGGCATCATCGCACTCATCCCGTTTGTGGGCCTCATCGCCTACCTGGTCCTGCGCCCGCACTCCTACGCGGCCGACCGCGAGGAGCAGGAGCTGGACATGGCCCTGCGCGAGCGCCAGCTTGCCCAGTACGGCACCTGCCCGCAGTGCGGCGCCCCCATCGAGAAGGACTTTGTCGTCTGCCCGGTGTGCGACACCCAGGTTCGCAACGTGTGCCCCAGCTGCCATCGCCCGCTCGACGCGCACTGGAAGGTCTGCCCCTACTGCCGAACTCGCATCCAGTAACGCATCCATCGCCGGGCCGGCCGCAAGCCCCGGGCGCCACGCATCTCGCGCACACCGCAAGCACGCACCCCGCCCCACACGATGAAGCATGCGTAGAAAATCGCCCGCCGTGCCATTAAGGTGCGGCGGGCGCTTGTATACCAAGGCAACCTGCCTATAATGATGCAAGTCAAAAACGCCGCGCCTGCAAGCGCCGCACCAGCGCCAGGCGCACGCACTTGCACCAGGCATCCGAGAGGAGAAAACATACCCATGAAGGCACTCTACAATGACGGTTCGGTGGCCGAGCTCCCGCAGGACGAGGTCACGCACGTCATCCGCCACTCCGCCGCGCACATCATGGCGCAGGCCATCAAGCGCCTCTATCCCGAGGCCGACTTTGCCTACGGCCCCGCGACCGACAACGGCTTCTACTACGACGTCGACCTGCCCGAGGGCGTCAAGATCAGCGAGGACGATTTCCCCGCGATCGAGGCCGAGATGAAGAAGATCGTCAAGGAGAACCTCAAGTTCACCGTGTACGAGAAGCCCCGCGCCGAGGCCATCGCCCTTATGCAGGAGCGCGGCGAGAAGTACAAGGTCGAGCACATCGGCGACCTGGACGACGACGCCCGCATTACCTTCTACCAGCAGGGCGACTACATCGACATGTGCGTCGGCCCCCACATCTGCTACACCAAGGCGCTCAAGGCCTTTAAGCTCACCGGCGTCTCGGGCGCCTACTGGAAGGGCGACAAGGACAACAAGATGCTCACCCGCATCAACGGTGTCGCCTTTGCCACCAAAGAAGAGCTCGACGAGCACATGCATATGCTGGAGGAGGCCAAGAAGCGCGACCACCGCAAGATCGGCCGCGAGATGGACCTCTTTATGATGCGAGACGAGGCCCCCGGCTTCCCGTTCTTCCTGCCCAACGGCATGATCCTTAAGAACACGCTGCTGGACTACTGGCGCGAGATCCACCACAAGGCCGGCTACGTGGAGATCTCCACGCCGCTCATCATGAACAAGCAGCTGTGGAAGACCAGTGGCCACTGGGATCACTACAAGGACAACATGTACTCCACCGTCATCGACGACGAAGAGTACTGCATTAAGCCCATGAACTGCCCGGGCGGCGTGCTGGTGTACGCCTCCAAGCCGCACTCCTACCGCGAGCTGCCCATCCGCGCTGGCGAGATCGGCCTGGTGCACCGCCACGAGCTGCGCGGCGCCCTGCACGGCCTGTTCCGCGTGCGCTGCTTTAACCAGGACGACGCCCACCTGTTTGTGCGTCCCGACCAGCTGACCGACGAGATCGTGGGCGTGGTCAACCTCATCGACTCCGTGTACCAGAAGTTTGGCTTTAAGTACCACGTTGAGCTTTCCACCCGCCCCGAGGACTCCATGGGTTCGGACGAGGACTGGGCACGCGCCGAGGAGGGCCTGCGCACCGCTCTTGAGCAGCTGCACATGGACTACGAGGTCAACGAGGGCGACGGCGCCTTCTACGGCCCCAAGATCGACTTCCACCTGGAGGACTCGCTCGGCCGCACCTGGCAGTGCGGCACCGTCCAGCTCGACTTCCAGATGCCGCTCAACTTTGACCTGGAGTACGTGGACGCCGACGGTACCAAGAAGCGCCCCATCATGCTGCACCGCGTGTGCTTTGGCTCCATCGAGCGCTTCATCGGTATTCTGATTGAGCACTTTGCGGGTAAGTTCCCCACCTGGCTGGCTCCCGTGCAGGTCAAGGCCCTGCCCGTGTCCGAGAAGAGCCGCGACTACGCTCACGAGGTGTGCGCCAAGCTGGAGGAGGCCGGCATTCGCGTGGTCTGCGACGACCGCGACGAGAAGATCGGCTACAAGATCCGCGAGGCCCGCAGCATCGACCGCGTGCCCTACATGCTCATCCTGGGCGAGAAGGAGGTCGAGGCCGGCAACATTTCCGTCCGCGATCGCTCCAACGAGACCGTCCAGATGGGCGTTGACGAGTTTGTTGCCAAGGTGCTCGAGGAGATCAAGACTCGCGCCTAAGGCAAGCTTTACAATAATTAACAAAGGCGACCGTCCACAAAGGGCGGTCGCCTTTTTTAGTGCCTAAATAAGAAAAGCCGCTGGTTGAGCGGCTTTTTTTGTTGCACAAAAAGGTACAGGTTTTTGTAGAGGGGTATGGAGATGTATCTACGGGCAGTACATTTTGCGTAATCTGGGCAAACGCGGATTAATTGCTTGTATAATGGCCTATGTTGAAAGATACAAAAACCTGTACTTTTGCGACTGCGCCTAGCTACGAGCGAGAAGCCTGTTCTAAACGCCCTGCATTTGCGTGTGTCGCAAAGCCAAGAAAAGGGGGCGATAACATGGAACAGACGGCACGGCGCCAAGAGCAGCTGCCGGGCGCTTTTAATGGCGTAACTACCAACAGCCAGCACGGCCGCGTCCGCTGGTATCTGGTCCACACCCCCAATGGTAAAGAGCGCGAGACCTGCGAAAAGGTCCGCCACATTATCCCGCACGAGCTGATGCAGAACGCTTTTGTGATGCAAAAGGAGTTCTGGTTTAAGCGGGACGGCGCCTGGTCGCTCCAAACCAAACCCATGTACAAGGAATATTTCTTCGTCGCCACGCACGATGCCGCCGCGCTCGATAGGGCTTTAGCCCAGTTGAGCTTTGACTGCCGCATCGCCGGCAGTAGGGAGCGGGCGTACATGCCCATGCCGGACGATGCGCAGGACTGGTACCGCAGCGTGCTGGACGACGACGGCGTGGTGCGCAACAGCGTGGCGCGCATAGAAGACGGCGTGTTGCACATAGAACAGGGTCCCTTGGTGGGGCAAGAGGCCCGCGTTAAAAAGATCGACCGTCATAAACGCTGGTGCCTGGTAGACGTGGGCGAAGGCGACTCCGCTTTTAGGGAGCTGCTACCGCTCGACGTTCCCAGCAAAACGTAAGGGAGACGTTGCACCAGCAAATTACTTGATTTGGGATTCATAGATGGGGGGGGGTTCCTGGGGACAGGAACGTGAGTTTTATTGTGGCTGCTAAAGAAGTAACAGAGAATAATGCGCCCGCGGGGGCCGCGCTGATTGCGCAGGCCATGGACCGGCGCGAGGGCGCTGGTCGCTACAAGGCCATGCAATCCATCATGGACTGGGACCGCTCGCGCCTGGCATACAGGGTCGTCAAGCGCGCGTTCGACATTGCGTTCAGTGGCTGCGTGCTGGCCGTCATCGCCGTACCCAGCCTTGTGCTCGCCGCGGCCATCCGCCTGGAGAGCGAGGGCAACCCGTTCTACAGCCAGATCCGTGTGGGCCAGACCCGCCGCGACGGCAGTCTGTCAACCTTCCGCATGTGGAAGTTCCGATCCATGTACAAGGACGCCGACGAGCGCCTCGTCGAGCTTATGGATCAAAACGAGATTGTCGGCGCCATGTTCAAGATGAGGGAAGACCCCCGCGTCACCAAGATCGGGAAGTTCATCCGCAAGCATTCCATCGACGAGTTCCCGCAGTTCCTGAACGTTTTCCTGGGCCAGATGTCCGTCGTGGGCCCCAGACCGCCGCTGCCGAATGAGGTGGCGGAGTACACGGAGTACGACTTGCAGCGCCTTGCCGTGAAGCCGGGTATCACCGGCTGGTGGCAGGTGACCGATCGCAACGATACCGACTTTGACGGCATGGTCCGCCGCGATCTTGAGTACATCGCCAAGCGCGGCCCCATCACGGACCTGAAGATTGTTCTCCTCACGGTCGTTGAGGTTTTTACCGGTGGCGGTGCTTGCTAAATGACTGAACCGATTAGGGTAGCTCAGGTTGTTGGTAAGATGGTTGGCGGCGGAGTCGAGGCCGTCGTCATGAATTACTACCGTCATATTGACCGCAGTAAAGTGCAGTTTGACTTTCTTGTTGATGCCGATTCGACGCTCGTTCCGCGTGAAGAAATCGAATCGCTCGGTGGCAGGGTCTTTGAGATTCCGCCCTATCAGCATGTTGTTGAATACCAGCGAGAGCTTCAGCGTCTCTTTAAGCAAGAGGGCTGGAAGATTGTCCACAGTCACATCAACGCGCTTTCGGTCTTTCCGCTTCGTGCCGCGAAAAAGGTGGGTGTTCCTGTGCGCATTGCACATAGCCACTCTACGAGCGGTAAGGGTGAGTATGCCAAGAATGCTCTTAAGGCTGTGCTGAAAACGCAATCTAACCGGTATCCGACGCATCGCTTTGCATGTAGCCGGTTTGCCGGTGAGTGGCTTTTCGGCAAAGATGCTAACTTCGAGGTCGTATACAACGCAATTGATTTAGACCGCTTCCGCTTCAATGCGGAGGCTCGCGCGCAAGCGCGAGCCGACCTGGGCCTCGTCGGCAACCAGTTTGCCATTGGACATGTGGGGCGCTTTACTGCCCAGAAGAACCATGCGTTTTTAATCGACGTCTTTACTGAGGTCGCAAAGCGCCGCGACGATGTCGTCCTGTTGCTTGTCGGCACCGGCGAAGCCGGGGCCTCCGTAAAGGCCTTGGTGGACGAACGCGGCCTTACCGATCGTGTTAAGTTTCTGGGACAAAGAAGCGATGTCAATCGTTTGTACCAAGCGTTTGATGCGTTCGTTCTGCCAAGCCTTTACGAAGGCCTGGGCCTCGTCGGCGTCGAGGCACAGGTGTCTGGCCTGTCGTGTCTGCTAAGTGATGCGATTACGCGTGAAGTGGACGTTACGGGGGAATGCAAGTTCTTGCCGATTGATAGCCCTGTCGTGTGGGCAGCTGAGATTTGCTCTCTTTCAAAAAAGTCTGATGAGGGGCGCGAATCCACTTCTCCCGGTTCATTTGCAAATTACGACATTGATCAGCAGGCTGATTGGCTTTTGAGGCGCTATTTGCAACTAATAAACGGAGACAGAAATTGATGGACAAAAGAGTCAAAAACGTCATTATTGTTGATGATACGGCTGATAATTTTGGCGGTACCGCCCAAATCGCTTACATCACCGCCGTGGTTCTCCGTGACCGCGGGTATAACGTTGTTTACTTTGCTGGTTGTGGGCCAATACATAGCCGCCTTAACGGTTTTAGGGTTGTTGTCGCAAATGAGAGGCCGTTTCTCGAATCGGCTAATAAGGTTTCCGGTGCCATTAATGGGCTGCACAGTGGTAAAACTTATAAGAAGTTTTGCTCTCTATTAAACGAATATAATCCTGATGACACTGTCGTGCATGTCCATTCATGGACTCATGCGCTTTCATCATCAATTTTTGATGCTATCGCCGATTTAGGCTTTAACGTGCTCGTTACACTCCATGAATATTTTCTTGTATGCCCTAATGGTGGGTTTTATGATTTTAAGAAGCATGAAATCTGCCATTTGAAACCATGTTCCGCAAAGTGCATCCAATGCAATTGTGATAAGAGAAGCTATGGACAGAAGCTGTATCGAGTGGCTCGCATCGCTCTTCAAAATCGCTCAATCAGGCGTGCTCATCCAACGTTCTGTTACCTTTCGGATTTTACCTACGATATTATGCGCGGGAGTGAATTCGATGATGGCATGCCGTGCATTCTCCCCAATCCTATTTCTGTTGAAGGAGAGTTTTCGCCTGGTATACCGTCTGAAAAGAGCGGTTACTTGTTTGTGGGTCGTTTCGATAAGGAGAAGAACCCCGAGTTGTTTTGCAGGGCTCTCACATCGTTGGGCTTGCCAGGAACGTTATGTGGATTTGGTCCTGAGTTCGAGAGGCTAAGAGACGCTTATCCAAATCTAAATTTTTTGGGTTGGTGTGATAAGGATGTTCTCGCTGAACAGTTCAAAACAACTAAAGCCTTGGTGATGACTTCATCTTGGTATGAAGCTTCGCCTTTGGTGTGCCTTGAAGCCATGCTCACCTCTGGTATTCCATCAATCGTTCCGGATACCTGTGGAGCTATTGCATATATCAAGGATGGTGAAAATGGTCTCCTATTTAAAAATGGCGATGCTTCCTCTCTTTGCGAGGCGATTTCCAAGCTAGAAGATAGCAGATATTACGAAAAGCTTTGTGAATCAACCAGCCTCTTGGTGCCTTCTCTCCAAGAAGACCGAAGCTATGAGACTTACGCAAAGAGGGTTATCAATCTTTACGAGGGGTTATATGTTTAAGAGGATTATATATATCGTTAAGTCGGACTTAGCGTTCTATCCCCCCTGCATGTCACAAATAAGAATGATTAAAGATTTGGGCGTGCAGATTGAAGTCTGGTTTGGTTCCAGCAAGGATACGGCTAAGGAAATTTTAAAAAGCGAGGGCATTCCTTTTACGGAGCTCGTTGATCCGCATCTGACCGTTGGCGGAAAACTGGATACATTGAATAACTGGGCTCATTTCCGCAAAGCCGTTCTCACTCGCCTAAAAAAAGAGCCAATGGATTATCTTATCTGGTTTGGAACTGCTGAATCCGCGCTTCCGCTTTACGGGGCACTTTCCGGTATTCCCTATGTGGCCACGGCGCTTGAGCTGTGTGATGATCAACCGACAAAAGAACGACTATTTGCGGCGGTTTGTCGCAAGGCTCTTGCAGTTACGTGTTGCGAGTTAAATCGTGCCTACTATATGAAAATTAAATGGGGGCTGAATTCGCTTCCCTCAGTTTTCCCGAACAAGCCATACGGGCTCAAATCGGGTGAAATCCCCTCTGTTTCGACAAACGTCACAAAGCAGATCTTGCATGAGCTTGACGGAAGAAAGATCCTTCTTTACCAGGGACTATTCCAGCGTCCTGAATATGTTGCGCCCATCGCTGAGGCTCTTCGTATGATGGAGTCTGATTACGCTTTCGTTCTTATGGGAAAAGATCGCTACGGTACGACTGAACGAATGAAGGAGATTTACCCGGATACTTTTGTGTATGGTTTTGTTCCAGCGCCAAAGCATTTGGAAATTACTGCAAGGTCGCGAATTGGCGTCGTGCTTTATGATGACACATCGCTTAATAAGGCCTTTTGCGCGCCTAATAAAATATATGAGTATGCAGCATTTGGCCTCCCTACGCTTGCCAATCGTTTGCCGGGCTTGGTTTCAACTGTTGAGGCCAGCGGCAGCGGTAAGTGCGTTGACTTTGAACCCGAATCAATAGCCGATGCTATTAAGCAAATCGATCATGAATATAGTCAATTTAGATCTTGTGCATATGATTTCTTTAATGGAACAGATAATCTTGCTGTGATGAAATCGCTGCTGCAGAGTCTTGGTGCATTTGACGAGGCGGACGATTAATGGAGCTTTGGCGAGTTGCCCTTGACTGGATGCTGATCCTGCTTTCTTCATTTTATTTGTGCGTAATTTATAATCGATTAATTATGAAGCCGCAGGT